>JAUCFP010000006.1:2701250-3050000 GCA_030348385.1 Cytobacillus sp. NJ13 | reverse complement strand
CCATAACTTTTGGACGAGCTATTTGCTCTTCTTAAGGTATGAGCCATTAGCTCAGTCGGTAGAGCATCTGACTTTTAATCAGAGGGTCGAAGGTTCGAGTCCTTCATGGCTCACCATTTTAATTTCATATTGCGGGTGTGGCGGAATTGGCAGACGCACCAGACTTAGGATCTGGCGCCGCAAGGCGTGGGGGTTCGACTCCCTTCACCCGCACCATTCTTTAAGCGGAAGTAGTTCAGTGGTAGAACATCACCTTGCCAAGGTGGGGGTCGCGGGTTCGAATCCCGTCTTCCGCTCCATTATTTTGCGCCCGTAGCTCAATTGGATAGAGCGTTTGACTACGGATCAAAAGGTTAGGGGTTCGACTCCTCTCGGGCGCGCCATATTACGGGGAGTAGCTCAGCTTGGTAGAGCACTTGGTTTGGGACCAAGGGGTCGCAGGTTCGAATCCTGTCTTCCCGACCAGAGACACTTCTTTAATTATATGGGGCCTTAGCTCAGCTGGGAGAGCGCCTGCTTTGCACGCAGGAGGTCAGCGGTTCGATCCCGCTAGGCTCCACCATAAATATATAATCATTTCGGCGGTGTAGCTCAGCTGGCTAGAGCGTACGGTTCATACCCGTGAGGTCGGGGGTTCGATCCCCTCCGCCGCTACCAATATGCTTATTTTTTATTACATCGGAGGAATACCCAAGTCCGGCTGAAGGGATCGGTCTTGAAAACCGACAGGCGGGTCAAACCGCGCAGGGGTTCGAATCCCCTTTCCTCCTCCATATTTTATTTTAATAATATTGTCGCGGGGTGGAGCAGTCCGGTAGCTCGTCGGGCTCATAACCCGAAGGTCGCAGGTTCAAATCCTGCCCCCGCAATCTGGTCCGGTAGTTCAGTTGGTTAGAATGCCTGCCTGTCACGCAGGAGGTCGCGGGTTCGAGTCCCGTCCGGACCGCCATTTTTTAAAAATAAATAATATGTGGCTCAGTAGCTCAGTCGGTAGAGGATTTTAAAAGAATGCAGCTGCGAAGCTTCAGCATCATCGAATAGCATGCTTTTAAAATCTGCGACAAAGAACGCAGAGCTTTGAAGCACATGTGTCTAGCTTTAGGATTAATAATTTTATATGGCTCAGTAGCTCAGTCGGTAGAGCAAAGGACTGAAAATCCTTGTGTCGGCGGTTCGATTCCGTCCTGAGCCACCATTTTCTTAGTCTTTACAGACTTGGAGGGGTAGCGAAGTGGCTAAACGCGGCGGACTGTAAATCCGCTCCTTCGGGTTCGGCAGTTCGAATCTGCCCCCCTCCACCATTTATATAGGGGTATAGTTTAATGGTAAAACGAAGGTCTCCAAAACCTTTGATGTGGGTTCGATTCCTACTACCCCTGCCAGTAGGATAGTGGCGGTTGTGGCGAAGTGGTTAACGCATCGGATTGTGGCTCCGACACTCGTGGGTTCGATTCCCATCAATCGCCCCATTATTCTTTTTCCGCATTAAATTTTGGGCTATAGCCAAGCGGTAAGGCACCGGACTTTGACTCCGTCACTCGCAGGTTCGAATCCTGCTAGCCCAGCCATTTTTAAGGCAGCATAGCCAAGTGGTAAGGCAGAGGTCTGCAAAACCTCCATCCCCGGTTCAAATCCGGGTGTTGCCTCCAAACAGAAGTATATTATAAATTAATTTAAATGCGGGTGTAGTTTAGTGGTAAAACCTCAGCCTTCCAAGCTGATGATGAGGGTTCGATTCCCTTCACCCGCTCCAACACAACATATGGGCCTATAGCTCAGCTGGTTAGAGCGCACGCCTGATAAGCGTGAGGTCGATGGTTCGAGTCCATTTAGGCCCACCATTATACATACCATTATCAAACTAATTCCAATAGGGATTAGTTTTTTTTATTTTTGTGAAACTTTTTGAGTGTTAGTATGGCCATCTTAATTTTCATTTATTTTGTCTTCTAAATCTTTCACTCTCTTTTGGAGATTCTATATGATCATTGCGTGATTCTAAATACAGGGTGAATTGCCTTTTTATGAACTATTTGTGAACCGATATGCTCCCCCTAGTACCATTCGGTGGAGAAAACCCTTGATATTGCAGTGTTTAGCCAGAATTACAACCTTTTTGCCTTTAAGGAAATATGAAGAAAGTGTGATTCACTTCACTTTTATGAAAACCCTTCTCAACTATGATGTAGGTAACAAAGTTAAGGAGCTGATGGAAGGTGGAAACACGAAAAGTGGAGCAGAGCAGTTCAAAAGAACATAATTCTCTAAAGGGTACGTTCTTTTCAGTTACAGTTGTAGGGCTTGGGATCTTTGTTACTTATTTAATCTTGTACGGCCTGTATATGGCCAGAATATAGGGGGGATAACCAATGATGCACCGTTCTGAAAAGGTATGGCTTATTTTAAGCTTTGGAATGATTATTGGATTCATGTTAATCGCGGGCTACCAGGCATTCGCCTTTGAAATGGGGCCGCCAAGCTATGGAGAGCGAATTGATCCTCAGAAAGTGGATGAAACAGCACCGTTTGATAAGCCTGGAATAAAGAAGATTGGCGAGAATGAGTATGAAGTAGTTATGACTCTTCAAGTGTTCAGTTTTACTCCAAGTGAGATAGAAGTACCTGCAGGATCAACAGTTCATTTTACATTGACGTCAAAAGATGTCGTTCACGGGTTTCAGGTTGCCGAAACTAACTTAAATGCAATGGTTGTGCCTGGCTATGTACAAAAGATCACTCAGAAATTTGATAAGCCAGGCGAATATTTGGTTCTTTGCAATGAGTACTGCGGTGCGGGCCATCAAATGATGAGCACGACCATTACAGTGAAATAAAGGGGGGATAGACAGTGGAAACAGTTATTAAGCAATCAGGAAAAACACAAGTTTTTAAGGATAAAGCAAATAAAGTTATGGGGATTTGCCTCGAGGATGCAAAATTAACGAAATCATATTTATCTGTTGCCTTCTTAGCCATCCTTCTGGGCGGAATACTTGGACTGCTGCAAGGCCTGAACCGGGCTGGAATGCTTGAATTGCCGGCATGGCTGAATTATTATCAGGTCCTTACAGCTCATGGCCTTCTGCTGGTAGTCGTACTGTCGGCGTTCTTCACAATTGGGTACTTCTATGCTGGGTTATCCCACACACTTGGCGGCCTGCTTCCTAAGGTCAGAAAGATGGCATGGATTGGCTTCTGGATGAAGATTTTGGGATTTGTCTTAGCGGTGATCCCGATTTTAATGAATGAAGCATCTGTTATGTATACTTTCTATCCGCCAATGGCAGCTTCACCCATTTTCTATATCGGCTTAGTATTTATCGTATTGGGTGTATGGATGTGCGCCTTTGGCGCCTTTATCAATGTGGCCAGCTGGAGAAAGAGAAATCCCGGCCAGCATATCCCGATTCTTTCTTTCTTTGCAACCGGTGTCTTTGTTCTCTTATTCTTCGGAAGCATACCTGTAGCCATTGAGGTTTTTACTATAATTCCTTGGGCTTTTGGATGGGTGGAGACAATAAATGTTATGGTTGCACGCACGCTGTTCTGGGCGTTCGGCCATACGCTGGTTAACATCTGGTATTTAACGGCGGTCTCTGCCTGGTACGTCATTGTGCCGAAAATTATTGGCGGCCGAAGATGGAATGACCTCTTAACAAGAATTGTGGTTATTGCACTAGTAATTATGAATATTACCGGAGGCTTCCACCATCAAATTATTGACCCGGGTATTTCTGAACCTGTGAAATATATGCACGTGTTTATGAGTTTGGCAATTGGCTTCCCTTCATTAATGACTGCTTATGCAATGTTTGCAGTCTTTGAACGCACAGCGAGAAGGAAAGGCGGAAAAGGCATTGTTGGCTGGTATAAAAAGCTTCCTTGGGGAGACGTCAGATTCCTTGCACCATTTATCGCAATGGCTGCTTTTATCCCTGCTGGGGCAGGCGGCATTGCTCAAACTACAAACCAATTGAACCAGGTAGTCCATAACACTATGTGGATCGTTGGCCATTTCCACTTAACACTTGGCATGTCGGTAGTTATGACGTTCTTCGGCCTAAGCTATTGGCTCATTCCTTATGTATCTAAAAGAGTACTGACACCGCAGATCAATAAACTTGGGGTTATTCAAACGATTATATGGACGCTCGGTATGATCATCATGTCTGGTGCGATGCACTGGGTAGGGCTGCTTGGATCTCCGAGAAGAACTTCCTATTCAACATATTTTGATAATGCAACTGCTTTAAGCTGGGATCCTTATCTGTTCTTCCTGGCAATCGGTGGCACGCTTCTGATGATTGGTGTACTCATGCAGGTATATGCAGTATTCTACCTTATGTTCTTTGCACCAAAAGGAAACACAGAGTTCCCTATTGCAGAAGTGGAAGAAGATGAAGCGCCAACACCTAGATGGACAGAACGCTGGGGATTGTGGGTTGTATGTATGATTGTCCTTGTCGGCATGGCTTATGTAATACCATTAGTCGATTTCATTGTCAATGCGCCTCCAGGTTCACCTCCATATAAAACCTGGTAAGGAAAGAGAGATAGCTCGGCTGCTGGGCTGTCTCTTTCTTTTAAAAGGAAGTGAAGAATCATGTTTCCAAAAAATAGAACGGTTTTATCAAGCTTGCTTGTACTGATATTTGGCGCAGTCCTTTTTTACATTGGCACAGATGGGTTTCAGGCTTTTACTGCTGAAACAGCCAGGGTTAATCAGTTAATGGATGAAAAACCTCAGTTCCCGGATGTAACGCTTGAAGATAATAATGGAAGGACATACTCTTTATCGGAATTTGAAGGAAAGTATGTTTTTATTACTTTCTTATATACTTCTTGCGGTACTGTTTGCCCTGAGCTGGAGGTTAATATGTCTGAAGTATATAAACGGATTCCAGAAGAGTATATTAGCCATGATATTCAGTTCTTGAGCATCAGTTTTGATCCGGAGAGGGATGACCCGAAAACATTGGACACTTACCGTAAAGCTTTCGGCAGTGACGGAGAAACGTGGAGAATGGCCAGAATTCCAGATAAGCAGGAACTTAAGTCTTTGCTGGACCGGTTTGGTGTCATTGTCATACCGGATGAATACGGCAACTTTGCCCATAATTCGGCTTTTTACCTGGTGAATCCAAAAGGACAGTTAGTCGAAGTTATGGATTACACATTGATTGAAGAAGCGGCTGATCGGGTAACAGAGATTCTGCATAGTGGAGGGGAAAAATGATGAAGCCATCAGTATACGGATTCCTGCTGCTTCTTGCACTGATTCTCCCGCCAGTAGCTAATTTGCTGGAGTCCATTATGATAACCCATATGCATATGCAAATGCCTTTACTGGTGATCACTGGTTTACTCATGGCGAAATTCTTTCAAAATCGCTTTCCGGAATTCTTTTCAAATTGGAATGATAACGGAGTGCCGGGTTTATTGCTGTTTTCAATCATTATGGTGTATTGGTCTCTGCCAAGGACAATGGATGAAGCTTTGACGTTTACAAGTGTAGAAGTCTTTAAATTTATCTCACTGCCATTTTTGGCCGGTGTGCCATTGCGGGACAGCTGGCCAAAACTAAGTTCATTTTGGAAGCATGCTCTCATTATTTTCTTTACTATCTTATTTTTAGCTCTGGGATGGCTTTATATCTGGTCCCCTGTACAGCTTTGCAATAATTATTTGGTCATCGAGCAGATTACGCTGGGATGGGGTTTTATCTCAACCGCGTTTGCAATGGTTGTATACTTGATTTATAGCTATTTTATGGATTTTTCAAAATATGAGTAAAAGGATGACTGCTGCTCTGTTGGGAGCAGCATTTACGTTTTTCGAATGGTTTTTCTCGTTTTATGAATAGTGAGGTAAGAAATAAAATGGAATTAAGGCTGAAAATCATTAATATATATGAGAAGGAGTGAGTAATTGGGGAGGGGAAAATATGGCGAATCCAATAGTCGTTAGATCGCTGGACGAAATTAAATTTTGGTCCAGGATTATGAAAGAACATGCACTATTTTTAAGTTTAGGGTTTACCTATGAACAGAAACTATTAATTGCCGAGGCACAGCAATTTATCGCTCTATTTGAAAGAATCGAGGAAAAGCTGGCCAGATTTACAGTCAACTCAGAACTTAGCCAGGTTCAAGCATTTAATAACGAGGTTTATCAAGCAGCTGCTGCCATCTGGAGCTATAAAAGGAAAGTGCTGGGGCTGACATTAAGATGCGAAATCCGTTCAAATAATTTTCCTTTATTGATTGACCATATCAGCAGAGAAGCTGCATACTTTGCAAATCGATTAAAAGACCTCAATTCAGGGATACTCGCACCAAAACCGGAAGCCATTATAGAAGAAAATGTCTTCTTTCTAAGGATCATGGCTGACCATGCTAAGTTTATTGGCCATTTACTAGATCCTTCGGAAAGAAAGCTGGTAGAACAGGCAAGAGAGTTTAGCCATGATTTCGACCAATTGGTCTTTCAAGCTGTTGATCTTGACTCTATGCAGCCTGAATCAGAAACGAAACCATTACTTAGCCATTTTTTAAATGAGAATAAAGTATCAGTTGCTTCATTAAGGGACTTCAAGAAAACGGCCAGAGAATTAATAGAGGCCTGCCGGATCAAAAGCAATATTCATCCACTTCTGGCTGACCATACATTTAGAGAAGCAGAGAGATTTTTGGAAATAATTGATTTGTTTGAGGCGAGTATTAAAAGAGCCTAGATTTGCAGGTGGTTCAAATTCTGTATTCTCCTTAATGCATTTTAAAATGATACAAATTAAGCCAGCCGATTTAGAGGCTGGCTTAATTTTCGCTTGGGCAACTTAATTGCACTTTGCTTATTTATTTAATTATAGACAAAAAGATTGCTCTAGACCCACCCGAATTCCGCTTGGTAATATAAGCAAGGGTAAAGTAGGAGGCTAGAGCATGGAAGAGGAAAAATATCAAAACCTTAAGTTGGGTGAACGTGCTGCGTTTATTAGTATTGCAGCCTATATATTTCTTTCTGTACTAAAATTAACTATTGGATATGTGAGTGACTCTTCTGCTTTGAAAGCGGATGGGCTGAATAATACAACAGATATTATTGCTTCAATTGCAGTGCTTATAGGGCTTAGGATTTCTCAGCGTCCGCCGGATAAAAATCATGGGTATGGCCATTGGAAGAGTGAAACCATTGCTTCCATGGTAGCTTCATTCATTATGGCTGCAGTAGGTCTTCAAGTTCTGCTGAATGCTGTTTCATCCATGTTTGATGGAGTTAATGAATCTCCTGATATTTTTGCTGCATATACCGGAGTTTTTTCTGGAGCCGCAATGTACTTTGTATACCGATACAATAAAAAACTAGCTATTAAAATTAACAGCAAGGCCGTAATGGCAGCGGCAAAGGACAATATTTCAGACGCATGGGTGAGTATAGGCACTGCCGTCGGTATTTTGGGTTCACAGCTGAACATGCCATGGCTTGATCCATTAACAGCCATAGTTGTCGGGTTTTTAATATGCAAAACGGCTTGGGATATTTTTATACAAGCCTCCCATGAGCTTTCAGATGGATTTGATGAAAAAAAGATTAAGCATTATCAGGATGTCATCAAAGATATAGACGGGGTAAAAGGCATTAAAGATATTAAAGGCAGAAGCTATGGAAACAATGAAGTGATTGATGTGGTCATTCTGGTTAATTCCAAGCTTGATATTAAGGAAGCCCATGATATTGCGACACATGTGGAGAAAGTGATGATGAAGGATTATGGGGTTTATGATGTTCACGTTCATGTGGAACCGAATTAAAAAGAAATGCGTCTCTTAATGAGGCGCATTTTTTTTTCTAGCTGAACATTTTATCCAATTCCCGTAAATGATCATAGGCATTTACCAGGTTCTCAGGTACAATTTTTCTTCCATAATCCCAGGAGTTTTTTTCTATTTCAGACATGAGCTGTTCTTTCTCGTCATCTTCTCCATACATTAGGGTTCTTATATCATGTTTGTTTTTCTTGAAATCCAGATAATAGCCGATTTCATGGTACAGCATCAATTTAACAAGGTTCTCATCCGTCTCTCTTATTTTAAAATTGATTTTGGCTATGTAGCCGTTCACTTTCAGGTAGTTAAACTTAATTGTATTCGTTGAGACATTATAGCTCATGGGTGCAGTAAGCGTATTGCTGAACTCATAGTTAATATTTAATTGGAACTCATCCAAGGTGATTTTTATAATCTTTTCGATATCCCATATATAAAGCACGTATTCTGTTGAGCTCCTTTCTATTAATAGTTTAAGTTGATTATACAGACATTAAGGAAAATCGCGATATGTTTTTATAAAAAATAGGAACAAGCTACCATGATCTATATTGTTTTTCATAATCGAGAATAGATAACCGAGCTGGCTGCTGCTGGCATTTTTTCATGTAAGTTAAGATTTTCAATATGTTAAGCTAAATGATAGATTTTCAATATTAGATTGAGAGCCTGACTTTAGAAATAATGCCGGTTTGCAACGAAAAATTCTTTTAGATAAGGGGATATTGATGAATCGTTCATTTTACGCTCTACTAGTAAGCCAGACAGCAGCGAACCTTGGGTTTGCCCTGTACACGATGGCTGTGGTGCTGCATTTGTATAATGAAACAGGGAGCACAGCACTTTCTGCAGCCGTCACATTGGTTAGTGTAATATCGAGAATGATCAGCAATATACTGCTTCCATCCATTTCGGATAGAATTCAGCCAGTAAATCTATTGAAGTTTTCCCAGATAAGCAGATCGTTCTGATTGCGGGATTACTGATATTATTTTCGCAGCAAATGACGGGTTATGTTAATAGCTATTTTCTTTGTGTTGGCCCTTATATCTTTTTTCAATGGCATTTTCTCACCTGTTAAAATGTCCATGGTAAAAGCTGTTGTTCCTAAAGAGCAAAGAGTCAAAGCGAATAGCCTGCTCTCAAGTGTTGACCAGACTTTCTTATTTGCAGGGTGGACCTTTGGCGGTATCCTGTTAGCTTTCCTTGGCAAGCAAACCACATTGATCATTACGATCATTCTACTTGTTAGTTCTATTCTCAGCTTGTTTTTGATAAAAATAAGCCAATCACCTGCTGTAAACTCAAACGTCCGGATGCTGTCCAGTCTAACGGCTGGTTGGAAATTGCTCTTCCAGGATAAAGGGCTTCGAGTCCTGATCATAATGGATTTGATAGAAGCTTGGGCAGGAACGATTTGGATTGGTGCGGTTACGTTAACTTATGTGGAGGATGCCCTTGGAAAGGGGGAGTCTTGGTGGGGCTATATCAACGGAGGATATTACTTAGGCACTATTGCTGGAGGAATCCTCATTTACCGGCTTTCTTATTTACTGCAAGGCCGTTTGATTATTTTTATGCTGATTGGATCCAGTGCTTTCGGGATTCTTACTTTGGGGTATGGTTTTATTTCGAATCCTTTCTTAGCGCTGCTATTTGTGATATTGATGGGGCCTGCCTATCAGCTGCGGGATCTTGCGCAAACCACTATGTATCAAAATAGTGCAGATGAAACAATGTTCACGAAAATTCTTGCAGCTAAATCTGTCTTAAACGAATTGATTTTCGTTTTCTCTATTTTGGGCATAGGGGTCTTAACTGATTTAATCGGTGTCCGGCTTATTTACATTTTATCAGGAGTATTATTAATCATTCGTCCATCTTTGGTTTTTTTCAGCTGAAGCTTCAAGGTAAAGGAAATGCATTAGAAGCGGGCAGTTTGGAGGGCTAAGGCAATGGGGAGAGCATTGAATAAAAATTGGATATAAGCTGCCTGCAATGGACATTTTTGAAACTTTGCTATTTGTGATCCGTAAAAATAGGTATCGACCAATTTCTCGCGGGGTGAAAGTTTGGAAAATAAAAAAGAAACGGTTGTTTCCATTTCAATGATGAAATTGCAGGTTTTTTTATTCATTGCAACGATTGTGCTGGTATTTGGGGTGCTCTTTTTACATGCGGTGATTTATGGCGGAGGGGAAATGTCTTTTGATCTTATAGGTATGCTATTATTTTTAGCTGGTATGGCCGTTATTGTTTTTTTGCATGAAGCCATCCATTTGGCAGGTTTTCGCTATATTGGCGGTGTCCCATGGAGCGAAATGTCCTGGGGAGTCAATTTGAGATTGGGTGTGGCCTATGCTCATGCCAAACAGCCAGTGACGGTTCAGCAAATGAAAAAGGTTTTAATGCTGCCATTCATTCCGACTGGCTTATTGCCCCTTATTCTTGGAATTGTACTGAATATGCCTGGATTATCGATATTAGGGGCGATATTGACAGTTGGATGTTTTGGAGATTTTGTTTTGTATAAAAAGCTCTTAAAATTCCCAAAGGATGCTCTTGTCATTGACCATCCGACTAAACCGCAATTTACAGTTTATGAATAGTGATAAAACCTGGTGCATTTCTAGATTCAGGGCTTTTAGGAACTTTTATGTTTGTTGTCCCACCTAATAAATATTTGGGTGAAAAAGAAAGCAACTAGGGCCGCCAGTGATGATATTAGGAGGTTTCTCATTGAATCCAGTCCATAAAGCTGAATCCCTATCAATTTGGATGTATTTGTACACAATCTCCAGTTTTCAAAAACAATGGCTGTCTTTTGAAAAAGTGGAAAAAAGACGCCGAACAGCATGAGAAAATAAATATACTTTTTCATTATCCTATTCCTTTCTTTCTGATCCTAATAGAAGGATATGATGCCGATCCTGCTATTAGTATCAAATGGACAAGAAAAAAGGACAGTCGCCGAGCTGTCCTTTTTCAGTATATTCTCTTTATGCGTCCATCAATCGAGGAGCTGAATGGCTGTGCTGAATTCTGTATATAGTCCACTAGTGCATCTATATCACTTGGTCCGGTCACTCTGTTTGTCCCTTTTCGGAATACTGTAAAATTGTCTCCTCCATCAGCAAGATAGGTATTTACAGTGACCGAATAGATCTTATTCGAATGGAGCTTTGTTCCGTCAGGAAGATAAATATCTTTTATTTTTTCACCGGCAGGCTGGCTGACATTCCAGGAATAAGTGAAGCCAGAAATCTGCAGAATTCTTGTTGCATTTGGCTGCCATTGCTGATTGAGGACATCACGAATTTGGCTGCCTGTCAGGTTCATTTTGACCAGTTGATTGCTGAAGGGAAGGACGACATATAGGTTTCCCCAAGTAACACGGCCGGCGTCAATGTCTGCCCGGATTCCTCCTGGATTGATGAAAGCCAAATCTGTGTTCATCGCTGCCCGCTGGGAATCGGCAATAAGATTGCCCAGGGCTGATTCACCGCTTCTGCTTTGCTCAGCTGTGATTGGCATTGCAGCAGTGCCAATGTATCTGTTTACAATGGGTTCTACTTTCTTTTCATAGCGCTCGACCAGCTCCGTTATGTCATTTGCAGGCTGGATATTCTCTTGAAAAACATTTACTATTTCCGCGTGTTTCCGGACAATATCTTTTGTTCTGGGATCTATTTCTATATCCACATCTGAAAAGGCAGTGCCGTATGAATAGGCCTGCACCAGGAGTTTTCCATCCACAACACTGTTCAGATAGGTATGGCTGTGGGCTCCAAAAATAATATCCACTTCGTCATCCGCTCGATGGGCCAAATCTATTAACTGGCCTCTGGCTTGCTCTCCATTTGGTTTTGATTCGCCTGGAACATGGGCCAGTACCACAATGGATCTGACCCCCTGGTTTTTTAGTATATGGGTATACTTGTTGATTGCTTCAGCTTCATCAGTAAAAATCAGACCTTTCACACTGTTTGGCGCGGAAATGGCCGGTGTATTTTTCATGATGACTCCGATAAATCCTATTGGGATTCCGCTTGCATTTAATATTTTATATGGGGGAAGGATGGGTTTGCCTGACTTGTGACTGATGACATTGGCTGCAATCCATGGGAAACGGGAACCGGAATAGTTTTTTGTTGCTGAAGGGCCGCCGCCGCTTAGCAGGCGAAGCAGCTCATCAGATCCTCGATCAAATTCATGATTGCCGATAGTGCCAATATCAAACCCCATCTTATTCAAAAATTCAATGGTCGGTTCATCCCGCAGAAGAGCGGATACTGGCGGGCTAGCTCCAATCATGTCGCCAGCATGAAGCAAAATGGTGTTTTCATTTTCAGAAGCACGCTGCCGCAAATAGGCAGCGAGGTAATCTGCGCGACCTGCTGGTCTGCCGTTAACCTGCCGAGTGACATTCAGCTGTCCATGGAAATCATTAATTCCCAGCAATTGAATTTGCTTGTATGGTGCTTCTGTACGTTCTTCAACATGGCCGTGATAGTCCTCAGAAAGACCTTGGTGATCCCATTGTTCTTTTTCTGAAGGCTGTACGCTATACAGGGGCATTCCCAGATAGCTGAATAATATGGCGGAAAGAAGTACTTTCATCATTCATCCTCCAGTATTTGTGGCAGGGATAGTATTTGCAGATATCTGGGATTTAATCGGGTGATGGGCTATAAAGGATCAGAAAAGTTTTGCCTCCTGCCAAAAGGGTAAGGTCTTAAAGAAACATAATACTGCAAAAGGAGATGACAATACATGAATTATAAGAAGCTGTGGCTATCAGTTCCATTGAGTGCAGGATTATTGTTGGCAGGATGCGGAACGGATGAACAGGATCCGCCGCCGGAAACCGAAGGTGTGGAATTGGAAGATAATCAGATGGAAGAAAACAATAATGAAGATAGTGAAATGCAGGATCCTGGCACATCAGAAGAATCTGATATGGAGGAGCCCGGCATGAATGAAGAATCACCTCAAGATGAAGAGAGTATGGATGAAAGTGATAAGGATATGAATGATGAGGAATCTGACGGGAACTAACCCGCAAATTTCTCGGAAAACGTCTGCCGCTGACAGGCGTTTTTGGTGTGCATTCAAAAGTAAAAAGCCTGAATGAAGAAGAACGAGGTTAGGAGCAGAATAAAGGCAAAGTTTTTCATCTGACAGAATTCTGAAAAAATTCCTTTCATTTGTTTCCGCAATTCTGTATACTAAAATTGAATTTAATAGCAATAACTAGGGGTGCCCAATAGCTTGGGCTGAGAAAGAAACGCGCTAAAGTTTCTTGACTCTTTGGACCTGATCTGGATCATACCAGCGTGGGGAAGTTAGAATGTGCAAAAGAGTTTCTTTGTGCAAAGACATCTGCGTTTAAGCCGGTCCATCTTTATGTGGACCGGCTTTTTTACATATCTGGCACTTCCTTGGTTCCAGGTCTCGTCCTTATATTTTTAATAAGGGAGAGATGATCAATGACTGCAAGTTCTTTAAATCATGAGAGTATTTCTATTATGTCGAATTTTACTGGCAGCAAAAAAGTATATGTGGAGGGATCCAGGACTGATATAAAGGTTCCAGTTCGAGAGATAGAATTAAGCCCCACTGCCGGAACGTTTGGTGAAGAAGTCAATGAGCCGGTTCGTGTATATGATACGAGCGGACCTTATACGGATCCTCAATATACGGCAGATCTAAAAAAAGGGCTTCCTGCATTAAGAATAAAGTGGATTCATGAACGCGGAGATGTTGAAGAGTACGAAGGTCGAAAAGTGAAGCCCGAGGATAATGGGTTTCGCGACGAAAATGATTCGCGTGCCAATCATAAAGTCTTTCCTGGCTTAAACCGCAAGCCATTGAGAGCGAAAAAAGGGAAGAATGTCACCCAGCTTCACTTTGCAAAAAAGGGGATCATTACCCCAGAGATGGAGTTTATAGCCATTCGGGAAAATATGGAGCCTGAATTTGTGCGATCTGAAGTAGCAAGAGGGCGGGCGATTATTCCTTCCAATATCAATCATCCTGAGACAGAGCCAATGATTATCGGAAGGAATTTTCATGTGAAAATTAATGCGAACATTGGAAACTCGGCTGTTTCATCCTCTATTGAAGAAGAGGTAGAGAAAATGACCTGGGCTACCCGATGGGGAGCAGATACAATTATGGATCTGTCTACAGGCAAAAATATTTCATACTACACGCGAATGGATTATCAGAAACTCCGCCGTTCCGGTCGGAACCGTTCCCATTTATCAGGCACTTGAAAAGGTTAATGGCATTGCCGAGGATCTTACGTGGGAAGTATACAGGGATACCTTAATTGAACAAGCAGAGCAGGGGGTTGACTACTTTACCATTCATGCAGGTGTCCTTTTGAGGTATGTTCCGCTGTCGGCAAAACGCTTGACCGGAATTGTGTCAAGGGGCGGATCCATTATGGCCCAATGGTGCCTCCATCATCATAAAGAGAACTTTTTATATACACACTTTGAAGAAATCTGCGAGATCATGAAAGCTTATGATGTGGCCTTCTCCCTGGGAGATGGACTGCGGCCGGGATCGATTGCAGATGCAAATGACGAGGCTCAATTTGCGGAGCTTGAAACACTTGGGGAGTTGACGAAAATTGCCTGGGAACATGATGTACAGGTAATGGTCGAGGGACCTGGCCATGTTCCAATGCATTTAATCAAAGAGAATATGGATAAACAATTGGAAATCTGTAAAGAAGCACCATTCTACACACTCGGACCCCTTACGACTGATATAGCTCCGGGATATGACCATATTACCTCTGCAATCGGGGCTGCCATGATAGGCTGGTATGGGACGGCAATGCTTTGCTATGTTACCCCAAAAGAACATTTGGGTTTGCCGAATCGGGACGATGTCCGTGAGGGTGTCATCACGTATAAAATTGCCGCGCATGCTGCAGATCTGGCAAAGGGACATCCTGGAGCGCAAAAAAGGGATGATGCCCTGTCAAAAGCCCGTTTTGAATTCCGCTGGAGAGATCAATTCAATCTCTCATTGGATCCTGAGCGCGCTTTGGAATTCCATGATGAAACCCTGCCGGCTGAGGGGGCAAAAACCGCTCATTTCTGTTCCATGTGCGGGCCAAAATTTTGCAGCATGAGAATTTCTCAAGATATCCGGAATTATGCAAAAGAGCATAAGCTTGAAACCGGCGAAGCGATACAGAAGGGACTGGAAGAAAAAGCTGAGGAATTTAATAAGGCCGGGGGAAACATTTATCAGTAGTCTTATTATAGTTTAATAGAAATTATATCCGCTGGGGGTGCCTGTTTGCAGGCTGAGATTAAAGCAAAAGCTTTAAGACCCTTGGAACCTGATCTGGCATGAATACCAGCGTAGGGAAGTGGAGTATCGGGTCTTTATTCCAGGGCCTCATACCCCCGCTTTCTATTTAGAAGGTGGTTTTTTATTTGCACAAAATCTAAAAAAAGCATAGGAGCATCCGCTATGAAAAAACAGCTGCATGTTATATCAGATGGAAAGCTTTCTCTTGAGGCTTTTGCTGAGATAGCAGGTGAAGTGGAACCCTTTGCAGACAGGTTCCACTTGAGGGAAAAACATCGAACCTCAAGGGAGCTATATGAAGGAGTTAAGCTGCTTTGTAATGAGGGAATCCCCATTCATAAAATTGTTATAAATGATCGGGTGGATGTTGCATGGACATGTAAAACAGGTGTACATCTTGCTTTTCACAGCCTTCCAGTCCATGTAGTCAAAACGCATTTTCTAGATATGCCCATCGGATGTTCCGTACATTCTCTTGAAGAAGCAGAAGAGGCTGCAAAACAGGGGGCTGATTATATCCTGTTTGGGCACATATTTGAAACCAATTCCAAGAAGGGAGTCCCGCCAAGGGGCACAGGGTCACTGGAGGTTCTTAAAAAGGCAGTAGAAATTCCGGTATTGGCAATTGGAGGCATTAAACCAGAGAAAGTCCCAGAGGTTTTGGAGGCGGGGGCAGATGGCATTGCTGTAATGTCAGGGATTTTGAAGGCAAAAGACCCTGCAGAGGCAGCCAAGCTCTTTTCAAAAAAGTTAAATGAGGAGGGGTAATAATGAGGAAAATGTTTGACGCCGTTATAGTTGGAGGTGGCATTAACGGAAGCGCCATTGCCTTTCAACTGGCTAAAAGAGGGTATAAAGTGGCCGTTTTGGATAAGGAGAAAATAGCCGGCAAGGCTTCCGGAGCAGCAGCTGGAATTTTAGGAGCCCAAACGGAACTGACAGAAGACGGCCCGCTATTTCAGCTGGCATGCAAAAGCCGCTCCATGTACCGGAGCCTGATTTCTGAACTGGAAGATTTATCACAAGTGCATATTGGCTATCAAAATAAGGGTGTATATAAAGTGGCGGCTAATAAAGAAGAGGAGCAGGCATTAAAAAAATTGATCGAAAGCCAGCAAAAAGCGGATGAGCATGCCGAATGGTTTTCGATTGATGACCTGATCAAACGTGAACCCTTCGTATCAAACAAATTGAGGGGTGCCATGTATATACCGAATGACGGACAGGTGCAGGCATATGAATTGTCTCTTGCCTTTGCAAAAGCTTCAATAGCCCTAGGCGCAGAAATTTATGAGTATACACATGTAACAGATTTTATTTTAAAAGATGAAAAGGTTTATGGGGTCAGAACCAGCCAGGGAGAATTTCTGGCAGATGCCGTTATTGTTGCTTCCGGGGCCTGGAGCAGGGAGATTCTTGAAAGAACGGGCCTTTCGCTGCCCATTATTCCAGTTAAAGGCGAATGCTTCTCGGTCAAGATTGAAAAACCGCTTGTACAGGGGACGATCTTTTCACACGGATGCTATATCGTTCCAAAGCAATCTGGGAGATTGGTAGTTGGAGCGACGGTTAAGGTAAATTCATTTGATGAGAAGGTGACCTTTGAAGGGATATCCTTGCTGATGGAAAAGGCTCAAAAACTGGTCCCGGATATCGCGAATGCAGAATGGGAACGTGCCTGGACAGGAATTCGTCCGCAATCAGCTGATGGGCAGCCTTTTTTGGGACAACATCCAGCCTGTGACGGGTTATACATTGCAGCTGGGCATTTTCGGAATGGGATCCTCCTTGCCCCGGCCACAGGAGAGCTGATGGCAGACATCCTCGAAGGAAAAACGGGGCAGCCTAACCCATTTGAGCTGTCCCGCCTTGAAGATTTAGTCCATTCCTCAAAAGGGGTGCTTTTATGAATGTTGTCATTAACGGAGATGCTATGGTGCTGCCGGAAACAGTTAATTCTGTTTTACTTCTGCTCGAGCACTTTAAATTGGAGCAAAAGGTAGTCATTGTCGAACTAAACCAGCATATTTTGGATAAATCCACGCATGCTGAAACCATTCTGTCAGATGGGGATCGAATCGAAATTGTACACTTTGTAGGAGGCGGATGATTTGTTGAAAATTGGCCCATATGAATTTAGCTCTCGGCTGCTGCTTGGAACAGGAAAATATCCAAACTTTGATGTGCAAAGGGAAGCTGTAGAAGCTTCGGAAACAGAGGTGCTTACCTTTGCTGTACGACGTATGAACATTTTTGAAGCGAACCAGCCCAACTTTTTGGAAAAGCTGGATTTAAAGAAATATAAATTACTCCCTAATACGGCAGGAGCAAGTACAGCTGAGGAGGCTGTCCGAATAGCGAGGCTATCCAAAGCTTCCGGGCTCTGCGACATGATTAAGGTTGAGGTTATTGGATGCAGCAAAACACTTCTTCCCGATCCAATAGAAACGATTAAAGCAGCGGAAATCCTATTAGACGAGGGATTTATTGTTCTGCCCTATACTTCTGATGATGTCGTACTTGCCCGAAAACTTGAAGAACTAGGCTGCCATGCGGTCATGCCATGTGCTTCGCCAATTGGTTCAGGACAGGGAATCATTAATCCTGTTAATCTTCAATTTATTACAGAGCAGGCTACAGTGCCGGTTATTGTGGATGCTGGAATTGGGAGCCCGGCAGATGCGGCATTGGCAATGGAGCTGGGAGCAGATGGAGTTTTATTAAATACGGCTGTCTCCTCTGCCGATGATCCTGTTAAAATGGCAAAAGCAATGAAACTCGCCATTGAAGCAGGGAGGCTGGGCTATGAAGCTGGCCGGATGCCCCAAAAACGTTATGCATCAGCAAGCAGCCCGGCGGAAGGAATGGTTTTTAGTTGAATGAACGATACTCCCGCCAGATGTTATTTCCTCCGATTGGCAAAGAAGGACAGAAAAAGCTGAGGGAAAAACACACTTTAATTATAGGGGCTGGTGCATTAGGGGCTGCAAATGCAGAAACTCTCACAAGGGCAGGTGTCGGCAAATTAACCATTGCCGATAGGGATTATGTGGAGTGGAGCAACCTGCAGCGCCAGCAGCTTTATTGTGAAGAAGATGCTGTTCGAAAAGCCCCAAAAGCGATAGCAGCTGCTAACCGCCTGAAAGCCATCAATTCAGAGGTTCAAGTTATCGCCCGTATTATGGATGTAGGAGTACAGGAAATTGAAGAGCTGATTGAGGGTGTTGATTTAATCATTGACTCAACAGATAATTTTGACATTCGCTTTCTGATCAATGATATCTCTCAAAAGCACCGAATTCCCTGGGTATATGGAGGCTGTGTGGGGAGCTATGGTTTAAGCTATACCATCTTGCCTGGGGTGTCACCGTGCCTGAATTGCCTGATGGACAAATTGCCATTGGGAGGAACCACCTGCGATACGGCTGGTGTTATTCAGCCGGCTATTCAAATGGTTGCAGCTCACCAGTCTGCTGAGGCCTTAAAAATATTGGCAGAGGACTTAGAATCCTTACGCGGCACGCTTGCTTCCTTTGATTTATGGAAAAATCATTTTAGTTCTGTTAATGTTTCTTCCTTAAAGGATCCGCAGTGCTTATCGTGCGGGACCAATCCCGTTTATCCCTTCCTGGATTACAGAAATCAGACAAAAACAGCGCTGCTTTGCGGGAGGGATACCGTTCAAATCAGGCCTTCAGCCCTTCAAGATATGGATGTTGCTTATCTGGAAAAATCCCTGGTCTCTCAAGGAATCAATGTAGAGAGCAACCCTTATTTGCTCTCATTTTCGATCGATCAAGCCAGATTGGTTGTATTTAAGGATGGAAGAGTGCTGGTTCACGGGGTAAGAGACATTCTCCAGGCCAAGAACCTGTATCATCGTTTCCTGGGATAATGAGTTTAGCCTGTTGCTAAGAGTGACAGGCTTTATTGACTAATATTAATTATCAAACTCAAAATTAGGCTAAAATGAAGTTGAAGAGCATCTAAACAGGAGTTGATAGCATGAAACATAAAATCCAAAAAATCACACCAAACTTATGGTTCAATACAGAAGCTGAAGAGGCAGCAAACTTTTATACTTCGATTTTTAAGAACTCAGCTATCAGCAAGATTACCCGCTATGGGAACGAAAGGCACGAACTTAGCGGCAAGACAGAGGGAAAGGTTATGACTGTGAAATTTCAGCTGGAAGGGCAGGAGTTTACTGCTCTGAATGGCGGGCCAAAGTTTAGGTTTAATGAGGCTATATCATTTATAGTCAATTGTGAGAATCAAGAAGAAATAGACTACTATTGGGAAAAGCTCTGTGAAGGCGGGGACATAAAGGCACAGGCTTGCGGCTGGCTTAAGGATCGGTTTGGCGTATCATGGCAAATCGTACCTGCAGAGTTAAGCGAAATGATCAGCAGCCATGATCCTGAAAAAACGGAGAGAGTAATGAAGGCATTGCTCCAAATGGAGAAAAAAATTGATTTGGATATTTTGAAAAAAGCATTTGAAGGCTAAGAGATATAAAACCTGTCCGCTCAGCTTATGCAGGACAGGTCTTGATTGAATTACTTATCCTCTCTTAATAAGTAATTATTTCCATCCTGGTCTTTAAACGTGAACATAGTTCCGAAAGGCATTTTTAACATATCCTCAACTTCCACACCATTCTGTTTCATTTGTTCATAGGCAGCTTCAATATCTGCTGTACTGAAAAGAATGGATGGATGGGCAACTGCAGATGGGTTCTGCTGTTCCATGGCTGCCTTTGAATAAAGAACTAAAGTCGTAAATTCATCATCGCTTGGTCCCACTTCTATCCAAGAAGCATTTGGGCCCATAGGCTGTTCGAGCTTCAAGACAAACCCCATTTTATTCAGCCAAAAGTCCTTTGCCTGTTCCTGGTCCTCAACGTATACTGTGATTTTTCCAATTTTATTAATCATATTAAGATCTCCTTTGATTCCATTTTTATAATAAGGATTTTATCAGTCCATGGCGGCAAAAACAATTTCAGTATAATATGGTTCGCTTGAATTTATTCATAATTGGAGATAATTACTGTAAACATTGAGAGGAGAGGGACTATGAACATTGATTCCGTACGGTTCACCGATCCTCCTATCCATCATCAATTTCCGCCATTATATGAGAACTTGGGGCTTCCTGAGGTCTCTTCTTACATAGAGCAAAATTATGAATTTGATTTTACTGCAGGAAAAACAAAAAGAACTGGGCATGGAAGCATTCGAATTTATAAGCAATATGCAGAGTTTAAGGTGATAATCTCTGAAAAATTGACCGGATTCGGACCAAAAAGGCTTGAAAAGCTGGAGAGTCTGCTGATGGAGGAGGTTAAAGATCGCTTTATTAACAACATACAATCCGAAACTCAAGCACGCAAAGTATACCACATGCATTTTGGCCGTAACGCCAGGAATGAATAGGGACAGCTTAAACTGTCCCATATGGCTCACTTGGTGTTGTCTCTTTGAGCTTTTAACGCGATTCTTTCGAGGCCATTTTCTCTGTCATCCGCATATTCCGTATCCTTTGGAAGTGCATTATTCTTATGATCTGATTGGTTTTTCTTATCCTTTGCCATGATTTTCACCCCCTTTATAGTCATTAAGGCATCTGCGTTTTTAGTTTGCATTCTTTTTATGAGGCTATGCCTAAAGTTTGTTGGACACTCAGGGGAATAAAAAAATTAAAACATAGAGAAGCTTCTCTGGTATGCTGTATTTTTTTGTTAATGATGTAAAGTTTACTTGACGTAAAGGGAATTTTACATTAATCTGCACTTAGGATGAGGTGAACGAATTGGAAAATAACTTAGTCGAGTTTCGAAAAAGGCATGGCTATTCACAGGATAGGCTGGCAGCTAAACTCGGAGTCTCCAGGCAGACAGTAATATCCATAGAGAAGGGGAAGTATTATCCCTCCCTCCCGCTTGCATTTGAATTGGCAAGGACGTTTAATACCACAATTGAAGAATTATTTGTTTATGAAGGAAAGAAAGAGTAAAGGGGGAGCCGGATTGAAGGAACGGTATCGAATTACATTTTTACTTTTGGGAGTATTCTTTTTGGCGATGAGCGGTTTTATCATCTATGCAGGGGTTACGGCTGATTCTGCCCCGCCATCTGAGTCTTACATTATGATTGGAATGGCGGTTATGTGTTTTTGTTTAAGCTATCTGTATCCTCAATTCAAACAGAAAGATGAGCGGATGAAGCTGATCAGGGAAAAAGGAATGTTTGCCTCTTTTTTTGCCATGATGATGTATTTAATTGTTTTTAACATAGGGCTGAAGTTGGATCTGATTTTATTAACGGCAAGTGCAGCCGTGAATATTTTATCCACTTTGCTTATTTGTACCGTGTTTTTATCATTTGTTATTTATTCAAGAATTTATTGATAAAAGATGGCAGCTGCAGAACCCAAAAATTTCAATCAATCGTTTGATTGAAATGCAATATACAGCAAAAGAGTGCACTCTGCACTCTTTTTTATGTGTTAATTGACTGGCAGCATAATCCGGATGAGGGTGCCGTTTTGAGGCTTGCTTTGAACATTGATGGTACCTCCATGGAGGTGGACAAGCTGTTTGGTGATGGCCATGCCTAGTCCTGATCCGCTTCCGGTTTCGCCTGTATGGGTTCCTCTATAGTAGCGGCTGAAGAGCTTTCCGAGTGTGGCGCTGTCCATGCCGATGCCATCATCCTTAATGTTAATGACAATTAGATGTTCTTCTATGGAAGAGAGGATAACGGAAATGGCTGTGCCTGGCGGGTTATATTTAATCGCGTTGGCTATGATATTATCCATAATCCGCTGAAACCATTTGGGATCAATGGAAGCTGTTATGGATTCAGGATGCGGAATGAAATGGAATGTTCTGTCCTGATAGACTGGATCATTAATGTAATGAATGATGATTCGGCGAATAAATTCGTTTAAGTCGGTCGGCACTTTGGCAATTGGGAGAGCATTGTTCTTTAGACGGTAAGTTAAAGTTAAGTCCTCCAGCAGGTCCATCATGTAATCCGACTTTTCAGCCATAATGAGGGCGAACTCCTTTGTTTCCTTTTCGGACCATGTGTAATCATTTGTGGCAAGCATTTGAGCATATCCGGAAATGGAGGATAGCGGAGTTTTTAAATCATGGGAAAGGCCGCTGATCCATTCTTCTCTTGTATTGGCCATCATCCGCTGCTGCTTCTCATTTTGCTGAAGAGTTTCGGTAAGCTGTGTTAAGGTTGTAATCAATTCCTTATAAATACGGAACTTTCTTTTCAATTTTCCTTTTCTGCTGAGTGTTACCGGATTGCCATGGACATCTGCAGGCTCCTGATACAGCCCGCTCCCCAGGTTTTGAATCCATTTCATTAATGTCAGCAGAGGAACACCGAATTTGCGTGCATACCAGAGAGTTCCGCCCAGAAGCAGCAGAAATGCCATGACAAAAATGATCATGAGACTTCTATTTAGACTTTCAAATAAACTTTTTTCCATAGTGGA
The DNA here is from genome assembly GCA_030348385.1 of Cytobacillus sp. NJ13. NCBI lineage: Bacteria > Bacillati > Bacillota > Bacilli > Caryophanales > Bacillaceae > Cytobacillus > Cytobacillus sp. NJ13. The sequence goes on along the minus strand of JAUCFP010000006.1, from coordinate 3,027,324 downwards.
AGCCTTATTGTCAGCGGGAATCCCTAACAGGATGGCACTTTCTGTGTTTTGGTCAAAGTATACTGCTGGTGTGCTGCCTTCCGTATCCTGTTCTGCGAATAGCTTTCTGACTGAGTATTTGTTCGGCTGATTGTTGGCTTCATACTCATCCACTACATTACCTGCAGGAGCAATAAGCTGGACCCAGGCATTTCTCCTGGATAATTCGTCCTCTACGATTTCAGAAAGGTTCAGCTTCTGTTGTTTCCAATCCACACGTGGGGATATTTGATCTAGAAGTTTAGTCGCAGCCTTGGCCTTTCCAAAAAGGACAAAATGCGGTTTAGTGCCGATCTTCCAATATGTATAATGGGCTTCACTGCTTTCCCCATAAGTAATGGCGGCGATTTCACTTTTCTTTAACTTTTTAGGAGCTTTATCCGGCATATTGAAAGTACCCAGAACATCCCCGGTTTCATTAATGGCAAGGAGCCATCCATTCTGTTCCTTTGCCAGGCTTTTCAATTCCTCTTTAAAAACAGCCTTCCCGTCTTTAAAGCTAACATGGTCAGATACAAAATAATCTTCTGCTTTGGAGAGATCCTGTTTGGATTCGAAATCCATCATTGAAAAACCAAGAAAAGCCCAAAAGGAAATCAGAATGATAAAAAAGAGCACAAAAACGGTAATTAATTGGACAAAAAATTGAAAGATGAATCGTCTATGGATGTTCATAAATGCTGCCTTCCGGAACAAATTTATAGCCAAGTCCCCTTACAGTAATAATGTGGCAGGGGCTGCTTGGATTGCTTTCAATTTTCTCCCGGAGCTTTCGGATGTGCACCATGACCGTGTTGTCCTCTCCAAATCCTTCTTCTCCCCATACATGCTCATATAGCTGGCTCTTGCTGAAAAGCTGATTGGGATGTTTGCTTAAGAATAGGAGAAGCTGGTAGACTTGCGCTGGCAGGTCTATCCTTTTCCCGGAAACAGTAACTTCCCCTGCTGAAGTATTGATCTTAATTCTGCCAAAATCATAGATTGTCTGTACGGGAACAGGCTGACTTCCTTTATGTCGGCGCAAGTGTGCTTTAATTCGCGCAGCTACTTCAAGCGGATTAAAGGGCTTGGTAATATAATCATCTGCTCCAAGGGCAAATCCTGAAAGTTTATCAAGGTCAGTAGAGCGTGCAGTCAGAAAGAAGATGGGGGCATCTGTCGTTTCCCTTATTAAAGGACAAATATCAAAACCGCTGCGGTCAGGGAGCATCACATCCAATAGAATGAGATCATAGGTATTGGCCCGGCAGCGCTCTAATGCTTGTGCGGCAGTAGAGGCGGTATCTATATTTCTGAATTGTTCACGCTGCAAAATCGTGCATAGCATGTGCAAAATAGCTTGTTCGTCATCAACAAGCAGTAATCTTGAATCTTGCATGGTTATTCTCCTAATCTAGTTTGTTCAAACCTATCATATCACTCTATTTCCAAAAATATAGGAATTAAGGAAAAATTAAGGTAGTATTTCAGGGCGGTTAAGATTGACGGTATATACTTTAATCAGAATCAAGCTGAAGGGAGCATGGAAAATGTTTGTGATGTGCAAGAGAGAGTTTATAAGTCTTTTTAAAGGGATTAAATCCATTATTATGATTGCCATATTATTTGCAGTATCGTATTATGCGTCGAAGTTTTCCAGTGTACTATCATCTGGAGTGGAACTGACTGCAGGCGAGGCTGAGGATATCCACACGATCGGTCTTTTAAGTATCATTTTGCTGCTTGGACAATTATTTGTGTTCGGTTTGTCCCACGACACAATAAACAGAGAAATCCATGAGCGTACAATGAGGTTTCTGGTGACAAGGGCATCACGCTCTACTATATTATTCGGTAAATTCCTTGGGATATGGTTGTTCTGGCTGGTCTGCATTGTGGTGTCTTTTATGCTAATCAGTATCTTTTCCAAGAAGTTTGATCTGTTTATTTTTTCCCAGACGATGAGTCTGGTGACTTACCAGGCAGCTTTAGCTGTCCTATTGTCCGTGCTTATCCCTAGACCTGGATATACCATGTTTTTAGGCAACATTCTGGGACTGATGCTTCCGGCTTTTGGATTTTGGGCTGCTTTTTCTCCAAATGGCTGGGTAAACTGGATGAAATACTTTATCCCTTTTTACTATTTGGAGCGGGATGATTTTACTTTCTTAGTCATACTGGGATTAGCAGGTATGATGCTGCTGGCTGCAAATGCTGTTTTTAGAAGGAGGGAATGCTAATGAATGCCATCGAAGCGAAACAGCTCTCAAAAGCCTATGGTGCGCATCAGGTGGTCATGGGAATGGATTTAGCCGTAAGGAAAGGCGAGATATTTGGGTTTCTCGGACGTAACGGTGCAGGTAAATCCACCTTTATTAACATGCTGACAGGCATCATTTCCTCCAGCAGCGGAACATATTCACTTCTTGGGGTTGAGGGTCCTGATAGCAAGGTGATGAAAAGAGTGGGGGTTATGCCGGATTATTCATCTCTCTATGGGGCATGGACCGCTCTGGATCATTTACGCTTTTTCTCAGAGCTATCGGGCGCCAGGGCTTCAAAAGAGAAATGTCTGGAGGTTCTGAGAAGTGTTGATCTTTTATCAAGTGCAAATAAGAAAGCAGGCAAGTTCTCCTTTGGCATGAAAAAGAAGCTGGGGATTGCTCAGGCTATTATTCATGATCCGGAACTGATATTTCTTGACGAGCCTACATCGGGCATGGATGCGGAATCTGTTATTCTCATTCACCGTCTCATTATAGAGCTTCAAAAACAGGGGAAGACGGTTTTTATGACATCGCATAATCTGGATGAAGTGGAGAAGATTTGCTCAAGGATTGCCATTATGCGGGATGGAATAATTGATAAGATTGGAACGATGGAAGAGTTACGGGCCTTTTACCGGTCAACCATAACAGTCAAAATAAAACACTCCACCGTGCCAAAGCAGGAACAAGCTAAGCTGAAGCAATGGCTTGAGTCAGCTGGCAGCCTGCTTGAACATGGGGATGCTTATACAGTGATCACAATCAGCGATGAGAATAAGATTGCTGAAATGATAAGGGCTTTCATACAATGCAAGGCGGATGTTCTGCGGGTGGAAGTTGAAGAGCCATCCCTCGAAGAAATCTTTTTAAATGAATAATAGATGGGAGATCTATATGCATGTAAATATAAAGGAACCTCAAAACAGGGTATCACGGAACGCCATCCGGGTATGGATCATCAGTGAGGCGATCCAAAATATCATCGGATTTGCGGTTCTCGGTGTGTTGTTTTATCTGGATGATCGATTTTCTTGGAAAGAATGGATCGGGTGGATCCTGATCATTTTATTGGCTATATCAATACCAGCGGCAATTTGGTCTTTCATCTCGCCGTATATTCAGTATAGAAGCTGGCGCTATGAAGTGGATGAAGAATACGTCCAGCTGAAGTCAGGGGTGTGGCAGGAAAAGCATCTGCTGATCCCCATGACGAAAATACAATCAGTTGAAACCGTGCAGGGTCCCATTATGAGGAAATACGGCCTATATTCCGTAAGCATGGGGACGATGGGGTCCTCTCATGTAATCCCGGCATTGCCAAAAGAAGAGGCTGTCTCATTAAGAAATAAGATAGCCAAACTTGCCAAAGTAAAGGAAGAGGACGAATGAAGCAAGCCAGAAGATTTCATTCGCTTCTTATATTGTTTGGACTCATTCAATTACTAAGAAATTCAGCTTTTATTGCCCTCTTTTTATTTGTGATGAAAGCCGGCTCCCAATCCTTTTTGATTGAATGGGGACGGAAGCTTTTCCTTCCTTTTATTGCTTTGGCTGCTGTGTATGTTCTCATAGATTGGCTATCAAATAAGTATGAAGTGGACGATGCTTATATCCATTTATCCAAGGGAATCTTTGTCCGCTCCAAGAGAACTGTACCATTTACTAAAGTGCAAAATATACAGAGACATACGTCTCTGACTCACCGGCTATTTGGAGTCACATCCCTTACCTTTGAAACAGGAATGGATGGAAGTGAGTCTGCGGTGGAGTTTAAGGTAATTTCCTTAAAAGAAGCGAACTGGCTGGAAGGGACAGTTTCAGCGAAAACGGAGGCAGAAGTGCCGGAAGTGAGTGAAAAAACACTGCATTTTTCTCCCGGAAAAAAAGATCTTATAAAAGCGGCCTTTACATCGCTAAGCTTTTTTGTACTGCTTTCTTTAATAGCTTCTATTTATACAAAAGCATCTGACTTTATTGATCTGGAAGAAAGAGGAATGGGTTTTTTGATGGGATTCCTGAATTCCTGGCAGGTGCAGGCTGCTGCAATCATCTTTTTTCTGATTATATCAGTATTGGCAGGTTTCTTGCGGACTTATATCAAGTATGGGAAATATGAAATATTCTCTGACGAAACCAGCATTTATATCCGCAAAGGATTCTTAGAAGAGACTTCCTTTTCTATTTCAAAAGATCGAGTCCAGGCAATTGAGATCAAGCAGAATATGATGAAACGTTTGACCGGAGTAGCTGAAGTGAAATTGGTGACATCAGGTGATGTTTCGGAAGGAGATGAAAGGGAAGGCATAAATTCGCTATTTCCTTTTCTGCCAGTTGATCGGGCCTGCAAAATAGCGGAGGAGATATTGCCTGCCTATGAAATTTTACAGAAGATGCATCCGCTTCCGAAAAAGGCCCTATGGGCAAGCTTATTAAAGCCAAGCTGGTTATGGATCTTATCAACAGCTGCCCTGGTTTATTTCAAGCCTGAATTTCTGAATATTGAAGAAACCTGGCTGGCAGGTTCAACCCTTCTCTTTTCCTTAATTGTCTTTGTACGAATCGCTGGGTATACAAATGCCCGTTATTTGATCAACGGCCCTTTTATTCAATTCAAAACCGGCATTGTTGGCACTCGGTTATTTATCTCGAAAAGAAGCAAGGTTATTGAGGCAGAAGTAACGGCAACACGATGGCAAAAGCTGTTTGGGCTTGCCTCCATACAGACAGTGAACCGAGGTAAGCCTGTTCAGCATGCCAGTGTGGAGAATGTGCCAGCCGATGTGGCTTCATCTTTCTATTCCTGGTATAAGAGCCGCAGGGAGGAAGTTCAAATTAAATAGGATTTTCTGCCATGAAAATGAAACCTCCATGATTACCTTTCGTATTTAAATAGTACAACGTAATCATGGAGGTTTTCTTTTTGAAGATGATGTGGGTAATCACAGGAATAGTTCTTATTTTGGCAGCAGCAGCTTGGGCATTATTCATGTATCTAAAGGGGAAAAGCAGCGGTAATCCTGAGTCAGTCATCGGGTATGTGCAGGCACACAGGCACACAGACAGTATGGCTTTGGTTATTCGGCATAATGATAAAGAGTGGGTTAATATCAATGAGAATGTGCCGCTTCCTTTAGCAAGCACGGTTAAAATTATAGTGGCAATTGAATATGCGCGTCAGGCAGCGGAGGGAGAAATAGATCCCCAGGAAAAAGTAGATTTAAAGACTTTGGAAACGTACTATGTTCCTAAAACAGATGGCGGAGCCCACCAGGCGTGGATTGATGGTCTTTCTGAAGAGGTGGAAAGTGTTTCTCTAAGCGAAGTAGCAAATGGGATGATCGCTTACAGTTCGAATGCAAACACCGATTACCTGCTGAATGTCCTGGGAATTGAAAATGTGAATAGACTTGCTGACGATTTGAAGCTTGCCAGTCATGAAAAGATGTATCCGATTGTCAGTGCCCTTTTTATCCCAATGAAGCTGATGGAGGAAAAGGGATTCACAAAAGAAGAGGCGCTTAAGGAATTGAAGGGCATGAGTCTTGAGGAGTATCGAAGCAGTGCTATAGACATCCATCAGAAATGGGAAAGCCATCCGCCACTTGAAAAAGGTAAGAAGGAAATATTAAAGGTTCTCGATATGGATTTTCAAAAAGTATGGTCCGACAGGCTTCCGCGTGCTTCTGCTGGTGATTATGCAGAGCTTATGAGACTATTAAACAGTAAAAGCTATTTTTCCAAGGAAGTCCACTCTTATCTCGACCCAGTTATGGAGCAGCTGATAAAAAATCCCCGCAACCGGGAGTGGCTTCAGTATGCAGGGCAAAAGGGTGGATCAACAGCCTTTGTTTTTACCATCAGCATGTATGCAACCGATAAAGAGGGCAATCGTACAGAAATGGCTTTCCTTGCAAATGATCTGAGCAATGCGCATTTTAAGGAGCTTTCAAGGAATATGAACAGTTTTCAGCTTTAATTTCTGACAAACAGCGAATTCCGGAACTCTGTAAAGGAGGAGCTGAATTAAGAGCTTCGAAAAAGCATTCGCTGTTAATGGCGAATGTTTTTTTACATAGTAAAAACCCCGCTAAAGAGCGGGGCTAGGTAATGCTTTCTCTCCTCTGGCTGACCCACCAGTCGATGTGATCCAGGTTGAAGACGTACAAATCGCCGTAAGGTCTAAGATGCGGGATGTCCTTATTCTGAATCAGATGATGGATTTTTTCCTCTGTTAGAGGATAGCCAATAGATGCTAAATAAGCTAGCAATTCCCCAATTTGGTAAACTTTTCTCACTTCATCACCTCCCGCTAAAACTCTTTTTGGAAGAATTCTTAGTGGCAGGCAATAAGGTATTGAAAAGCTTAGTTAGTATGTACCCTGTTTATTAAGAAGTAATCATACAATAGTAAGTATCCTAGAATAGCAGGAAGTATTTGTTAGATTCGGGAACTTATAAGATGATGTTCAAAAACAGATTAGAAAAAGATAAATAAAAGGGTGGAGAGTATGGTTCGAATTTTATACATAGAAGACGAAAGCGATATTGGCAGCTGGCTGAAAAATGATTTAGGGGAAAGAGGCTATGAAGTGATCTGGCTGCAGTCTGGAGAAGGTATGGAAAATTATCTTTCTGATGCGGATATTGCTATTTTGGATGTTATGCTTCCGGGGCTTGACGGGTTTTCGCTTGGGAAGCGGATTAAGAAAGTAAAGAATGACATGCCAGTACTAATGCTCTCGGCAAGAACAGCGGTGGAGGATAAGCTGGAGGGCCTGAGCTTTGCTGATGATTATCTGACGAAGCCTTTCCAGCCGGATGAGCTTGCTGCAAGGATTGAAGTGCTGTTAAGGCGATTTCAAAAGAATGATCAGGTGCTGGAGGTGCATCACTTACATGTACATACAAAGGATTTGCGGATTATCGATCGGGAGGCAGACGATGAAATTCAATTGACAGGAAAGCAGTATCAGCTGTTTCAGTACTTCATTCGCCATCTGAATCAGATTCTGACAAAAGAGCAGCTTTACGAAGGCGTTTGGGGAGAACAATATATGGAGGGCGACAAAACCTTGATGGTTCATATCCGCTATCTTCGTGAAAAACTCGAGAAGAACCCTTCCCGTCCTGAAATCATTGAGACCATCCGCGGAATCGGCTACAGGGTGAAGATATGAAAAGGTTTTTCCAATCGCTGCAGGCGAAGTATATGGCGATTATTCTGGTTGCCCTATTTCTGTTTCAGGCAGCTTATTTACTTGTGGCTATGCTGGCTATGGGTCTCCAAGAGGACATTTCAGGAGAAAAAAACAAGAATGAATCCGATCCCAATCATATTGAAGAAAAATGGCATGCGGATGCAGCAGAACTGGAGAATGCCTCAAGTGAAAGCATTCATAGGCTTTTTTCGAATTGGCAAAAGGACTATCCTGATGCTTCGATGTTTTGGGTAGATGAAAAGGGAACCTTGATGGAGCAGCTGGATGTGAAGGGAAATCTGCCAGCTAATTGGACGCCTGCCTTTACAGCGAAGTTTATTAAGGAACGGTATGGCGGAGATCCGTTTACAGTTATAAGCTTTATTGGCGGGGATGAAAAGAACGGTTTTATCGTTCTGGAAATTCCGAGGAATTTATTTCTTCCGCCGTTGGTGCAGGTAACAGAGAAATATGGAATCCTCTTAGGGGCCGGTCTGCTTTTAATCATTTCCCTTTTTATCATCGTTTCCTTTTTATTTTTCCGGGGCATCCGCAAAAGGCTGCTTCATCTCCAGGAGGCGATGGAAAGACGGGATATGGATAATCTGCCCATCAAAATCGATGTGCAAAACAATGATGAAATCGGCCAGCTGGAGCAGACCTTTAATGAGATGATCCTTGAGCTCAAGGAAAGTAAGCAACGCGAGCAGGAGGAAGAGCAGCTGCGGAGGGAGCTGATCGCCAATCTGTCCCATGACCTGCGGACGCCTTTGACGAAAATCAATGCGCAAACATACTCGATTGCAAAGGAGAATCTGTCTCCTGAAGGAAAAGAGGCTGTCAAAGCACTGGAAACCTCGATAGTCAATATTGATAGACTGATTGAGAATTTAATGAGCTACACGCTTTTAATGGCGAGCAAGCATAAGCAGGAGCTGATTGAGCTGGATGCTGTCCGGTTTATTCGGGAAAGTATGGCATCATGGTATCCGGTTTTTGAGAAGAATAATTTTGAAGTGATCATCGAGTTAGAGCCATTTGAAGAGAAATGGCTAGCGGATCCGATGTGGCTGGGCCGTATTTTTGATAACATTCTGCAAAATGTGCTGCGGCATGCAAAGGATGGGCTTTACCTTGAAGTGGCGACTGAATCAACCGATGAGTACGATGCGATTGTTTTTATTGATCATGGGAAGGGGCTGAATAACAGTTCCAATGAAAAAGGAGCCGGAATTGGGTTATCCATTATCGATTTAATGGTGAAGGGGATGAAGCTGGATTGGGAGATGGAATCTGGTGTTAAAGGTACAGCGATAAGAATCAGGAAAATCAAATGAGAGTGATTAGGTGAAGACATTAAGAATAATTATGATTACAGTTAGTAAATTTAATAAGTGAATTAATAGGGAGTCACTCAAACTGTGAGTGGCTTCTTATTGATGAAAAAATATTAATAAATTTTAATTATTTGGAACTAGTCCATTAAAACTTAAATTATATAGGGGGGTAGCTAAATAAGATAGGATTTTGTTAACCAGCTGTATTAGCAGTGAAATACTGTACTTGTGTTACTAAATAATGGTCATGCTCCTGATTTACGATCCAGAATACTATATCTAGAAATATAATGTTCAGGAGATGATTTGCAATTGGATAACATGAACAACACACAGCCAGACGATCTCTGTCAGGAATTTGCCGAAATTCTGGGATCAGTTCCATCTGTCATAAATGGAGTTTGTACTGCGACTAATTCCCGTACAAATATACATCCGGTTGTATTAGGCCGGAGAGCTGAATCCTTTATGTTTGTTCCTCAGGCATATTCTTTTGAAAATTTCGATCGGGACGGCCGGGCATTATGTCTTGGTGAGACAGTCCTCCTGCAGGAGGAAGTTAACCCATTTATGACCAGCTTGCGTGAAGATGGAATCATTGTCACTGCCCTTCATAATCACTGGCTTTTTGAAAATCCAAGGTTAATGTATATGCATTTTGAATCCATTGATGAACCTTTAACTTTTGCCAGAAAAGTAAGAGATGCCCTAGACTTATTAACTACCCGCAATGTTGGAAGATCTGGCAGGGGACAAAGATCATCAAATAGACGAGGCGAAGAACTTTGTGAAGAGTTCAACAGAATTTTGGAAGGCAGCATGAATACATTTGAAAATGGGGTTTGCATTGTAATGAAATCCCGTACAAATATTAGGCCACGCGTTCTTGGCAGGAGGGGGAATTCCTTTTTATTAATTCCTCAAATGTTTGCATTTGAATCCTTGACAGCAGACGGCCGGGCTCTTTGCAGTGGAGAAACGGTGATCCTGCAAGAAGAGATAAACCCATTTATCAGTGAGCTTCGTAAACATGACATTATTGTGACAGGTTTTCATAATCATTGGCTCTTTGATGACCCGAGGCTGATGTATATCCATTTTGAAAAAGTGGAAAAACCAATTCGTTTTGCCAATGATGTAAGAGATGCTCTGGAGGTGCTGACTGAAAAAAAGATATCATCAAATAGTAAATAAAGGAGTCACTTTTTCCGTGTGCTTACGGGGATCTTCCAGTCGAAGATCCTTTTTTATTATTCATGGATTAAGAGCAATAAATTCTTACTCATAAAAAGGTTAAGCAGCCTTTTTTTTGATTCCCTATTTTATTGGCTTGGTTCAAGCACATTGTTAATTTAAACTCTGATTGAAGTACAGGCGCGGGATTTCTGGGAACAGCGGAACCACAATCTGAATTTTAGAACAAAGTTTTGTCAAAATACATAAGCGGTTAGATATTTAAACAAATTTTAAACTTCTCCTGCCTTTGTTTTAACCTTGACTGGCTAAGATGGAAAGTGAGGTGAGAGGAATGAAGTATATCGTAAGAACGGAAAATTTATCAAAGCATTTTGGTCAGGAGCAAGCTGTGTCAGGTCTGGAAATGAAAATACCGAAAGGGGAAATCTACGGATTTCTGGGTCCGAATGGTGCGGGGAAAACGACAACGATCAGGATGCTTTTGGGGCTGATGAAGCCTGATTCCGGCAGGATTGAAATTTTTCAAAAAGACTTAAAGAAAGAGAGACTTTCTATATTGGGACGGGTAGGCTCGCTTGTGGAGTCACCATCATATTATCCGCATTTAACGGCAAAAGAAAATCTGGAAGCAATGAGAAAAATACTTGGTGTGCCGAAACAGAGAATCGCTGAAGTGCTGAAGATTGTCCGGCTGACAGATGCTGGTGATAAAAAAGTAAAGGGCTTCTCACTTGGCATGAAGCAGCGGCTTGGAATTGCTGCCTCGCTGCTGAATAACCCGGAACTGCTGATTCTGGATGAGCCGACAAACGGTTTAGATCCTTCAGGAATTATTGAAATCCGCAATTTAATTAAAAGCCTGCCATCGGAATGCGGGATGACCGTGTTAATCTCCAGTCATTTACTTTCAGAGATTGATCAGATGGCGACAACAGTAGGAATTGTTACGAAAGGGAAAATGATTTTTCAGGATTCAATTGAAGCGATGCGCATGTATGCACAGCAGTCCGTTTTATTAAAGGTCAGCGAGAGCGACAAAGCCTGGCGCTCCCTGCTGGGAAGAGGAATGAAGGCCGGTTTGGATAGTGGCATCATTTCGCTGCCGCAGCAATCGGATGAGCAAGTGGCTGAGGCTGTGCGCGGACTTGTAGCAGATGGATTTTCCGTTTACCGGGTGGAAGAAGAAAAGCGGTCATTGGAAGACATTTTCCTTCAGATGACGAGGGAGGAGCAGGCCGGATGATGGGAAGACTGCTGGCAGCTGAATTTATGAAGATTAAGCGGAAAGGAATCTGGTTCCTGACTGTACTGGGTCCAATTGGGGTAGTAGCCATGCAGATGGTCAATTACGGGGTGCGCAAGGATTATTTGTTCGGGCAGAATGATGACCGGTGGGGATATTATTTGGACAATATCCATTCGTTTACACCGCTTGCGATTGTATTGGGCATCGTAATCCTGACGTCTTTTATGTCGAGCATTGAAAATGAAACGAACGCCTGGAAACAGCTGATTGCATTGCCAGTTTCGAAGATGAGCGTGTATTTATCGAAGTTCACGGTGCTGTCGATCCTGCTTCTGACTTCTTCTGTGCTTTTGATGTTATTCGCGCTTGCTTTTGGATTGTCTCTGAATTTGGGCGGGGAGATTCCGTATACGGGACTGCTGAAATACAGCTTTTATCCTTTTTTTGCGGCATTGCCTGTTTTGGCGCTGCAGCTTTGGGTAGCGACTGTGAGTGTGAACCAGGGTGTGCCAATCACTCTGGGGATTCTGGGTGTAATTCTGACATATGCTGGTTTTACTTTGCCGGATTGGCTGATTTGGAAATGGCCGCTGCTTCTGAATGAGTGGAATGAACCGCTCATCAACGTCCTGCTGGGTGTTGGAACTGGCGTCTTCTTATACGCAGCAGGCATGTTTGATTTTGCGAGAAGGGATGTGAAATAGATGCTGTCTATCTTGAAGTCTGAATGGTTTAAACTGCGTAAATCAAAGATTTTCGGCATTCTTTTAGTAGGACCGCTGATTGGGCTGGGTGCCGGTATTGGGGCAGATACAGCTGAAACGGCGGGGATAATGAATGAATGGTACATGCTTTTGATTTATATGAATTTGCCTTATTCGGTTCTCTTTTTGCCGCTAGTCACAGGAGTTCTGGCAAGCCTTGTCTGCCGGTATGAGCATCAGACCGGGGGCTGGAAGCAGCTTTTGGCGCTGCCTGTCACAAGAGGAAAAGTGTTTGCCGCTAAATATGTGCTGATCCTGCTATTGGTTTTGCTCATCCAGTTATTTTATTTAGCTGCCATTTTGGGAGCAGGATTGTATAAAGGTGTGGCCGATCCGTTTCCGGGAACGATTGTCTGGAAAAGCATATTGGGAGGCTGGGTCGCGACTTTCCCATTAGTCGCACTGCAGCTGTGGATGTCCGTCTGGTTCAAAAGCTTTGCGGCACCTTTTGCGGTCAACGTCGTTTTTACGCTGCCATCCATTCTGGCGATGAATTCCGAGAAAGTGGGCCCCTATTATCCCTGGGCACAGCCGTTTGCAATGATGTATCCAGCGGCAGATACGGGCGATATATTCTTTATCCCATGGGAACAGCTTTTGACTGTTATCGGCGGATTCTTTTTACTGTTTTATCTTGGCGGCTATTTTTATTTTCAGCGGAAGGCTGTGTAGACGGGATACCAGGGGAGAGATCTCCTGGTATTTTTAATGGGTAAATTGTAATTATTTGAAACTTTTTCTATATTATTCCGTAAAGCTATAGTGGAATCATTTTTAATAGAATAGGAGTGTTCTTTATGGAACAAGAAGTAAAAACGAGCAAAGGGAAACCGAGTTTGCTGGGAATGGTTTGGAGTCCGGGGGAGCAGTTTGACCGCATCCGCCAGAACCCGAAGATTTGGGTGCCGCTGATTTTGGTCAGTATTCTGTATGCTGCAGGTATGTTTTTCATGGCCGTGTCGATGGATGCTTCTTACCTTGGGCTTGAAGGCATGAGTGAGGCAGAGGCAGAGATGGTAATGATGTTTTCGAGGGTGGGTGTGGCAATAACAGGAATTTTCACACCTGTATTGGTTGCCCTCATTTCCGGTGGTATTTATATGATTTTCATTAAAATTGCTGGATCAGATGCAACGTTCAAACAGATATTTTCCATGAATATTTATATTCTTGTTATTGGCGGGATCGGCCTTTTGGTCAATATGGCATTAAGAGCCGCGATTGGAGGAAATCCGGAAATATTTATTACTAGTTTAGCAGGATTGATGAACAGCGAGAAGCCAGGGGTCCTGGGCTCTATCGAGTTATTCAGCATCTGGCAGTCTGTTATAACGGCTATTGGCCTTCATCGGGTTGGAGGATTATCAAAAGGCTGGGCTTGGGGCATTGCGATTGCCTTCTTCATCATCGGCATTGTCTTCACTTTAATCAGCAATACCCTTTCAGGAATGACTGGTGTCTAAATGAAAAAGAAAGTTTGGATAGCAATCGGAGTTACGGCTGTGTTTTTGCTGCTGGCTGGCGTTAGCGTCTACAGACAGGCGTTTGCGAAAGGGCCTGAAGTAAAAACCGCCCATCCGGTTCAGGAGGAAATTAAAGAGCAGATCATGATTCCGGGCACGGCAGAGCTGATGAATGAGCAGAAAATATATGCATCTCCTGAAAAAGGCGAAATAAAGGAGTTCCTGGTGGAAGAAGGGGATTCTGTAAAAAAAGGAGAGGTACTGGCCAAATTTGATGAACAGGCTATGGAGCTTGAACTGGAAAAAGTCAAGCTTCAGGCTGAATCAGGCTATTTAAAAATCAGCCAGCTGGAAAAACAGGAAGACCAGCTGGCTGATAAGGAAAAAGAGCTGCGCAAACAGGCTGGTGAAAAGGAAGCAGATAAACAGATACAGCCTGAAATGGATCAGTTGAAACTGGAAAAGCGATTGGCGAATCTGGAATTAAGCCAGGTGCTTTTGCAGAAGAAAGATGTTGAAAAACGCCTTGGAGAATTAGAGGTTAAAAGCACAATGGATGGAGTGGTGCTACAGGTGAACAAGGAAGCCTCCTCCGATCCGGCTTCGGCAGGAAAACCTGTCATTTATGTTGGCGATTTAAAAGCGATCGGCGCATCCGGCTTACTTTCAGAATTCGATTCATTAAAGGTGAAAGAGGGGCAAAAGGTGACTCTCAGGTCCGATGCGATTCCTGAAAAGGAATGGAAAGGCGATGTCATCGAAGTAGCTGATATGCCGGAAGAGAATCAGGGAATGAACCCTGCCGAAAATAGTGCGCCACAGTATCGGGTGGAGATAACAGTGAAGGAAATGTCCCTAAAACCAGGTTTTCAGCTCATAATGGAAATCGAAACGGATAAGAAGAAGGCGCTGACTGTTCCGGCAAACTCGGTTATAACCGGAGACAGCAGTGTATATGTATTCGTGGTCAGGGATCAAAAAAGCTATAAACAGGAAGTGGAGACAGGTGTCGCTTCCGGGAATAAAATCGAGATAACAAGCGGCCTCAATGAGAAGGATTTGATTATCACTAATCCATCAGATCAGCTGAAAGACGGCATGGAAGTGGATGCGAAATGATTGATCTTAAAGGCATAACCAAGTCCTATCAGGCGGGAAAAGAAAGAATTGAAGTTTTAAAAGGGATTAATCTGAGCATTGAGCAAGGTGATTCTGTGGCAATTATGGGGCCATCCGGATCGGGAAAGTCGACGCTTATGAATATTATAGGATGCCTGGATTTGCCGACAGAAGGAATATATGAACTGGATGGTGAGAACATATCACATTACTCGGAAGCAGAGCTGGCAAAGGTCAGAAATCAATCGATCGGGTTTGTGTTTCAGCAGTTTCACCTGCTTCCAAGGCTGACGGCTATTCAAAATGTAGAGCTGCCGATGATTTATAGCGGCCTTGCAAAAAAGGAACGATTAGAAAGGGCGGAAGCCGCACTGGTCAAAGTGGGTCTTGCTGATCGGATGGAGCACTTGCCAAATGCCTTATCAGGAGGTCAGAAGCAGCGGGTTGCCATCGCCAGAGCGATTGTGAACGAACCGAAAATCATATTGGCGGATGAACCAACAGGTGCTCTTGATACGAATACAAGCGCCTCCATTATGGAACTGTTCAGTGAGCTGAACCATGAAGGGTCAACTATTGTAATGGTTACACATGAACCTGAGGTTGCAGAGTATGCCCATCACACAATTATGGTGAGGGATGGGCTGATTGTGTCCGCAGAACCCTCCCGCAGGGGGGCGCCTACATGAGTTTTTTAGAAAATATCAAAATGGCACTTAGTTCATTGAAGGCGCATAAAATGAGATCGATTCTAACGATGATTGGGATCATCATTGGTGTTGGGGCTGTCATTATTGTAGTCGCAATCGGCCAGGGCGGAGAAGCGATGCTGAAGACGCAGCTGACAGGTCCCGGCAATACAGTGGAGCTGTTTTATCAGCCTTCTGACGAGGAAATTCAGGCAAACCCAAACATATTTAATGAAGCTCCTTTTGATGGGGAAGATATCAATGCACTGGAGCAGATTCCAGAGATTAAAAGAGTAGTTGCTTCAAGCTCACAGTTTTCACAGGCTTCTTTTGGGGAAAAAAAGGCAGAAACATCGACAACAGGAGTAGGTCCTGCCTATTTTGAGCTGAACAATGTTGATATGGAGAAAGGGCGGTCCTTTACGGCTGCAGATTTCCTTGGCGGACGCAGGGTGGGGCTTGTCAGCTATTCCATGCAGGAGGAGCTCTTTGATGGCAAGTCGCCGGTTGGCGAAGTGATCCGGATTGGGAACCAGCCGATAGAGATCATTGGCGTCATGGAAAAGCCGACAGGGCTCTTTTCATTCGGTGTACTGGAGATTTATGTGCCTACTAAAACATGGCAGACTATTTATGGGAAGAGTGACTTTACCCAGGTGACGCTTCAGGCAGAATCCGCTGATCAGCTTCAGACGGCCGGAAAGAAGGCTGCTAACTTACTTAACAAGATGCATAATACAGAAGAATCTTATATGGTCATCAACATGGAAGAAATGGCAGAAGGAATCGGCCAGATTACAAAGGTCATGACACTAATCATCGGCAGTATCGCCGGTATCTCGCTATTTGTCGGCGGAATTGGGGTCATGAATATCATGCTCGTATCTGTAACGGAAAGAACGAGGGAAATCGGCATCCGAAAAGCACTCGGAGCGACCAGGGGGCAAATCATGGGACAGTTTTTAATCGAATCTGTCACGCTGACCTTAATTGGAGGAGTGCTGGGAATCCTGCTGGGCTGGGGTTCGGCATCTCTGATTTCATTCTTTGCAGGCTGGCCGTCACTCATTTCCTGGCAGGTCGTCGCAGGCGCCCTTTTCTTCTCAATGGCAATCGGTATCATCTTCGGTCTGCTGCCGGCTAATAAAGCTTCGAGGCTGAGTCCGATTGAATCTTTGCGGTATGAGTAATTCTTTATGAGGCTATCTTCGGCTGAGGCTGGGGATAGTCTTTTTTGTGGAGACAATTATTGTATCCTAAAACTGGTAATATAGTAAAATAGAACTATTGCATAATAAGGGTGTGCTTAGGATGAGCTGTAATGCTTGTGTGGTGCAGGAATTGCGCTTTGAGGTGAAGGCAGAAGGAGAACAGAATTGCCGAATGCTTTCAAGTGTTGTTGATCATTTGGAGCGAAAAGGCGTTTTGATGGAAGCTGAAGCAGACCGGTTCGTGGTGAAGGAAGGCGGTATGCGGGATTTTCTTGATTTTTGCAGGGACCATATGGATGCAGCAGGGGTTAGTTTCCGAATGGACAAAGAGGAATGGAGTCCCATTGCTGCAGCTGCTGATATCCTTGATAGCCAGTGGATTGATGAAGTGATTGCCAATGGGCTGGTTACCTGCCATGCGCAGCCGATTTTAACAGGGGATGAAGAAGTGTTCGCTTATGAAATGCTGGCGAGATTTTATCGGGAGGATGGATCGGTCATTTTTCCGGGAGAAATCTTTGGAGCAGCCAGAAAGCGAGGAAGGCTATATGCCCTGGACCGCTTGTGCCGGATGACGGCGGTCAGGTTTGCTTCGTATATTGACAAAAAGGCATTCATAAATTTTATCCCGACAAGCATTTACTCGCCGGAGTTCTGCCTGAAATCAACCGTCCAGCTTGCGAACCGATTAGGGATGGATCCGAGTCAGCTCGTATTTGAGGTAGTGGAAACCGATAAAGTGGAGGATACGGATCATTTGAAAAGGATCCTGGCTTATTATAGGGAAAAAGGATTCCGCTATGCACTGGATGATGTGGGTGCTGGGTTCAGCACGGTTGAGTTATTGAGTGAGCTGCAGCCGCATTATATGAAGCTGGATATGAAATACG
Organism: Cytobacillus sp. NJ13; assembly: GCA_030348385.1. Taxonomy (NCBI): domain Bacteria; kingdom Bacillati; phylum Bacillota; class Bacilli; order Caryophanales; family Bacillaceae; genus Cytobacillus; species Cytobacillus sp. NJ13. Next base: position 3,009,925 of record JAUCFP010000006.1, on the reverse strand, counting down.
TCCAGGGCGTGTCAAAAGATCCAGATCAACAGAAGACTGCGGAAGCTTTTTTGCAGCAGGCATTGAGACTGGGATCGGTTCCGCTTGCTGAAGGGATCGAAACCCGGGAAGACTTTGAGTGGCTCCGGGACAGGGGATACCAGCTTTTTCAGGGATATCTGTTTGGAAAACCTGCTCCAATTGCAGAAAAAGAGTTGAAAATCCCTTCCGAGTGCTGAATTTTGCAGGAATGGACCAGTTTTCTTTCGAAAAAAGATTCATTTAAAAGATTTATGTGCGGATAGCTGAAATATATGTGCACATAAAATTTTTTCTGTGCGGATAGACAAGATTTGTGTGCGGATAAAAAAATTTATGTGCGTTCAGCTTGTTTGATGGCACTTCCTGCATTAGGACCAGAAGCTTTATCATGTTTATCATCCGGGGATAGGGGAATAGTCTTAATAGAAACATAATACTGCAAAAGGAGATGACATCACATGAAATATAAAAATCTACTACTATCGATTCCATTAGGAGCAGGAATAATGCTAGCAGGATGTGCTTCTGAGCAGGACCCGCCTCCTGAAGATGAGGAAAACATGGAAATGGAAAATCAGGAAGATAACCAGGAACCAGATGTAACGGAAGAGCCTAGTGAAGAAAATATGGATGAAGAAGAACCGGATATGGATGAAGAACCTTCTGAAGAACAGGGAGGCTCCGGTATGGATGAAGAAGAGCCAGATATGGATGAAGAGCCGTCTGAAGAGAATAATAATCAATAAATAAACCTGACCTGGAAACAGCATCCGATACGGATGCTGTTTTCGCGCAGAAAAAAGTCAGCAGTATAAAAAGGTGCAAAGGGTGATTACCCTTTGCACCAGTTAAATTTATTATGATTTAGTATCCTAAGAAGCTGCTTTGGTTATCATCTTTGCAAATCAGCAGAATTTTGCCTTCATCGAGTGTTTTTTCATATGATTCAGCTTCAGCTTGAGATAATCCAATTTCCTCCATTTTAGAACGAAGTTCATCTCCCTGGCTTTGGAACATGTTTTTGAAAGCTGTCCCCAGTCCAGTTTCATCCACGCCAATTTTTTTAGCTTCAGAGTGGTCGGCTACCGTATCTGTTACGCTATCATCATGGGCAAGAACGAACACTTCATTTTCTGAGACGCCTCTGCCATGCAAAGAGTTGGCTGCCTGAACAGCTTCATCCATTGTATTATACTCTTTTACTAATGCCATTTTAACCTCTCCTTGTCTATTTGGGATACATAGTATATATACACTTTATTAATTATGAATAAACATAAATGAGGCATACAAATGAAAGATTGCCAGATTTAGAGGAGATTTTTTTGAAAAGAAGAATACTTTCCTTATAAATTATTAATAGGAGAAAAGACTATGGACATTAAAACAAAGAGATTAACCGTAAGGAAGTTCAAGTCAGATGACTGGCAGGCAGTTTATGAGTACACCTCAAATCCAGAAGTAATGAAATTCATTCCAGGTGGTATTTTTACAGAAAAAGCTGCTAATGAGTTTATCCATAAAAATACAGAAAAAGCAGAGCATTTTCCCGTTCTTTTAAAAAATGAAGAGGTACTGATTGGCCATATTGCTTTTCATAAGTATTTTGGTGATCATACATTTGAAATTGGCTGGGTGTTTAATCCGAAGTTTTATAATAAAGGCTACGCATCAGAAGCAGCATATGCAGTGCTGAAATATAGCTTTGAAGAGCTTGGCATTCACCGGATTATTGCAACCTGCCAGCCCGAGAATCCGCCATCTTACCGGGTGATGGAGAAAATCGGCATGAGGCGGGAAGGCTGCTTCAAAAAGTGCATTCCTCATGACGATGAGTGGTGGGATGAATATTATTATGCGATTTTGAAAGAAGAGTGGAACATAAATAACTAAACAAGCAAGTATATCACCATCCTGTCTGGCTAAAAATAATAAAACAGGAGGTGATATACATGGCTAAAGATGTTCTTTGTGAAGTAAATAACTGCACTTATTGGGAACAGGGAAATAAGTGTGGTGCAGAAGCTATTTACGTTGTCAGCCATAAAGGCAAGCAGGCGTCCAATAGCAAAGAGACAGACTGTAAAACGTTTGAACCAGAAGTTTAAGCTAAAGGGTAACCGATTTGGTTACCTTCTTTATTTATTATTGATAATAATTATCAGTTTCATTCAAAAAATTTTCATCTTGCTGATTCTTTTGTTTTTCGAAGAGGCGTCAGTTTTTTCATGTTTTTAAAAATCTTATAGTGGGCAGTGCCTATTTTTTCTTCAACATAATCCAATGAAAAATCACCCGATGGATCAGATAGTTCCCCAATCGCACGTGAAAGGTCATCAATCACTGTTCTGTATGAGTCATTCTTCTTATGGTCTTCCTTTGAATTCATTTCTACCATAATGTCGTGAGCAAGGCTTTGAATTCTCCGTAAACGAATTTGCTTCGCTGGCATATTATCGCATCCTCCCCTTTTTTGCTGAATCAATATATTATATATGGCCTTTCTATAGAAAAAATAACTGAATTCCCATGTGCGCATTAATTGGAATATTATAGTATAATGAGTAGGTATGTATTTTTCTGGCAATTTAGAAAAGGAGGCGTTCATTATGCCAAATACAAATTTAGTTATTATGGATAAAAATAAGGGGAGAACGCCTATTAAATCAGCGGTTCCCCAAAATGTGAAAAGGGGAAATTAATATGAATACTGGCAAAGTGAGAATTGAAGAAGTAACAGCAGATAATTGGTATAAATGCTGCCTGCTGGAACTTGCAGAGGAACAAAAAGCCCATATGGAGCCAAATGCTGTTTCCATTGCGCAATCTAAATTTGAAACAGCGTTGAGGCCGTATGTGATTTACTTGGAAGATAAAGCTGTCGGCTTCTTAATGTTTAATACATGTATAGAAGAGTTGGATGCTTACTGGATTTATCGGATTATGGTTGATAAGGAGCACCAAGGCAAGGGAATAGGCAAAAAAGCGACGGATCTGATGATCGCGGAGATGGCGAAACTGCCGAATGCGAAAAAACTTGCTGTAGGCTACCATCCTGAGAATCTTGGGGCACACAAGCTTTATGCAGGTTTGGGGTTTGCAGATCACGGCCACCGTTTTGGGAAGGAAATGGCGGTTGTGAAAGATTTAGGCTAGTGGAACAGGTGGGGATAAGCAATGAAAATGGGAATGGCCCTGTTTATAGGAGGGCTGATTTTGTTTATGTCCGGCATCCTTCTGTCTGCCTATTGGACTGTCGCCGGCAGTTTCATGGGGATCTTCGGAGGCATGATGATGGGGTGCTCTTCTTATTTCCTTGCGAAACTGGACAGAGGGCAGGTTAAGCGATAATGGAATTTATGATATTTTTATTTGTATTCTTTATTTTTCTGGCAATCAGTTCAGTAATGAATGTTTTATTCAAAATGACCGAAAAGAAACACTGGGGCATGTCACTGCTGCTGAGCCTGGTGTTAACTGTCATTGCCATTGCCATTTTGGGGATTAAATAGAGATTGAAGCCGGGCATTGTTGTGTATAAAAATGCTTGGAAAACACAAACTTTAGGGATCCTATTACGAAAAGGTGATGAAAAATGGATAAACAATATCATTTTGCGAATTTGTCCGATGGGGATCTGCAGCAGGTGCATAATCTGGAAAAGCGCTTAAGTGAGGAAAAGGGAGAAGAAGTCATTCTCATTGCTTATCATGATCAGAAAGAGAACAATAAATAAAAAGATTAGAAACCCCCAGACAGAGATTGTAAATTAAATCGAAACTGTATATCCATTATAAAACGCTTGGGAATTTTATATCCCAAGCGTCTTTTTCTGCATAATTTACTTTTTATCTACAGACTGTGCATCATACACCTTCACCTGAGGAGGAGCAGAAAAATATTGAGGAGCTTTCGCTGTAAATGAGGTAAAATGTTCCGTCTGGTTGTGGAACTTAACAGCGTCCATATCCTTCCACAATTCCATCATGGTATAGGAACCTGCTTTTTCTGTATCTTTTACCAGGTCATAAGAGATATTGCCTTCTTCTGCTCTGGAAGCCTCGATCAGCGGACGGATTTCAGTCAGAAAGTCATTTTCTTTGTCAATTTGGATTTGAAAGCCAGCATGGATAATGATCATGATATATTTCTCCTTTGTGAGTTATTTCCACTCTGTGATATCTTCAACAGGCAGGCGGACAGATTTATAACCCTGATCAGCGGCTTTGCCGATTGAGATAAGCATGACAGGGTAGTAGCGTTCCTTGTCCAGATGGAATGCTTCAGCGATGCGGTCTTTTTCATAGCCTCCAATTGGGTTTGTATCATAGCCATGGGCACGTGCAGCAAGCATGAGCTGCATGGATACGAGACCAGCATCGATCAGGTTCATATCTTTCTTTTGCTCGAATGTCATGTTTTCCACTAAACCTTTGATGGATGGCACCTGCGTGTCTCTTACATCAGCTGGCATGTATCCTTTTTCAACAGCTGTATCATAAATTTTTTCAATGAATGCTTCACTCTTCATATCAACAAAGACGGCAATGACAGCTGCTGATGTCTCTACTTGCCTTTGATTAAATTTTGCAAGCGGTGCCAGTGTTTCTTTGCCTTCTTTTGAATCGATCACCACAAAGCGCCATGGCTGCAGGTTAACAGATGAAGGAGCCAAAGATGCTTCCTCCAGGATTTCAGCCATTTCTTCTCTGCCGATTTTGACTGTTGGGTCATAATTGCGGATGGAACGGCGGCCTGTGACGATTTCTTTAAAGTCATTGCTAATGGTTTTATTCATGATTAACTCTCCTTTATGTTTTTCTGGATGTAAAAATTACAATCTATCTACATTTTCCTGGATGCGTGTGAGCATGTTTAATAGTGTGCTTCGCTCAAGTTCCGAAAAGCCGTTCAGGATTTTGGAAATAAACCGTTGCTTTTCTTCACAGTAAGCAGCAATTTTCGTTTTGCCTTCCTCTGTCAGGCTGACGTAAGTAAAGCGGTTATCTTCAGGATTTTTCCTGCGGATCACCATGCCCTTTTCTTCAAGCTGCTTAAGGTGTCTAGTGACAGCAGCATGATCGATATTCACCTTTTTCTGAAGCTCCCGCTGCGTAATTTCTTCCGATTCAAAAAGCTCCCGAAGAATCTCAAGCCGTGACTGACTGATGCCTGTACAGCGTTCAAACTTCGGCATTGTCTGCTTAGTGAGCTCAAACAGCCGGGCGGCAATTAATTCTTCTTCCTTAGAACATTTGAACACAGCATCCCCCGCCTTTTAGATAATTGATAGGTCAATTATTGATGCATCAATTACTATAATGTAAAATTTTTTTAAAGTCAAATATATTAGCTGGAGTAAATCAGGATTTTAGTCGGAATGCCCTATGCTTGCTTATAGCAAAAAGAAAAGGAAGCTAAATTGAGAAAAAGCAGAAAAAAGGATTGACTTTTCTAATAATTCATTGTAAATTCATTTCTAATAAGAACTTCAAATCAATCGCCGATTGGAAAACCAAAGGCCCTTCTGTTCTATAGGAACCGCAGGGTCTTTTTTTACACCATTATTCCGAGTAAACCGCTGTGTATTATGGGTATTACTTTCTTTCTGGGGGTGAATGGAAAAAAGAAATTTATGAGTAACATATGCAATAAAAACCGAGTAATATGATTAAGATTATAGGTTTAATAGGAATTATGATTGTTCGCTGATTGGTCAACCAAAAGCACTTGCAGCAAAGGGAGCTATTGATTGAGTAAATCAGGGAGGGAGTTAGGTGTCAAAGCATTTAAGAAAGGCAGTTGAAGGCAGAAAGAGATATTTAATTAACAGTCTGATAAGTGCCGGAGTATTTAAGAAAGGTGAGCACCATCTGTTTGAGTTAACCTTAACTGACCTTGAGCGGGAATACGCCAATAGCATGACCAGGCAGGGAGAGAAAGAGTGATGCCAAAGAGAATATGGAGCTGATCAGATAAACTGAAGGCCGGTGCTTAGTGAACTAAGCATGCGGTCTTTTTTTATAAAGACAATCAAAAGGGGAGATTTTGGATGGGTATGAAGAAGAATTCTTTTATAGGTTTATTGGCAGCAGGTTTGCTGGTTTTGTCTTCTATTACAGGATGCAGTCAGGAAAGCGGTGGAAAAGCAGAGGGTGGAGGCAGCTCAGGCAAGGATCCGACAGAACTTTTGAATGTTTCCTATGATCCGACACGAGAGCTTTATCAGGAGTTCAATCAGGAGTTTATCAAGTATTGGAAGGAAGAAACAGGGCAGGATGTGACGATTCAGCAGTCACATGGCGGTTCCGGAAAGCAGGCAAGATCGGTCATTGACGGGCTTGAAGCGGATGTGGTCACTTTGGCGCTTGCCTATGATATTGATGAAATTGCCAATAAGCGGGGAATCATCGATAAAGACTGGCAGAAAAGGCTGGATGATAATTCTACTCCTTATACATCCACAATTGTCTTTTTGGTCAGAAAAGGGAATCCAAGAAATATTCAAGATTGGGATGACCTGACCAGGGAAGATGTTTCGGTGATTACACCTAATCCGAAAACATCAGGAGGAGCAAGATGGAATTATCTTGCGGCATGGGCCTATGCGAGCAAGCAGTTTAATGGAGACGAAAAGCAGATCAAAGATTTTGTGAAGAATTTATATCAGAATGTGGAGGTTCTTGATTCAGGGGCACGTGATTCAACGAATACATTTGTTCAGCGGGAGCTAGGAGATGTTCTTATAGCTTGGGAAAATGAAGCCTACTTATCCATCAATGAGCTTGGAAAAGACAAATTTGAAATTGTGAATCCATCGATCAGTATTCTTGCGGAGCCGCCAGTAGCAATCGTGGATAAAATAGCAGAGAAAAAAGGAACGGCTGAAGCAGCAGAAGCTTATTTAAAGTATTTATACAGTGAAACCGGACAGGAAATTGCAGCAAAGAACTATTACAGACCGAGAAATACTGAAGTGCTGAAGAAATACGCCGACCAGTTTGCTGATATTGAATTTGTTACAGTAGATGAAGAATTTGGAGGCTGGCAAAAAGCACAGGAAACCCACTTTAATGATGGCGGAACATTTGATGAGATCTATCTCCAATAAACAGCATGAGAATGAGAGGATTCAGGTGATGGGGTTGAGGAAATCAAAAAGAACAGATTTCAAAAAATATAGTGTACTGCCGGGCTTCGGCTTAACAATGGGGTACACCATGCTTTATCTTAGTATTTTAGTTTTATTGCCGATGTCCATGATCATCTTTTATAGTTCGCAAATGGGCTGGTCTGAATTTTGGAACACGGTGCTGGATCCGAGAGTAGTGGCCTCCTACAAGCTGAGTTTTGGTGCGTCTTTGGCAGCTGGTTTAATTAATATGGTATTCGGTGTTCTCCTGGCCTGGGTTCTGGTCAGATATTCTTTTCCAGGCAAGAAGATCATTGATGGTCTTGTAGATTTGCCCTTTGCTCTTCCGACGGCAGTTGCAGGTATCGCCCTGACAACTGTATATGCACCTAATGGATGGGTTGGAAGTCTGCTGGGATTTAAGGTGGTTTTTACGCCGATCGGGGTGGTGATTGCCCTGACATTTATCGGGCTTCCATTCGTAGTTAGAATGGTGCAGCCTGTTCTGCAAAGTCTTGAAAAAGAGGTGGAGGAAGCTTCTGCCTCCCTTGGAGCAAGCCGCTTTCAGACCTTCAGAAAAATCATTTTCCCGGAATTGCTGCCGGCTGCACTGGCAGGGTTCACCCTTGCCTTTGCAAGGTCTCTTGGGGAATATGGGTCAGTCGTTTTTATCTCGGGAAATATGCCCATGAAAACCGAAATCACGCCACTGCTGATTATGACGAAACTTGAGCAATATGATTATGCAGGTGCTACAGCCATTGCTGCTGTCATGCTGGTCGTGTCGTTTATACTGTTATTTATTATCAACTTTATTCAATGGTGGACGAACAGAAAGTTTATTTCGCATTAGGCATAGAAGACGCCGTTTTAAGTGACTTTCCGGCTGCTGCAGTTTTGTTTTTTCTATAAAGAAAGGGGTGGTGATATGGGCGGGAATATACCTTTGAATTTTACGAATACTCCGCTTAGGAGCCCGAGAGAAGCAAAGGATCCCAGATGGGTTCAATGGCTGTTAATCAGCATTGCTTTAACATTTTTGGGGTTGTTTCTGATCTTGCCGCTGGTCACGGTTTTTGTTCAGGCTTTTGAAAAGGGATTTGCGGTTTATCTGGAGGCAATTACGAATCCGGAAGCATTATCCGCGATTAAGCTGACCCTTCTGGTAGCGATTATTGCCGTTCCGTTGAATGCCGTCTTTGGAATCATGGCAGCCTGGGCAATAACCAAGTTTCATTTTAAAGGAAAGAACCTGCTTATCACGCTAATTGATCTTCCGTTCGCTGTTTCTCCCGTCATTGCCGGCTTAATTTTCGTTTTGCTGTTTGGCTCTCAGGGGATTTTCGGAGAATGGCTTTTTGAGAGGGATATCAAAATAATTTTTGCTGTGCCTGGTATTGTACTTGCGACGATCTTTGTAACGATTCCCTTTATTGCAAGGGAACTGATTCCACTGATGCAGGCGCAGGGAACGGCAGAAGAGGAAGCATCGATCACTCTTGGGGCAGGAGGATGGAAGACATTTTGGCATGTAACCCTGCCTAATATCAAATGGGCTCTTCTTTACGGCATGATTCTCTGCAATGCGCGTGCCATTGGCGAATTTGGAGCGGTTTCGGTCGTATCCGGCCATATAAGAGGGCTGACCAACACAATGCCCCTGCATATCGAAATCCTATATGGCGAATACCAATTCGCTGCTGCGTTTGCTGTTGCTTCTTTAATGTCGATAATGGCCATTTTCACACTTATTATAAAAAACATTCTGGAATGGCATGGAAAAAACAGAAGAGCATAGAAATCATAGAGGTTAGGGGAATTCAGAATGAGTATCGTTATAAATTCCGTTTCCAAAGCTTTTGGGGCTTTTCAGGCATTGGAAAAAATCAATCTTGAAATCCATACAGGAGAGCTGGTTGCCTTATTAGGCCCTTCGGGTTCAGGGAAGACCTCCCTGCTGCGGATTATTGCCGGTTTAGAGGCAACTGACCAGGGTTCTATATTTTTTGATGGTGAGAACATTACCGGCATTAATGCTAAAGAACGAAAAGTCGGATTTGTCTTCCAGCATTATGCACTGTTTCGCCATATGACAGTATTCGATAATATCGCTTACGGGCTGAAAGTAAGGCCCAGGAAAGAACGGCCAGGCAAAAAAGAAATCGAGAACAAAGTTCATGAGCTGCTGGAGCTAGTGAAGCTGAAGGACTTGGCGAAGCGTTATCCTTCCCAGCTATCAGGCGGACAGCGCCAAAGGGTTGCTCTTGCAAGAGCTCTGGCGGTTGAACCTAAAGTGCTTTTATTGGATGAACCATTTGGGGCCCTTGATGCGAAGGTCAGAAAGGAGTTAAGAAGATGGCTGAGAAGACTCCATGATGAATTTCAGATTTCGAGCATATTTGTTACGCATGATCAGGAAGAAGCGTTGGATGTTGCTGACAAGATTGTCGTGATGAATCAGGGGAAAATCGAGCAAATCGGGACACCGGAGGAAGTATATGATCATCCGCAGACCCCCTTCGTATATGACTTTTTAGGGAGCGTCAATTTATTCAAGGGAAGGCTGAAAAATGGAAAGCTGAACCAAGGTGATGTGGCATTGGAAATTCCGGATTGGGCAGGCTCAGATAACCTGGAGGCAGTAGGCTATGCAAGACCGCATGATATCAGCATCAGCAGAGAAGGATCTAATGATGATGCAGTGCTTGCAACCATATCCCACTTGCATATCGTTGGACCAATTGTGCATATAGAACTTGTCAGGAAAGACACCAATGATTATCTGGAGGCCGAAATTCCAAAAGAAAAGTATCGCAGGCTGGCATTGAATGCTGGAGAAGAAGTATTCATTAAACCCAAGCAGCTCAAAATCTTCACACCTGAAGATTTTATCATTTAATTTATTTAAGGAAGGGAGTATGTACAATGGCAAAAATCACGCCTGAGTATGAAAAGTATATTTTATCTTCTATTAAGGATATTGATTATGGGTCAGTCGTCATTACCCTTCATGCAGGGAAAGTGGCCCAAGTGGAGATAACTGAAAAAATACGGGTGGAGTCTAATAATGGGAAGAGATGATTTTTATTTTTGGTTTTATTCCTAGTTTGTTAATAGGTATTATAGGATAATGTTGTGCAGGGATAAATGAAAGAAAGGATGGCGTTCATGAGTTATTTTATTGCCGTATCCGGAAGTCCGTCAGCCGTATCAAGGTCTTCCATACTAGTAAACTATTTGCGGAAAGAATCTGCTAAACAAGGGATTCCTGTAAAGGAATACTCTGTACTTGATTTTCCGGCCGATGTCCTGATTGAAGGGCGGTATGACCATTCTTCCATTAAAAAGCTTTCTGAAGAAATAAAGGAAGCAAGCGGCATCATCATTGTATCTCCAGTATATAAAGCTGCTTATACAGGTGCCCTGAAAGCATTGCTGGATATTCTTCCGCAGGACTCTTTTAAAAATAAGCCTGTTTTTCCATTAATGGTTGGAGGAAGTCCTGCCCATCTGCTGGCAATTGATTATTCCTTAAAGCCTTTATTGGCTGCCCTAAGCGCCCAGACGATCTTAAAAGGGGTGTATCTCACCGATCAATATGTGGATAAAGAAGATTTCGAAAATCCGATAAAAAATGAGGAGGTGCTTGAAAAAATTACAGATCAGCTTAAGCAGTTAATAGCCATCTCCCAAAATACCAAAGCTGTATAATAGCAGACAGTCATTCGACCGGACTCCCGGAGAAGACACGATTTCTATTTTCATAGAACGTGTCTTTTTTTATTAAACTAGCAGGTGAAAATTTTAAAGGAGGGAGATTTCAAATGGCTTTTTTAGAGATCAGTCATTTAAATAAGACGTTTCATTCAGAAAAAGGAGAAATTCATGCTTTAAATGATATTCACATGGCCGTTGAGGATGGCGAATTAATTACAATCATAGGGCCCAGCGGATGCGGCAAAAGCACATTGCTGAAAATCATTGCCGGTCTTGATAATGATATATCAGGTTCTGTGAGAATTGACGGGAAGGAAGTAAAAGGCCCCAGTGTTGATAAGGGATTTATTTTTCAGGAGCCAAGGCTATTTCCCTGGCACACGGTAGAGAAAAACATTGCTTCCAACTTCACATTAAGAAATAAAGAAGTGAGAGATAAGGTTAAAGAATTTATTCAGCTTGTTAAGCTGGACGGATTCGCCAAGGCTTATCCAAGAGAGCTTTCAGGGGGAATGGCGCAAAGGGCAGCCATCGCCCGCGCCCTTCTGCGCAATCCCAAGGTATTGCTGCTGGATGAACCGTTTGGTGCTCTTGATGCGTTTACCAGGTCCCATATGCAGGAAGTTCTTCTGGATATTTGGCAAAAAAATAGAACCACCATGCTTTTTGTTACCCATGATATAGATGAAGCTATTTATCTTGCAGACCGGGTAGTGATCATGAATGCAAGACCCGGCTCCGTCCAAAAAGTGATACAAATCGATCTGCCCCATCCGAGGAAAAAATCAAATAAGACATTTCAGGAATTTCGCCAGCTTATTTTAAATGAATTTGAAAAGACAGATGAACTTGAATTAATGGATCGAGCAGGAATCTAGCGGAGGTGTATGGATTGAATAATAAAGCAGACTGGGCACACCCGACGGCATTTGAACAGGGCAAAGAGAAATTGAGAATAAAAGAATTAAAGGGAAGAAGTGATAAAAAATTTGGCGTGTTCTTAAGAGGAATGATATTTCCATTTCTTGTACTGCTCATCTGGGAATTTGCCGGCTATTATGATCTAATCTCGGAAACACTCCTGCCAAGGCCAAGCAGCATTTTCAGCTCATTTATCGAGCTTCTGACTGCAGGCAATCTTCTTTACCATTTTCAAGTCAGCTTTCTGCGGGCTTTGGGAGGGTTTCTCATCGGAGGAACACTTGGATTGCTTGCTGGTTTAGCTGTCGGCTTTTCAAGCAAGGTGGAGCATACGCTGGATCCGACGCTGCAAATGCTTCGGACCATTCCGACTCTTGCAGTCATTCCGCTGTTTATATTGTGGTTTGGTTTTGGTGAAGTCTCCAAGGTGCTTCTTATCGCAAAAGGAGCTTTCTTTCCGCTCTATGTCAATGCTTTCCTTGGCATACGCAGTGTGGATGCAAAATTGTTTGATGTTGCCAAGGTGCTTGAATTCAGCAGATGGAAGCAAATCACGAATTTGATCCTTCCTTCGGCCCTGCCTAATATCCTGCTTGGGCTTCGCCTTGCACTAGGTGCAGCATGGCTGGCGCTGGTCGCAGCGGAACTCATGGGGTCAAGTGAAGGTATCGGATATTTAATTACGGATGCCAGACAATTTTCACAGACAACGGTTGTATTTGTAGGAATTATTATTTTCGCTGTATTTGGAAAGGCTTCGGATTCGTTTGTAAGATACTTTGAAAGAAAATGGCTTAAATGGCGGGAGAGCTATAAAGGCTAAAAGTGGAGGCGGGATACAATGGGAAATCGTAAAATGAACCTGAATTTATTTTTAACAAGCATGGGACACCATGAGGCCGCATGGAGGCACCCTTCATCAGATCCAGAGCGGGCACATGATATTTCTTATTATCTGGAGATTGTTCAAAAAGCGGAAGAAGCAAAGCTGGATTCTATTTTTCTGTCTGACAGGTATTCGGTATCGACAAGTGCTGTCAAGTACGGAGAACTGGGCGGCGGAGGCTTTGAACCTCTCACTCTATTATCCGCCTTGTCAGCTGCAACAAAAAAAATCGGACTGATTGCAACGGTCTCGACTACTTTTAATGAACCCTTCAATGTGGCCAGAAGGTTTTCTTCCCTGGATCATTTAAGCAAAGGCCGTGCAGGCTGGAATGTGATTACGTCTGGGACAGATGCAGAAGCGAATAACTTTAATCTCGAAAAAATACCAGAACACAGGGAGCGCTATAAGCGTGCCAAAGAATTTGTAGAAGTGACTAAAAAGCTATGGGACAGCTGGGAAGAAGGGGCGTTAGTAAGGGACAAAGAAGCGGGGATTTATTCCTTGAGTGATAAAGTGCATGAAATTAACCACAAAGGGAGCTACTATTCGGTAAAGGGCCCGTTAAACAGCCCCAGAACACCACAGGGGCATCCTGTCATTGTACAGGCTGGCTCATCCAAAACGGGCATAGATTTTGCTGCACAATTTGCTGAGGTGGTCTTTACAGCACAGCAGTCACTTTCTGAAGCACAAGCATTTTACAAAGCATTAAAAACAAGGGCTGCAGAATTTGGACGAAATCCGGAGAACGTCATCATCCTTCCGGGCATTTGCCCGATAATAGGGACAACAGAAGAAGAAGCGAGAGAAAAGGAAGCAGAGCTTCATAATTTGACCAATCCCGAGTATAGTCTATTACAGCTTTCCAATCGTATTGGCATTAACTTAACAGGCTATCCATTGGATGGCCCGCTGCCTGAATTGCCGGAAATTCAGCAGATTCAGGGGCATCAAAGCCGGACAAAGCTTATCCGGGATCTGGCAGAGAATGAACATCTGACCATTAGACAATTGCTTCTCAGGCTTGCTGGCGGCAGGGGGCATTATACGATTGCCGGGACAGCTGAGCAGATAGCGGATGAACTTCAGCTATGGTTTGAAAATGGGGGTGCTGATGGATTTAACATCATGCCTCAGCTAATGAGTGAAGGCTTTTCAGATTTTGTTCAAAACGTTATTCCTATTCTTCAAAATAGGGGCCTTTTTAGAACAGAATATACAAGTGAAACCCTGCGAGGCAATCTTGGGCTGCCCTTTCCGGACAAAGTTCAAAATGTTCATCCAGCAGGGTAAGCTAAAGAAGAACCCCGCTCAGGTTAATTTCAGCGGGGTTCTTCTCTTTGGGTTAATAAATGGTTATTTGTATTCTTTTAAGACTTTCTCAATATAAGAGTTATCAACAACTTCAGAAACATTGATTTCTTTGTTGAGTCCTCCCAATTCTAATAGAAGTGCAGCAGATTCCTGCTGTGTCTCCACAATTTCCGGACTGATTGGTGTATTGGCCGGAACGGAGTTTTCCAGCACTCTCGCAATAACTTCTTTATCCGTATTCTTCAGATCTGCATATATTTCGATTGCTTCCTTTTTGTTTTCAAGCTGCCATCTTGTTGCTTTCTCCGTTACCTTAAGATAAAGTTCGACAAGTTCAGGATGTTCTTTTGCGAATTGTGTACGGACAATTTGAAATCCGGGGCTGAAGGTTCCGATCGTTTCACCATTTGCGATGACTTTTGCGCCGTTTTTGACCACTTGAATGGACTGATAAGGTTCCCAGATTGCCCACGCATCGACTTTCTTCGTTTCAAAAGCAGGCTGTGCCTCATCAGGCTGAAGTTGAATGATTTCCAATTCTGACGGCTTGATGTTTTCCTTTTCCAGAAGGCGGTAAAGGAGGCCAAATGAACTGCTTCCTTTTGCAACCGCCACTTTTTTGCCTTTTAAATCCTTTACGGATGTAATAGGGCTGTCTTTAGGCACCAGAAGAGCATCTCCTCTCTCTCCGGTGCTGGCAACGGCAATCTCTTTAAAGCCAATCCCGCCGCTTTGACCGGCAATCACCGGGATATTTCCAACACGTCCAAAGTCAATGCGGTTAGATGCAATTGCTTCAAAGTAAGAAGGACCACTTTGGAATTCCGCCCATTTTACTTTTACTCCTGCTTTCTCAAACTCTTCTTCAAACCAGCCTTTGTGCTTGGCTAATAGAATAGGCCAGATGCTTTGCTGGATTCCTATTGTAACTGTTAGTCCGTCTTCATTTTTTTTATCATCAGAATCGCTTCGTGTGCTTGCCGATTGTGCCTGGCATCCGGCCAGCCATCCGATCAGGAATACAAAAACAACAAAAGATTTCACATACTTCCAGCTATTCATTTTTCAATCCCCCTAAACGTTTTAAGTTGTAAACCCGCTTTGTTCCATCTCACCCGCCTTTTACACCGATAACAACAAAGGCCCTGCGGGGATAGCTATTTGCTATTCCGCAGGGCCTTCAGCAGACTGATCGGCAATATATTAATAATAACCATATTTTAATTCTTATAATTCCTATTTGTCAAGTTGGTTTTATGGGGTGGCAACACCAAATTTTTAAAGTTTTAAAGCATATATGAGCCACACAAACCGATTGAGCTGTTTAAACTGGACTGAAAAATCATTGGATTGAAAGATCTCATCTAATACAGGAATTGTTGTATAATATTCAGTTTCCAGGTCCTGTGCAAGGCTGAGAAAATGGTTCTTTTTTGCCTCTTTAATGACAGCCTGTTTATCCTCTTCACTTTCAAAGACGGTATCTGCAAAAATCACTTTGCCGCCCTTTGAAAGCAGAGAGCTGTATTTTGTGATGGCTTCAGCTTTTTCGGTGTCCTTTAAGTGATGGAAAGCGTAGGTGCAAACGAAGGCATCTATGGGACCATTTATTTGGAAATCCAGAAAATCACCATTTAATAACGGAACATTAGGCAACTTTTCACCTGCTATATCCCTCATGGCTGCAGAAGGTTCAATTCCAGTTACATTAGCCCCTTTTTCCAAGAGTTTCTTAGTTAAATTGCCAGTGCCTACACCAAATTCAATTACATTCCCATTCACATGATTGGCAACCTCTTGAAGGATATGTTCATAATTCAAAAACACCTCTTGATATTCAAGGTCTTTACCCGTAACAGCCTGATCATAGGATTCTGCCCAATGGTCAAACAAATCTATAAATTCACGGCCCATTGAAAAATCACTCCTTATAATTCTTATAATACTTATTGGTATAGTATGAATAAATATCTCGCTTGGCAACTTTGGAATTTTCCTTAAATCTCGTCGCCAGATGATTTTTTAGCCGATAATTGACAAAAAACATTTTAAAACATACTATACAAGTAGGAATAATAAGAATTAAATGAAACGTAAGAAGTATCCAAAAAACGCAATGGTGAAGAGTAACCATTCTTTGTGAAAAACAGAGGTGCTGACGATGAATTATTACAGCAGTGTGAAAGAACTGATTGGGCATACCCCTCTTGTGAAAATCAAACACTATGCTGTTCCGCAGGGAGTAAATGTTTTCGCAAAGCTTGAATATTTTAACCCGGGCGGCAGTGTAAAGGACCGGTTAGGACAAAAGCTGATTCAGACAGCGATTGAGGATGGGCTTCTCCCGGAAGATGGCGCTGTAATTGAACCGACTGCAGGGAATACAGGGATCGGCTTAGCGCTGGCTGCTATTGGAAAGAAGATCAAAGTCATCTGTGTCGTACCTCAAAAATTCAGCATTGAAAAACAGGAACTAATGAAAGCGTTAGGGGCAGAAGTTATTAATACGCCGACTGAAGAGGGCATGGAAGGCGCTATTAGGAAAACACATGAATTATTGCAGGAAATTCCTAATTCCTATAGTCCTCAGCAATTTAGCAATGAAAATAACCCACAAACGTATTATGAAACATTGGGACCTGAGATTTTCGAAGCGTTAGATGGGAAGATTGATATTTTTGCAGCAGGAGCAGGGACTGGCGGTACGTTCATGGGCTGCGCCAGATTTTTTAAAGAAAAGAATCCAAAGATAAAGACAGTTATTGTCGAACCTGAAGGCTCCATTTTAAATGGCGGAAAGGCAGGGCCGCATCGAACCGAGGGAATCGGGATGGAGTTTTTGCCACCGTACATGGAAACAGACTTATTTGACGCCATTCATACAATTTCAGATAAAGATGCCTTTAAACGAGTGAAGGAGCTGGCATTGCTGCAAGGATACTTAGTTGGAAGTTCGTCAGGAGCTGCTTTCGAAGCAGTATTGAGAGAAGCTGAAAATGCTCCGCCTGGCACGAATATTCTCACGATTTTTCCTGACAGCAGTGAGCGGTATTTAAGTAAATCTATTTATGAGGAGGATAAACAATGAGAAAGAAAACACAAATGATTCACGGCGGCATCTCCAGGGATGAACATACAGGTGCCGTTTCCATACCTGTCCACCATGCCAGTACCTTTAAACAAGATGGTGTGGGCAATTTCGTTTATGAGTACGCAAGAACCGGAAATCCGACAAGGCATGCACTGGAGGAATTAATAAAGGATTTGGAAGGCGGATACCGCGGCTTTGCTTTCGGTTCCGGCATGGCAGCTATCTCTTCTGTAATGCACTTATTTTCAACAGGAGATCATGTTATTTTCACAGATGATGTGTATGGCGGGTCCTATCGGTTAGTGACAAAGGTTTTGACGAAATATAATGTAGATGTAACCTTTGTGGATACAAGTGATTTGGCTGCTGTGGAAGCGGAGATACAGGAAAATACAAAAGCCATTTATGTTGAGACGCCAACAAATCCATTGCTGAAGATTACAGACTTGGCCGGAATCTCCAAGCTGGCCAAATCCAAGAATTTGCTTATGATTGTGGATAACACCTTCAGTACACCTTACTGGCAGAATCCAATTGAACTGGGAGCTGATATTGTCCTGCATAGTGCCACCAAATATATAGGCGGACATAGTGATGTTGTTGCCGGGCTGGTTGTGGTGAATTCCGAACAGCTTGCAGCAGATATGCACTTCATCCAAAATTCAATCGGTGCTGTTTTGGGGCCGCAGGATAGCTGGCTATTAATCAGGGGAATTCGGACACTGGCAATTCGGATGGAGGAAATTGAAGAAAATGCGAAAAGGGTGGCACATTTTCTTGCCGATCATCCGCAGGTTTCAAAGGTTTATTATCCAGGTTTTAAAGATCATAAAGGGTATGACATTCACTCGAAGCAGGCACGGGGCTTTGGCGGAATGATTTCCTTTGATGCCGGAACCGGTGAAAAGGCAGAAGAGGTGCTGAAAAAAGTAAAATACTTTACCCTTGCAGAAAGTTTGGGAGCAGTTGAAAGCCTGATTTCCCTTCCAGCCAAAATGACGCATGCATCGATTCCGAGAGAACGCCGTCAGGAATTGGGTATTACAGACGGCCTGATCCGCATTTCGGTTGGCCTGGAAGATGCTGAAGATTTAATTGAGGATTTGCAGTCAGCGCTATAGGAATAAGCCCCAGTTAGTTTTCATTCTAAATGGGGCATTCTTTTTATTCTTTGTGGTTGGGGATTTATCTTGCCTCATGAGTAGGTACTTATTTTTTTAGTAATGGTCTGCAAGATAAACATCATCTATCTGCCGGGTTAACTTAAAATCCAGACTTGTCAGCCCATTTTCACTCCAGGAAGTGAGGGAGACGATCACCATTTTGTATTGAATGGTGATAAAAGGATGATGATTTTCTTTTTCGGCAAGGTCCGCTATTTTATTTACGAATGCGATACCTTCTAAATATTCTTTGAAGCGGTAACGGCGTTCAATCCATTTGCTGTCTTTTCTTTTCCAGTCCGGCAGTGTGGATAGGTGCTGGGCTATTTCTTCTTCACTTAATCTTGTCATACTGTGACATTCCTCCGATCAAAGATGACATCAAGTCCGTTTTGAATCAGGCGGACATAGCGTTCTTCCTTACTTAACTTTTCAAGCTGGTCCAGGAGCAGTTTTTTCAAAGGCGATTCTTTGTCATGCTTTTCAAGCAATTCCAGAACTTCCAGCTGAAGCAGCCATTCTTCCGGGAACTCATCGAGAATTTTTCCAATAACACTGTGAAGAAGGACATCCTGAGGGAAATTCGTTTCCCGGATTTGCCTTACTTCCCCATATAATTCTTCCAGAAGCGTAAGGATTTTTCCTTCTTTTTGGCTTTCTTCATTCATAACGGGTTCCCCATGGAATGCAGCGTAATCCGCTGCGATTGGCCGTGCAGAAACAATCTGGCTGCCTACAGCTAAATCATATGTGCCCCAAGTGGGATGGAACAAGATTTCTTCTCCCTTTTTGACGAGACATTCTTCAAGTGATATTAAAATAAGAGAATCATGATTAAATAATAGATTCGTCACATGGCCGGAAACTTCTATACCGCTTTCGAAGGTGATTTGCATCATTTTGTTCATCTCGATGCCGAGCTTCTTCAGGCTCTGTTCGGTCTGCTTTTCAAGCTGAATGCGGCCTGAAAGTTTTCCGATTGGCGCTCCAAAGCCGTCATTGTGAATATTAGGACCATGATGATTAATTTGTTCATTTTGGATCGATAGGGCACTTGGCCCTGACGTTTTGACATAGATGGCTTCACCTTTTGCATCCTTTATGATTTCTGTGAACAAACCAGTAAGCTGAATGCCTGAATTGTATTCTATGTGAGCAACCTGGCTTGAAGCGATTGCTTTCTCGATGGCTGACGTGCCGCCTTCACGGAAAGCCATTGTTTCTCCGAATATAGTTACTTCCTCAATCAATTGTTCAAAACTTTCGCATACAAATAGCTGAGTCTGCATAGATGTAACGTCATAGCTGGTGTTTATTGCGTCTTCAATTGTGAACCTGCGCTTCATCACCTGATCGGACAGGCAATGTTTGCTTTCGCCTACAGATGACAGCAGTCCTGCACCGAAGATTTTTGGCTGCTGCAGATCGCCAATCAGGCCAAATTCGACTGTCCACCAGAAAATCCGGGAGATTTGCTCAGCTTCAGAAAGTCCTTTTACGTGCTG
Source organism: Cytobacillus sp. NJ13 (assembly GCA_030348385.1). Lineage (NCBI taxonomy): Bacteria > Bacillati > Bacillota > Bacilli > Caryophanales > Bacillaceae > Cytobacillus > Cytobacillus sp. NJ13. The sequence goes on along the minus strand of JAUCFP010000006.1, from coordinate 2,990,172 downwards.
CTGTTTTTCCTTTAATTGCTGTTTGGCTGCTTCAATTTCTTCTTCAGTTGAAGCAGGGCTTTCCATGACAATTGATAAATGCCTGGTTGCTTCAAACACCTCATGTTCTTCTTTTGTCGCAAAAGCGTTGGCGCCGATATTTCCGATTAATTTAACAAACTCTGAGTATGTTTCATCAAATAAAATCGGCGCATGCCCCGCGGCTTCATGGAGAATGTCAGGAGCGGGTGTGTATTCGATATTGGTCTTCTGGCGTATATCCGTTGCAATTGGAAGGATGCCATGCGCTTGAAAATCAAAAAACGCTGTACCCGGAATCAATCCGTCGACAATGACAGCTCCCCAGCCGATTTTATCTAAATGATCGTTCATTTCACTTACCCTTGGAATGCTGTCAATGGAAATGCCGGACGACTTCAGGCCTGAAGTGAATGCATCATGGGCGATGTCCTCAAGGAAATGATGGTTTTGCCTCATCACATATCTCCAAACTGCATGATCAATGGGGCTGTATGCATTGTAATGCTGCTGGGCTGTAAAAGGACGTAAGTGCAGGGGTATCGATTTCTTCATTTGGTATGTCTCCTTTTAATAGTTTTTATGCTTAAACGCTTTTAAGTGCGAAAGTGAACGGATATAAAAAATCCCTGCTGAATTTTCATTCAGCAGGGACGAATTTATTCGCGGTACCACCCTGATTGTAAGTATAGAACTTACCACTTCACAGAATAACGGCTAAACCGTCTTATTTCAGAAAAGAAATAAGAAGCTCCAGAAACGTAATTCGTGATCTCCTGTGTACTGGTTTTCAGCACCACCAGCTCTCTGCAACAGGGAGGATATCACTACTTCAATTCCTTCAAAGCATTTAAGTATTTGGATGCTTTATATCTTAAACGCTTTTAAGTGTTAAAGTCAATACCTTTTTATTTTAATCAAAAGAAAAAGCCCAGAAGCATTTCTGAGCTTGTGTATTATTGCTCAATTTTAGCTGATCTGCGCTCCTGCTCTGCCATGATTTCCGCATCTTCTGCATTGTCCCGTGTTACTTTCTGAGTAAGAATGGAACCAACCGCCACCAGGAGCATGACCGCAATATAATACCCTTTTTCATTAAGCTCCATATCAGCATTGTAAAGTCCTATCAGAAACAAACCGACACCGGCAATCAGTGTAAAGTATGCTAAAAATGTAAAAGCCGGTGTGTTTCTCCTTCTATACTTTTGCATGTGCTTCAATCCCCTTTTTCCATAACATATTTTCTCGCTGTAAGGTCTGCACCCTAATATGCAGATGTAACATTTTATTCTTTATGAATTAAAATTATCCTTTTTTGTAAAAAAATGCAACAAGAATTCATGAGCGTTTTTTCCCGTTTTTAATTTCGTTAATAATTCACATATTTTAGAAGAAATGTTTGTGTAAAAAGGTTTAAATAAGGAGAGAGTCTATAACTAGTATTTTTCTATTGTTTGGAAGGAGGTATAGATTTGTTAGCTAATATTGGTGTTCCGGGACTGATTCTGCTTTTACTTTTACTGCTGATAGCAAGTGGAATTTTTTTTGTTTACCGGCTGTTTAAGAAATAATGGATATGAGGTGGCAAAAGTGCACTATATTTTATTAATCGCAGTAATAGGTTTGCTGATTTATATTCTTTTTCGCATGCTTAAGTCCAGAAGAGACATATCAGGCAGTAACTTTACCCCAATTCATGACATGGATAATGGGCTGGTCGGGAAAAGCAGCAGGGACCCCAAAGAATTGAAGCTAGAAGTGAAACTTCATATGAAGATAGAAAGGAGAAATAAATCGGGATATTATGAAAAATACAGAAGAATACAATGTTCCGATTTTATATGATAAAGAGAATAAATCCTATCTGCTGAAATGGGCTTCAAAAACGGGTGGGCCCATCATAGATTTAGCCTGCGGGACAGGACGGGCGACCATTCCGCTGGCCAGGAAGGGCCATCATCTGATTGGAGTTGATGCCCATAGTGGAATGTTAGACCTTGCAAGGGAGAAATCAATGGGGGTGTGTCAGCAAATATGATCATGAGGGGTTGGTTTGAAGGAATCTATTCATTCTCCTGTTTGTCAGCATACAGATTTTCTGGGCAGTGACGAAATTAATCCATAATCCGTTTGTTGGAAGAAAATTAATGACTGCTGTTGAAAAGCTCAACTTAGCCACAATATATAGCTTATTTTTTCCTTTACGTAACTCTATTCAGCTTGGTGACAAGAGCCTTTTAAGGGGAAATTGGCTTAAAGTAAATGAAAAAGCCGATAATGAAAAGGCGGCTATTGTTTGAAAGGGTGAAAGAGATGACTTACGAAGAAATCATGCAAAAGCTAGAGGAGCTTGGTACAGAGCAAACGAAGCGGATCTTCATGAATCACGGGGCGAAGGAACCTTTTTTTGGCGTGAAGGTTGGAGATTTGAAAAAGCTGGTGAAGCATGTAAAGAAGGATCATGAGCTGGCACTTCAATTATATGAGTCAGGAAATCATGATGCGATGTATTTGGCAGGGCTATCTGTCAATCCGAAGCTAATGACAAAAGAGACTTTACAGGGTTGGGCTGAGAAGGCATATTGGTACATGGCTGCGGAGTATACAGTTGCCCAGGTGGCAGCGGAAAGTAATTATGCTCTAGAATTGGCCCGAGAGTGGATCAAATCGGAGGATGAAATGGTTTCGGTTTGCGGCTGGAGCACGTATTCCAATTATGTATCGATCACACCTGATGATGAGCTGGATGTCAGTGAAATAAGAGCATTATTGAATAAAGTTAAGAATACCATTCATGAAGAAAAAAACCGAGTAAGGTATGTGATGAATGGCTTTGTCATCTCAGTGGGCTCTTATGTACCGGAGCTGAATGCGGAAGCAAAGAATGTCGCTGCGCATATCGGAAAAGTGCATGTGGATGTCGGAAACTCTGCCTGTAAAGTTCCTTTAGCCAAGGAATATATTGAGAAGGTGGAGTCGAAAAAGCGGGTTGGGTTTAAGCGGAAGTCTTGTATATGCTAAGAAACCCTTAGAAGACAGGCATGGGAATATCCATGCCTGAAAAACCCTCAATAATAATACATCTGCGGAGGGAAATATTGCTGTGTGTATTGGTATTGCTGGTTTGGTTCCGGGCTATAAGCGTTTCTGCTGCAGTCTTTTGTCGGGCCAATAAAGGCCGAAGGCTGGACAGGTGCTACGGTCTTTTTCCATTGCTTTTCATCCATACAATAAGTGTGTGCCATTATATTTGAAGGTGTTAATTTGAGAATGTCAGATCCTAAGATAACCTCCGGCGTTGGCGCATTAAAGATGGCCAGCAGATGAGTGCTGTCGGTATTAGCTACCTCATAATGCCACCAGCCCTGAGGGACATTGGCTACTTGCCCAGGTGTAATGTAATAGTTCTGGATTTGTTTTGTAAATGGATTTAGCAATGAAACAGTCGCTGCCCCAGAGATACAATACACTAATTCAGCAGCATTTTGGTGATAATGGGGCTCTACTACATTGCTTTTACTTAGATAGATATCCAGAAGCGAGACATCTTCAAGTGTGTTTAATTGCTGAATACCCAACACATTTATAAAGTTTCGGTTATCTTTTTTCATCAGATTGCTTTTGTTCACATCAAAAAAGTAATTTAAAGACGGAGAGGTGTAATCCAAGTATTTAACCATTGCTGCTCAGTCCTTTTGGAAAATGAATTTCTCAGATAAAGTATGCATATGCCCACAATCAGTGCATGTACCTAAATAACGAGGTTGTGTTTGAAAAAGAAGAAGAGCAATAAATGAAGAAAAAAAGGCAGCAAGGTTCGCAGCAGGTATGAAATAGTAATATCATCATTGCCAATAAGAGACCATCAGTCCTATAGGAAAAAGAAAACTAAGCGCTGCAGTCATCGTTATTTGTTTTCCTGCCCCATGTGTACCCTCAATCATCCCGTTATTGACCTACATTATTTTCTATATTATCCATCTTGATGAAAAGAGTCCGATCATCTTCTGCGTCTCAAGTCTTATTTGAAAATAAAGCTGAGGCTCATTATAGACATTTCCAAATACAGGTAAGATGAAATCAAGAAAGGGAACGTGCCTATAGATATTTTTTAGCATCCCAACAACGGGATAAACCGTTGATCAACAACATATATAGAGGGAGAGGTTATATGGCAGTCTTGCCGTCCAGTTTATTAAAGATAATATTGGTTCTTTTCTTGCTCTATTCATTTAGTTATACTTTGCTTGAAAATTCGGCTTCAGCTGATGAAGTCATCGAAGCAAAAATTGAGAAGGGCATTAAGGATTACCTTGAAGAATATCAAGTTCCTGGAGCTTCAGTTGCCATCGTCCATAATAATGAGCTGTTTTTTTCAAAATCATGGGGAGTTACTGGAGAATCAGAGGAGGAGGTTACAGAACAAACTCCTTTTACGATTGGCTCCATAAGCAAATCATTAACGGGAATGGCCATTATGAAATTAGCTGATAATGGAACCATCCGCCTGGATGCTGGCATTCAAGAATATCTTCCCTGGTTTACCCTGAAAAATGGGAGAGCTGCCGAAATAACAGTGGAGCAATTGCTCGCGCAAACAAGCGGGTTGAGTACCTACGACGGGCTGGCGCTATCTGATAAAGAGTTAGCAGGCAGTAATGCTATTAAGAATCAAGTCAAGAAATTTTCAGAAGTTGAACTGACTGCTGAACCTGGTGAGAAACATCAATACAGCAATGCCAATTTTTTAGTTCTGGGTGCACTGATTGAAGAACTAACAGGAATGTCATATGCGGAGTTTATGCAAAAGCAGATCTTTGAGCCTTTAGGGATGAAAAATGCTGCAGCTAATAAGGAGGGAGCTTATAAGAATGGATACCTCAGCGGCTATCAATCCTGGTTAGGAATGCCGGTGAAAAGTTCTGTAGCCTATGATAATGCAGGCGCACCATACGGATACATTACGGCTAGTTCTGCAGATATGGTTCAATTTGTAAAAATATTGAGCGGGAAAGGGCCGGATCATTTTATCAGTGACAAAACATTGGATTTATTTATGGCACCGCAGGTCCAAACAGGAGAAGACCGATATTATGGTTTAGGAATACGCATATCACATCCGGATACTCCCAATGAAACTATCTGGCATTCTGGTTCTACCCCTGATTCGCATGCAGAAGTCTTTTATATTCCGGAAACCGGCTGGGGCGGCGTGATTCTGACCAATAAGAATCATATTTTAGAAGAAGATGGACTTTACTATCTGAAGAATCATATTATTAGTCTATTAAATGGCGATGAGCCTGAACAAGTACCTAATCATAGTTTGACCATACAATACATTATGCTGGGGTGTGTCCTGCTGCTAGTTATACTTTCAATCTATTTATGGAAAAGATTTAGAACCCAGAAGTTTTTAAAAAAGGGAATGGGGCTTTTCTTAGGGATGCTTTTTATTGGCCTGTCAGCAGCACTATTCCCTCTTTTCACATTTAGCACATCTTCTCCTTGGAATTCCATCTCTGTCTTTGCACCTGATATTGCCCTTTTAACGATTTTGGCTGTAATTATGCTTGCAATAAATGGGCTGCTGGTTATTACATTAGCCTTTAAAAGTACGAGGTAAAGTAAATTCCTTTGAAACAGGCATTTTTAAAATGATGACTGCTTTCTCTCTAATTTCCTGGCAGTCATCATTTTCCATAATCCAAACCCTATTAAAGCTCCAATAATATTTAGAATAAAGTCATCAATATCTAAACTGCCTCTTCTAGTGACCAGCTGTATAATCTCCACACTAATGACCATGACAGTCATGGTAACTGCAAATGATTTAAGTTTGTTTAGCCTTCTAATAAAATAGGGCAGAAAAATTCCCATTGGCAAAAATGCAGCCACATTGCCGGCAAGGTTTTTTATAGGAATGATTAAATTCATACTTCCATTGGAAATAGCCATCACATACCCATTAATTGTTTTAAAGGGCACAAGGTTTGAGGAAAGCTTCATATATTCCATTAACGGCATGTCCGACCAAAATCCTCTCGATATAAAGAAGAGCAGTACCGTTAATGCACATAGGTAAAATAGCTTATTCCCATAATCAATCTTATTAGCTTCTTCATTTTTATCCCCGCTTAAAAATAGTCTTTGATAATAATAACATAATTTTTCCAGATTTTACTCAAAAAACTAAACTGCCAGCTATAATAATGTAAAGTACTTGCAGTGGAAAAGCTGCCAAATGAATTGATGAAATTGCCTCAGTAGATTAATAGTAATATTTTGGAAGACGGGGGCATCTCTTATACAGAGGTGTTTATTATGAAGAAGAAACTAGTATGGCTATGTTTAGTTATAGTCTTGATTTTTACAATTTATGAGGTAATGTTAAAAACCAAAACAGTTCGTTATACGGGTGAAAACGGGGATTGGTCAGTTGAAATTAATGCTAAGCTGACTGGTCTCGAAGGAAGTCACTCCATTAAGATCCGCTATACAGGGACAGGTACTGTTGAGCGAGCGGATTATAGAATTTTCCCAGATGATTATGAAGGAGGCTATCCGGATTTTGATAAAAAAGGAAACTATTATTGGGAGTGCAGTGACTGCGGTTACTATGATCAGAAAGACGAACTTCTGTTTTTTATTGTATGGAAGGAAAGAGGAAAAGCAGATGAAAAAGTGGGTTTTATAGATTTAAAAAGGAGCCGTTAGGAGGAAATGATGTTGTGGGTTATGACGCAAGATAAGAGAAGTTTAGTCAATGTGAAAGAGATAACAGTTAAAGGTAAAACAGTGGAAGGTATAATCAGCAGGAGTTTTTTTGTATATTGGAGTAGAGTGCTAGGGGAATATGACACTCATGAAAGGGCATTGGAAGTGGTTGAACAGATTCATAAAAAATTAGAACATGAAGAGTATGGTTCAACGGCTTTTTCTATGCCTGATAAGTAGAATCCAAGAATAGTATGCCGTACCCATTATAAGCTGGGAGCGGCATTTTTATATGGTGAAAGTGGATGGTTAACTTTAGATCTAATTGGATGGTTAATTGTTGGCTAGTATGCGATATTATTTACTTATGGAAGTTTATTAAAATGTAAAAGAAGAGGTGCGCAGCATGGGAATAATGCTTGGGCTGGTTCTAATGATCTTAATTTTTGCTGTGGTTTCGACTTTGCTGCTGACAGGCAAGGCTGATGAGAACTATGGAAGTTCAACAAAACGGAACACAACCAATTTAACCTTAATATATGTGGTTATTATTTTTATCGGGTTAGCTTCTCTCGGAGTTTATATTTGGCGGATTTAAATACAGATGGAGATGAAGAAAGATGACATGGGCAGTATTGGTACCTATTATTCTCGTTAGTCTGCTGAAAATCGTGCTGACCTGTATGCCGACCGGCACGGTTAATTGGCTGATCCGGAAATTTGAAACTCATTCCAAGCTTGATGAGAAAGAGGTTACAGTCACAATTGGTGATAATAGGCTGGAAGATAAGGAGAAACTTCAGATTATCAATCAGTTCAATGAAGGAATATTTATTAAGAAACATTATATCCATCCTGGGAACGAACCGCTTTTTTTACAGCCGGAGAACTGCGGAACCCCGATAGTTATCGAGTTTCTGGAAAGAGATGACAGGCTGTTCATATTTAGTTATAAGGACCGTATTGATGTGGTCAAACAGCGCAGGAAAAAGGTCATCGCATATAGCCTGATTTCTGATAGCCTTCAAAACAGTTCCCTGGCAATCAAGGCCAGTTAAAATAAGAATATCAAATAGACGCCTGGATCTTTCGTGATTTAGGCTTTTTTTTATGTCTGCAGGAGGGATGTAATTAACTGCAGCTTACCATGCTTATCATGCGTGTCGCCTTAATTCTGGTGACAATTGGAAATTAGCCATCTATACTAAATTTATAAAGCTGATGGAAAGGAGGAGCGCCCTTCATGAAAATCGTGCTCGACATCGATCCGCGCAACGAAGAAACCTCGGTGACCATCCATTGCAAAGAAATCACCCCGGCCATCCAGGAAATCCTCGAGTACCTCAAGAAGAATGAAACCGGCCTGATTGTCGGAAAAGATGGCGAGAACCAGCACATAATTAAGCCTGATGAAGTCAACTATTTCCGTTCAGAAGGCGACACAGTGACAGCTGCTACCTCAGAAGGAATCTTTAAAGTGAAAGAAAAACTATATGAAATTGAACAATCCCTCCCTTCCCACCGGTTTATCAGGATATCCAAGTCAGTCATAGCGAATCTTTACGCCATGAGCCATTTTGAGCCATCCTTTAACGGAACACTCTGTGTTCACTTTAAATCAGGGGAGAAGGAGTATGCTTCACGCCATTATGTGGGACGGATAAAAGAAATTCTGAAAATGAACAGGAGGGAACTGGGAACTGTCTTAACCAATTACAGGGAAACAGGCGTATTGAGAAGGTATCAGTCAACTCCGCTTCAGCCTTGGAAAATCCTCGCCGCCCATACCTTTCAAGGGACCGTCGCCTTGCTTCTTATGGTCTTTGGCATGCTTCTGTATGACTTGACCCTGCCAGCTTATATCGGAAGTACGCTGCTCTCGCTGCTGATCAGCATCCTGGCCTTTTTCCCGTTTGCTTTATTCCTGACATCCCTAGCTAAAAATGCACAGTCTGCAGCAGCCATCAGTTCCTTATTCCTGAACCTGATGCTGTTCCTCTCTGGAGCGACCTTGCCTCTTGAGATGATGCCATCAGTCCTTCAATACGCAGCTAAAATCCTTCCGCTTTATTATGTGATTCAATTGCTGAGGGGAACATGGACCGAAGCGCTGGCTTTGAGGCGGCCGTTCTGATGGCGATTGCTATCGTGTCTGTTGTGCTTGCTGTGCGGTTCTTTCGGTGGAGCGGGAAGTAGCTAATAATCTAACAAAACCCCAAGAGGCATAGTTATCTCTTGGGTTTTCAAAATTTCGAAAAAAATATTGACATCTTAATCCATTTATATATAATTTAAGTAATTAAGTAAATGCTTAAATGTTAATGGAGGTTTAATACTTGGCCATCAATGATTTGTTTAAGGCACTATCTGACGAAAACAGAAGGAGGATATTGGATCTCTTAAGGAATGGAGATTTGACAGCCGGAGAAATTGCACAGCATTTTGAAATGAGTAAAGCAGGTGTATCTCAGCATTTGTCTGTTTTGAAAAATGCTGAGCTGGTATATTCCGTGAAAAGGGGGCAATATGTTTATTATTCTTTAAATTCAACAGTATTTCAGGAAGTTCTAAAATGGATTGTTCAATTTCAATCTAATACAAAGGGGAATGATTAATGCTTAAAAAATTCTTCATCATTATTTTAATCCTTTTTGCTTTTGGTGTAAGCATATATTTATATGGCTCAAATTTGGCATTAGAAGCAACGGGATATGGGCCATTGCCTGTAATATTATTTAGTATTCCTTTTACGATGATCATTGTAAACAGCAGCTTATTTTTTCTTCCAAAAATGATAAAAACCCATAGTTCTTATCTGCGATATAAAAAAGGATTTGAAAGTATATTTTTGTCTCTAAGCTTAATATTGGCATTACTTCATTTCGGCTTCATTCTTTTAGTGCTTGGCATTGAAGTCAACTTCATTTTATTAGTGCCATTAAGTGTAGGAATTGTCCTTATCACCACAGCAAATACTCTTCCCAGATTTCAATTAGAAATTTCCCGCACATCCTCAGAATTAACTCAATCTGCTCATCAAGCATGGAACATCGCTGTGCGCCCTTTAGCTCTTCCGTTGATTATTGGGGGATTAACCATGCTTTTTTGTGTGTTCCTGCCACCGGATCTAGTCCTTATTGGTTTCTTTTTAGTATTAATTTGTACGTTGCTGATATCCATATTTCTATCTTATAAAGCCTACCAAATACATGTAAGCAATCTATAAATTGGGGAGTGAATTCTATTGGAAAACCCTCGAGTATGTTCAGAATGCGGCTCAACAAAAACTGGAATAGGTGAATTCAGAGGGTATGGTTCGCTGTTTAAGAAAAACGCAATCCTGAAATGTTCTGAGGTAGAAGCCTGTTATTGTATGAAATGCGGCTATATATTATTTTTAAGAGTGAAGAACCCGGAAAAGATTCTATAAGTGGTCTCTCGCAAAAAAGATAAATCATCCTTGGAGTTTACAGGTTTTTTAAAATTTTTATATAATATGCTGAAAAGGTGGTAATGAATATGGAAATCTATCAAGCTTCAATGGAGGATCTAGAAGGAGTTTCCGCTTTATTTAATTTATATCGTATATTTTACAAACAAGCACCCGATTTGGAAGCAGCAGCTGAGTACATAAAGGAACGCTTGGAGAAGAATGATTCTGTTATATATGTGGTGAAGAAGGAAGGAAAGTACCTTGGATTTACTCAGCTTTACCCAACTTTTTCATCTATATCTATGAAAAGAGCCTGGATCCTGAATGACTTGTATGTGGATGCAGAGGCAAGGAAACAGGGAATAGGGGAAAAGCTCATAGACAAAGCGAAGGAGCTCGCTGCTGAAACAGGGGCGGTAAGTATCAGCCTCAGTACGGCTCCTGATAATTTCTCTGCACAAAGACTCTATGAAAAAATCGGGTTTAAGCGAGATGAGCAATTTTATCATTATGAATTAAGTACATATTCATAAAGAAAAAACGCCTGAATCCAGGCGTTTTTTCTTTATTCGAGATTTTTCAGAGCCTCAGCAAACCGCTTAATCCCTTCATGGATGTTTTTTTCATTTTCCCTGCCAAACGTAAAACGCACGAATCCTTTCTCAGATCCCATGGTTGTTCCGGGAACATAGATGACACCCCGTTTAATTGATTCTTCAAGCAGCTGATTTTCATTGTGCTCTTTTTTGATCCGGCACCAAAGATGGATTCCGCCCTGCGGAGTGCTGAATTCCACCTGGTCTTTCAGGAAGTGATCCAGGCTTGAAACAATTTGGTTTCTCCGCTGTTCCAATTGCCTGGTTAGAAATTTTAAATGTGACTCAAAGCCTGTGGACTCAATAAAATCATTCGCAATCCATTGCGAATAGCTTCCATGACCGAAATCCACCTGCTGCTTGGCATCTGATAACCGCTCGATTACTGATCTGGGTCCGATGATCCAGCCGATTCTGAGCCCGGAAGCGACAATTTTGGTCAGAGAGCTTATATATAAAACAATGCCGTTGCAGTCCAGGGCTTTGAGTGTATTCATTTTTTCGCCGGTAAAGGGTGTTAGGCTGTAAGGGTCATCTTCCACCACTGGAATCCCGTATTCTGATGATAATTCAAGGATTTTTCTGCGCCTGTCTTCAGGAAGCAATGTGCCTGTTGGGTTCTGAAAAATAGGATTTAAAAAAATCATCTTAATTCGATGCTTTTTATATAAGGCTATAATATCATCAGGATTTACTCCATCCTTGCCTGTTATTAAATAATAAGTTTTGACTCCGGCTGATTTAAAGATTGGCAGGCTATAGTGATAAGAAGGATCCTCGATGGCAACAGAGTCCCCGGGTTTTAAAAGGCATTGGACGACAAGGTGCAGGGCCTGCTGGGCACCGGATGTAATAAGTATGGAAGAAGGGCTGGTCTCGATGTCCCGGAACTTTTTTACATGGTCAGCCAGTGTTTTTCTCAGGATTTCATTTCCTTGAGGGTGATCGTACCCCAGTGTCCCGATAAAAGAGCGATTGGAAGTAATCTCTCTTAGCGAATCCAAAGGAAAGAGGTCCTGCGAGAGTTCCCCGCTGGCCAGGTTGATCAGCTTAGTTTCGGCCAGTTCTTTATGGATCCTTTGTGTGACTGGCAGGTTAGGCAAAAAGGAGCCTGCTTCAATATACCGGTTCCAGCTTGGAATACGTCTTTTGGCCATTCCCCAAATATCTTTGCTGACCATCGTACCGCTTCCCCGATTTCGTTCAACGATCCCGTTTGACTCCAGTTCATCATATGCCGCAACAACCGTGCTTCTATTGATATCAAACTGTTTTGCTAATCCTCTTTCTGAGGGCAGCTGTTTGTCTGGAGGGAAGGTGCCATCTGCTATTCCGTTTTCTATATACATCGCCAGCTGCTTATAAATAGGTGTTTTTGTTTTTCTATCAGGTTTCCAATCCAATTGAAACATCCTTTTCGAAGTGAAACTTTAAAATTATTATAACAGCCTTTCTCTAAAATACAGGATGCAGAGGGCTTAATAAGCGTAAAAAAGCAGAAATATGGCTTTTAAGATTTGTTCTTCTCCATTAATTTCTGAAAGCCGTAATTAATATTTGCAAGTGAGAAGGAAATCAGGAACAGTGTTATAGGCTTGAATTTTTTAAGCTTGTAATGGCCAATCTTTTGGAATAGAGCATTTAGCGGGAAAGCAAAGATGATGTCCATCACCAGATTAAAGAAAAAATAAAGCAGGTATTTACCATAAGTAAAATGAAATGCCCATAAATTTATTGTGAAAAATGGACCGAAGATAAACGCTAATGCGTCTAATACAATAAATTTTGTGCCGCCTTTAACTTTCCACCATTTAAAAAGAAGGTTTAAAAGGGTTTGCACTAACAAAATGCATGAACAAAATAAGGTAACAGGCAGATATCTTTTAAAAGACGACTTTGGGAGGAATATGACTGTTATGGTCCATAAAAGGAATGCGTTAACAACTCTAAAGAAATTTACGTTCAAGATTAACCCTCCTTTTTTATTATGGTGTTGAATTTTATGGCAATTATTCGATTAGTAAAAGAAAATATTGACTTATTTAACTGTAATGATTATTATTACAGTATACCCGATTGGGGAATGGGAAATTTACTTTTAGATGTTAACTGTAAGAAAATATATTACATTTATAAAAAATATCTAAATAATATAGGGAGTGTTTTTAAATGGTGAATTTATTCTTATCATCAAGCTGCGGTTCCTGCCGGAAAGCCCGGGCATGGCTTGAGGAGCATCAAATAGAGTATGTTGAGCGTAACATTGTAACAGATCCGCTTACAGTGGATGAAATTAAATCAATTCTTCGTCTTACAGAAAATGGGACTGAGGAGATTATTTCAACTAAATCAAAAGCTTTCCAGGAGTTAAACGTGAATATTGATTCCATGCCGCTAAAAGAGTTATATCAATTGATTATCGATAATCCGCAAATGCTGCGCAGACCGATTATTCTGGATGAAAAAAGACTCCAGGTCGGATTTAATGAGGATGAGATCCGCAGCTTCCTTCCACGGAAGTATCGTACGTTTTCATACAATGAACTGCAAAGATTGGCTAACTAGTCAACATTAGGCTGTAAATTCTTGACAACCTAATCTGTAACACTTAACATTACAGTAGCAGAAAATATAGGAGGCCGGCCATGAATAGCGATTTTACTCTTGCCATTCACAGTTTAACGTATCTCGCCCTGCAGCTGGATCGCATGTCAACGAGCGATGCGATTTCTGAAAGTGCATGTGTCCATCCGGTCCGTATCCGAAAAGTCCTGAGTTTATTAAAAAAACATGGGTTTATTAAATCAAAAGAGGGAACGGGCGGCGGATTTATTTTTGCCCGGGACTTAAGTGAAGTTAATCTTTGGGATATTTATAAGATTACATCTGAAGGCGCACTTCAGCCCAAGTGTCCGGATTCAAATGAAGAGTGTGTAGTTGGTGCAAATATGCAAAGAGTTCTAATCAACATCTTTTTAGGTGCTGAAGAACATCTTGGTGAATATTTAAGACACTATACATTAAAAGATATTGTTGATCTGATTTATAAAGAAAAATAATTGGAAGCTAACAAGCTTTCCATTCGTTAAAATGTAACGAAAAATATTACAGTTTAGAAATCTCTTTTAGGAAGGTGAAAAAATATGATGCCCAACAATAATGCCATTTTAAAAGCAGGGGATTGGATTAAGGGGAAATCCCGAGAAGGGGAACTAATCGTTGGCTATATCGAAACCCTTGACGAAGGAATTATTAAGACAAAAGTTATTTCAAGTGATAATAAAACCATTGAAGGCAAAATCATTCCTCTGCTAAGCAAACAGGTTAAGAAAATGCCCGCAGCAAAAGTAGCCAACAAGGAACAGATTTATTTCCTGATTGACCTGGCCCTTTCCACTGGAGATGAAAAATGGTTTTTTGAATTGACCTCGAAGCTTAACTCGATGAGAGAGCTTGTGAAGCAGATTAAATAAAATCTGGGGTGGTGCCTGTGTCCGTCTGCTTTTCTATATAAGCAGGCAGATGCAGGCACTTTGTTTTATATTTCCTTAAAGCCTTTATGAAAGCTCAATTGACCCCCACTAAGCGTGGGGGTATGGTCACCTATAAACACTTTCACATGTATTAGCTTGGGGTTCATAATAGCAATGCTGTTTGAATTGTCCTGAAAAAGGCTGATCGTACCATGTTGGCGGACATGGAGCATATGGATTGAAATACCAGAGTGCAAACTTGGAAGGATGCTGCCTCCAATAGTCTAATGTTTGTTTGGCTAATCGTTTCTCTACACCTCTGGCCCTGTTGTAAAAAACATTTCCTTTCTGTACGGCTTCAAAAGAGTAATTTCCTCCCTGCACTTGAAATATCACTTGAGGGATTGTCCTGAGACCTACAAAATCGAGACAATCAGCCGCTCTTCGATTGACTATAACATTTCCGACCATAAGCATCCCCAGTTTTCCTTCACCTTCGGCTTCCGCCCTCATCATTCTTGCCATTAAAGCCACGTCACTGTCGGTATATTGTACTCTTGGCACTTTTTATCACCTCTAAAAGAATTGTATTAAGAAATCCTGTAAACATGATAACGGGTTCAAAGGAAGAAAATATTAATTGGGGGTGCAAACCGCATTGCGTTCAGCACCCCCTTATTACGGATATTTAAACAGTTAGTGTGGCTTAACTGCTTCGAGTTCTTTTTAAATAAGCTACCTAATTTATATGCTGCCTTCGTTTGAGATATGCGAAAAAGGGCATTTAATGAAACTTTCTCTTTGGGAATTCGTACCATTACTTAAGCGGGGTGGGTATCTTGAAAACTCAAAATGATAAAAGAGAAGTAAGCCTGAGAAATTTATTATATGGTATAGGCCTATTTATTTTCGGGGGATTGGCTTTAACAAATGTGACGACGCCACTGCCTTCAAAGGAATCAACCAAAGAATTTCTTTGGTTTATTTTTGGGTGTGCACTAATCTATTATTTTTTAGTAAGTCTCTGCTTCATAGGCGGATTATGGAGGAAGGTTTTTTATGCGATTTTAATTTTGCTATGCGGGTTTAGTATATTAATGGTTTTTTATTTGATAACACATTCAATACCGCATTAATAATTAAAAAGGGAGAAGGGGACAGTTATTCTGTCCCCAATTTTCAACTGGGACGAGGAACCTGTCCCTCTGTCCCGCCCAAAAAAGAAGGAATGTAAAGTGCCTGTTCTCTTAACGGAACAGGCACAATTTTTTATCTCTCCTTAACTGGCTCCCTAATGAACACTGGTGCCGGAATTCCCATTGTTGTTTTTCCGGTCCTGCTTTTAAGTGCAGAGAATAATAAACACCCAGCAATAACAATGATGCTTCCGACAGCTTGTATCCAGTTCATGACCTCTCCTAAGAAGATAAAAGCTAAGATGGCTGTGAAAATTGGATTAAAGTTTAGGAACAGGCCGGAAGTGCTTGGTCCCAGCTGGTTGACCCCGATATTCCAGAGTACCATGCATAGGACTGTTGAAATCAGACCCGTATACAGAATGGATAAAAGAAATGAAGCACTGACATCTGTAACGGTGAAACCAGCAGTGTTGAACGGCAAAAGCACGAGAAGGCCAAATATGCCTGCGTATAAGATGGACATCATAGGTGTAACGAAAGACATGGCCCATTTGCTGCAGACCGAATAGATTCCCCACATGCCCACTGCTGCCATCATATAAAGGTCCCCGGTATTAAAATGAAGTGAGACCAGCATCTCCAGGCTTCCTTTTGAAAGGACCAGCAGTACGCCAAACAATGAAATGAACATGGACATGAGCTGCAGTATGTTTATTTTTTCTTTTAGAAATATGAAAGAGAAGGCAGCAATGGAAAACATATTTAATGTAGAGATTAAGCCAACACTGGTGGCCGACGTTTTTTCCAGTGCCATGAATTGCAGTGCCTGGAACAAAGCAACTCCCGTGATGCCCATTAGCAATAATGGCAGGATGGCAGTTTTCGGAGGGAGCAGCCGCTTCTCTTTATGCCAGACAAGAGGTACGAGACAGATGATAGCGATGGCCCACCTTAAAATGGTTAAGGTAATAGGAGATGCGTGATCCACAAGCGTTTTTCCTACAATAAAATTTCCGCCCCAAAGAAAACTTGTTAAAAGAAGGAGAAGATAATAGTTCACGTCATTTAGCTCCTTTTTCAGAGCCATTGTGCACAATGACATTGTTTATATGAATAATTTTAACATTTTTTAAATCAAACAAAAGATAATTTTGTATAATGAAATTAATTCGAAATAATTAAAAGTTTTTTAGATTAAAATTATAAAATATTCGGTTTGGGTATGTGATTTTATCGGTATTTGGAATAATTGAAAAGGACTGATGGATAATGGAATCGCTTGTAAGCAAGGTATTGGATCACCTGGATATAAAAATTTTGGATGTACTTCAAAAGGATGCCCGGATTAGCAATCTGGAACTGTCGAAAAGGGTGAATCTGTCTGCTCCGGCTGTGCATGCGAGAATTAAGCGGTTGGAAGCGGAAGGGTATATCCAAAAGCATGTGGCTATTTTAAGCCATGAGAAGCTGGGCTTTGATTTATTATGCTTCGTGTTCATGAGCACCAATATGCACCAGGCTGAAAAACTGGAATCTCTTGAAAAAACGCTGGAATCCATGAAGGAAGTTTTAGAATGTCATTGTTTAACAGGGGAGTATGATTATCTATTGAAAGTAGCCTGCAAGGATCGCAAGGGGCTGGAGATGTTTATCAGGAAGCTGAATGAACTGGGGATCACGAAGATTCAGACAAGCCTGGCATTGAGGGAGATAAAGGATTCGACGGTGCTGCCGATACAGGATTAG
Organism: Cytobacillus sp. NJ13; assembly: GCA_030348385.1. Lineage (NCBI taxonomy): Bacteria > Bacillati > Bacillota > Bacilli > Caryophanales > Bacillaceae > Cytobacillus > Cytobacillus sp. NJ13. Next base: position 2,973,050 of record JAUCFP010000006.1, on the reverse strand, counting down.
CGTCTTTAACGAAAACTTGAAACCTTTTCCAATAAATATCGTAGAAAGCAGGAACAAAGGTCAGGAGGGATTAGTTTGACAAAAAAGCTCGCGCAGCTCGAAACACGTTTTTATGTGCTTTTTGGCGCCGTAATTGGTTCTGTGATCGGATTAGTGGCTTATGTGAAAGATTGGATCTAATCGATGAAAATTATTGATACTATTCTGTTTTTTATGCGCAGCTATCAGCCTTCAGCAGAAGAAATGATGAGATGGAAGAATGAATGATCATAAAGATAAACCCAATGCAGGCTATACGCTGTTTAAACCAACAGGTGTACGCCATGAATTTCCTCTTGTCGATTTACTGAAACAACAAGTGACGGGTACTGTTCTTTACAGGGATAAAATATTTATGACCGTTGTTGTTGACGTTAAGGCAGGTACAGTACAAGTTCAAGGAGACACTGCTGATTTAGGGGATTTAGCCATTAGCAGAGATTCCTACATTGATATGTTCAAAGATCAGGCAAAGTTTTTCATTGATAACCATATTTCGAATCCGCAAGAGTATTATGAAGAACTAATTAATAATCTTTCCGAGTGATGACGGGCAGCTGAGCAGCTACTCCTGTACATGGAGACTTCCTGGGGCTGTGTTTAAAACACACATAATTAGGAAAAATACATAAAAGAACATGTGCAGGGGAGGAAGCGAAAATGCCTTATGATAAATTAAGCGATCTGCCTGATTCCGTCAAAGATAATCTTCCGCATCACGCACAGGAAATCTTTAAGGAAGCGTTTAATTCGGCAAGCGAAGAATATGACGAGGAGGAAACGGCCTTTAAGGTTGCCTGGAGTGCAGTGAAAAAGAAATATGAGAAGAATGATGATGATAAATGGGTGAAGAAGGAAGAGTAAATAAGCTTTTACAGTAAAAGGTGTCCCGTTCCAGGACACCTTTTTTATTCATCATCATCCGCTTCATTCTCCACATAACTCTTCAAGTTCTGGTATTGCTCTTCAAACACAAATTTAGCTGTCCATCCTAAAAGTTTGGTTGTCAGCTTATAGAAGAAGTTGCTTGGAACAAGGCTTGCTTCCACAATCAGGCGCGTTCCATTATGTTCTCTTGATAAGAGATACTTTGAAATGCTTAAGCCTTCTTTGGAATGGGAGTGCATAACAACTTTATGGGGAGCTTCGTATTCAATCAATTCGGAATCGATTTTGATGATTTTTTTATCCAATTTCTGAACGGTGACAAATTTAGTTCCAGGCTCCGGGACTGGCTTATTTTCCTCATTGTCATAAATGTTTTCGATCAGCATAGTATTCCAGAGCTTTATCTTTTCATCATCATCCACGTATTTGAAAACCAAATCTATTGGGGCATGAATAACTTCTTCATATCTGTAAACCAGCATTTCTTTCATCATAAAGTCCTCTTTCTTTCTATTTATTCAAAGTCATCTTAATAGTTTTTTCGGCAGAACTTGCCTGTTATTAAACCCATAAATATATCGATTGTTTTATTTGAATTTTCTGAAACTAATCAAACTATAATCCGTATATAAAAATAAGGGGTGATGGAAATGTCAGGATTCATTATTATGGGTTTACTACTTATTATCATGATCGCTATTGGTGGCTCCAGACCATCGAATCGTTCTTATGACAGCGGGAAAAATCATTCTTCCTATCACCATACAGGAGATTATAGCAGCTCGCATAACTGTGATAGTTTTGGAGGCGGCTTTGGTGGAGATGGCGGCGGCTGCGGGGGAGGAGACTGAATATTATTCTTCTATGCAGAAAACTGGAAATCAGTTTCGGAAACTACAGAGCTCTCCAGGTTTTGGCGAGTTCCCTCAATAAAAAGAAGTTTTTCCTGCATCTTCATACAAAGATGGGGAAAAACTTCACTGATGCCGTTCCGATTAGTCGCGTACTCTGCTCCTCAATTGCTAAGAAACTATTCTTAGAGCAAGTTTAAACAAGAATTTTACCTATAGCGGCCTCATCTGCAATAATAGTCACTGCGGGGTGTGTTTTTAATATAGATGCAGGGAAGTTTTCGTTTACCTCTCCTTGTAATAGCTGCTCTAAAGCTGCACTTTTGGCATCTCCCGAGACAAGCAATAGTATTTCCCTGCTGCGCATAATGCTCGCAATTCCCATGGTAATAGCATGAGAAGGCACTTCGCTCATGCTGTTAAAATATCTTGCATTGGCCTCGCGTGTAGAAGGTGTCAATTCGACCATATGGGTTTCAGTGTCAAAGGAAGTACCTGGTTCATTAAAGCCAATATGCCCGTTGCTGCCGATGCCAAGAACTTGAAGGTCAATACCTCCGTGTTTCTTTATCTGATATTCGTATTCCCTGCATTGCTGCTGCGGATTGGCTTTATCGCCAGAAGGAACATGAGTATTCTCTTTTTGAATATCAATATGATTAAATAAATGCTTGTCCATAAAAAAACGGTAGCTATTCGGGTCTTCACCAGAAAGACCCATATATTCATCCAGATTAAATGTTGTAACGTCCCTGTAGGAAGTGTGGTTCTTTTGTTGATCATTCACCAATTGGGCATATAATCCAACTGGCGTCCCGCCTGTTGCCAATCCCAGTTTAATATCAGGGCTCCTGCGTATTCTTTCTATTAAAAACTCCGCTGCTTTTTGACTCATTTCATCATAATTTTTTGCTTGTAAGATCTTCATTGCTGTTCTCCTCCCCGATGATAGGCAAGCTCTCCGCGGCAAAATGTCATGGCTACTTCAAGCTGCTCATCCAATATCACGATATCAGCATCTTTTCCAATTTTGATGGTTCCTTTGCGGTCAATGACATTTAACTGCTTAGCCGGATTAACAGAAGCCATTCGGATTGCATCTTCAAGTGAGCATCCCGTGAAATCCATCATATTTTTCATTGCATTTCCGAGTTCTAGAATGCTCCCTGCGAGGGTTCCATCCTGTAAAACCGCCTTTCCTTCTTCAACCGTTACAGCTTGTCCGCCAAGATCGTATATGCCATTTTTTAAGCATTTGGCACGCATGGCGTCTGTTATCAGTATTAGTTCTTTTTCACCTTTTTGCTGAAAGGCTAGCTTCAACATTTCTGGCCGGACGTGAACACCATCGGCGATTAGTTCTGCTGTTAATTCACCCCGCAGCAAAGCAGCCCCCACAACACCTGGTTCCCGATGATGCAGGCCGCGCATTTGATTAAATAGATGTGTGACATGTTTAGCGCCAGCCTCAATAGCTTCGGAGACCTCTTCATATGTGGCATCAGAATGGCCAATAGAAGCAATAATTCCATTTTCATCCAGGTGTTTCACCATTTCCATGCCGCCTGGCTGTTCAGGAGCCAGTGTAACAATCTTTATCGTTTGTTTTGCAAGATTATTCCACTTATTAAATTGCTCTATGCTCGAATCTACAATGAATTCCACAGGCTGAGCACCAGCTCTGGATATATTGACATATGGTCCCTCAAGATGGATACCCAGGATTTCTGCTTTACCGGGAGACTGCTGATTCTGTATATAGCCTCCAGCGTTTAAAATTGCCTTTTCAATGGCTGCTTCGCTCTGAGTCATCGTTGTAGCTAAAAAGCTGGTAGTGCCTTCTTTTGGAAGGGCAGCGGACATGATCTCTAAAGCCTCTTCTGATGCATCCATCACATCAGCTCCATTCACACCATGGATATGAATATCTATTAGGCCGGGAATGGCTTTAAAGGAAGATGGAATTTCCATCACCTCAAATTCTTTCGCTGCGGGCAAATTCGTGAGTGGCCCAATCCCGATTATCTGGTGATCCTCCAATAGAATATAACCTTCTTCAATTTTTTGATCTTCCGCATATACTTGCATTCCTTTAAGCAAGATAGCGTTCAAGGTAATCAACTCCCTTTGTGCAGATCAGCTGGCCAAGTCTCGCTAATCTCTATAATTATTATCTAGACCAATGCTATAAGAGCATCCGGTTTTCCAGGTGACGGATGCTCCATTCAAGTAGATATTCTACTATCAGAAATGAATGAAAAGTAGATACATACAATAAAATGAACGTGTTTTCAGAGCTGGAGGGAAAATGGTGAAAAGGATTGAAACCGATTTCAACCTCATTGAACTTCGGCAGCTGCGAATATATGATACAGACAGGAGGCTAAAGCAGCAGAGTTTCTCATCAAGATAAAGGGGGTCAATATCAATGAAAAAAGCTTTTGAGAAAGCGCAGCAGTTTGGTAAATCGTTTATGCTGCCAATAGCCGTTTTGCCGGCAGCAGGTTTGTTATTAGGAATTGGCGGAGCGCTGTCGAACCCGAATACGGTTTCAGCGTATCCTTTTTTAGATATTAGCTGGCTTCAGGCCATTTTTACGATTATGAGTGCGGCAGGTTCGATCGTATTTGCCAATTTGCCAATCATATTTGCGGTAGGGGTAGCGATCGGTTTAGCCCGTTCAGATAAAGCAACGGCTGGATTAGCAGCCATGATTGGTTATTTTGTTATGAATAGCACCATTAGTGCATTGCTGTCCTTAACCGGGGACCTGGCAAAGGATAACTTGGCAGGAGCCGGTCAGGGGATGGCAGTCGGAATTCAGACTTTGGAAACGGGTGTATTTGGCGGTATCATCGTCGGGATAGCAGCAGCTGCGCTGCATAATAAATACAATAAAATTCAGCTGCCTCAAGTGTTAGGATTCTTTGGGGGATCTCGCTTTATTCCTATAGTCGTTTCATTTGCTTCGATTTTTGTAGGAGCGATTCTATTTGTGATATGGCCATACTTCCAGGCGTTAATCAATGGGCTTGGATCAGTGGTGACAGGCACCGGGGAAATAGGGACTCTATTCTATGGATTTATTTTGCGTATGCTTGGACCGCTCGGCTTGCACCATATTTTCTACCTTCCTTTCTGGCAAACCGCTCTCGGCGGAACACTGGAGATTGGCGGAAAATTAGTCAGCGGTACACAAAATATCTTTTTTGCGCAATTGGGTGACCCATCGACTGAACAATATTACGAAGGGGTATCCAGATTCATGTCAGGCCGTTTTATTACCATGATGTTTGGCCTGCCGGGAGCTGCATTGGCCATCTACCATTGCTCTAAAAAGAAAAACAGAAAAGTGGTAGCAGGTATTTTGCTTTCAGCAGCGTTAACATCATTCCTGACTGGTATCACAGAACCGCTTGAATTTAGCTTCTTGTTCGTGGCACCTCTACTTTATTTAGTACATGCCATTTTCGACGGTTTGGCTTTCATGATGGCAGACATTTTCAATATTACGGTCGGACAGACCTTCTCAGGCGGATTTATTGATTTCATTTTATTTGGAATTCTCCAAGGCGCCGATAAAACAAATTGGCCATATGTGCTGATGGTAGGTATTCCCTGGTTCTTCTTATACTACTTTACGTTTAAATTCTTAATCAGAAAAAAGAACTTCAAAGTTCTTGGACGTGAAGATGAGGAACAAGCAGCACAGCAAGTTTCAGCTACAGACCGTGCTAAAACGATTGTTGAAGGATTAGGCGGAACCAATAATATTGATATCGTTGATTGCTGTGCAACTCGTCTGAGGGTAACCATTAAGGATGAATCCCTGGTAAAAGAAGATGTCATTAAACAGACTGGATCAAAAGGAATTGTGAAAAAAGGAACGGGTGTTCAAATTATTTATGGACCTCAAGTCACCATTGTTAAAAACGAAATAGAAGAGTATTTAGGTCAGTAATAAATAATAAGGACGTGTTTTTAAATGCATCAAGTGCTGGAACAGATCAAAAATGGACTAATCGTATCCTGTCAGGCTTTAGAAGGAGAACCGCTTCATAGTCCGTTCATTATGGGACGCATGGCATTAGCTGCAAAGGAGGGAGGAGCCGCTGGCATTCGGGCAAACTCCGTCCCTGATATTAGGGGAATTAAAGAACTAGTCGATCTTCCTGTGATCGGTATCATCAAACAGGTATACATGGATCATCCTGTCTTTATTACACCAACCATGAAAGAAATCGATGCCTTAGCTGAGACGGGTGCCGAAATCATTGCAACAGATGCAACTAATCGGATCCGGCCGGATGGCAGGGATTTAGAATCGTTTTATCAGGAAGTAAGGTCAAAGTATCCACATATTTTGCTGATGGCCGATGTTTCTTCAGTGGAGGAAGCCGTTTTTGCCGATAAGCTGGGATTTGATATTGTTGCGCCGACATTATACGGATATACAGAAGAAACAAAAGGATTGAAAATTGATGATCATGACTACGCTGTGATCAAACAGATCGTCAAAGAAGTGAAGCATGCAAAGGTAATAGCTGAAGGGAATGTTTCAACCCCGGAAATTGCACGCTCTGTGCTGGATATTCATGTTCACTCAGTTGTGGTAGGCGGTGCGATTACAAGACCGCAGATTATTACAAAAAGATTTGTAGATGCAATGCAAAAATAATGATTAGCTGAAAACAGCCCAGGCTGCCGACTGGGCTGTTTTCAGCTTTTTGCTTTTGTACGGCTAGTCAAGGATAGTTCATAGTTTTCAGGAAATGGACTAAAAATAAGGATATTATCTTGTATAATGTACCTATGGATTATCTAAAAGAGGAGAAAGAGTATGGAATATCTAGGTGAGAATCTTCTGCATGGCATAGCCTGCACCATGGAAAAATTCACAAGCTCTGAGTCAGAATTGGCAAAGTATATAATCGAAAATCCGGATGAAATCAGCCAATTGTCGATTAATCAAATCGCTAAAAAAATTCATATTTCCCCAGCTACAATCACCCGTTTTTGTCAGAAGATCTCTTTTTCAGGTTTTAATGAATTTAAGCATGAATTAAAAAGATATATCGATTTAAGGAACAAACCGACTGTGTCCAGTGATATCAAAGAGATTGATTATTTTTCCAATCTCTATCAAAATCATTTGGAGATTATCGAAACGACTTTTCGGAAAATGACTTATTTAGATATTCAGCAAGCCGTTTCACTTTTAACTGATGCAAAGAAAGTGCATGTATATGGCATCGGCAACTCAGGAATTGCAGCGCAGGAGTTCAAATGGAAGTTTTTCAGGATCGGAATCCAGGTTGAGTCGATTACAGACCCTCATCAAGCTGTGATGGATGCTGCGTTAAGCTCAGGCGGAAGCCTTGTCATTGGCATTTCTGTTTCAGGGAAAACCAAAGAAATAATCGACGCTGTTAAAATCGCCAAGCAGCAAGGTGCATCAGTCCTTGCCATCACAAGTGAGAAAACATCCGAACTCTCCCAGCTGGCAGACCTATCCCTTCTGGTTATGAGTAAAAGCAGTATGCATATGGGCCAGAACATCTCTCCAACGCTGCCGCTCTTCCTGCTTTTTGACTTACTGTACACAGAACTTGTTGCAAAGGACTATGTCAATCGTGTTCAGATTCGGGATAAGACATTGAGGGCCTTGAAGGATATTTAATAAGGGGAATGGCATAAATGAAGAGAAGTCCTGGAATCAGAAAAGAGCCCTAGCGTGAAGGCTCTTTTGTAGTTTCTGCACTGCTGGAAGAGTTCAATGCGATTATTCCGCCGATAATCAGTATGATTCCCAGTATCTTGAGGCTGCTGAATGCCTCTCCCCATAGTATGGCACCTATCAACGCTGTTAAAGCTGTGCCTGCTCCAGACCAAATGGCATAAGCCAGACTTAATGGAACGGTTTTAAGACATAATGATAAGCAATAAAATGAAAGTGCATAGCCAAACACGACTCCTGCAGATGGAAGAAGCACAGTAAAGCCATCCGACAGCTTGAGCATGGTGGTGGCAAAAATCTCTCCAGCGATTGAAATTGTTAGATAAAAATATCCCCTCATATTAATGGCCACCATCGCTATTCAATAAGATGACTCCTCCAACTATTAAAGCCAACCCCAGGATTTTTTTGCGGTTTACATTCTCTTTATAAATGATAATCCCAACCATAGCTGTAAGCACAGTCCCGAGGCCAGCCCATATCGCATAGGCCACTCCCAGCGGCAGTGTTTTTAACGATAAAGACAGCGCGTAAAAAGCGACACCGTACCCAATGATTACGCCAAGGGATGGCAGCAGCTTTTTAAATCCGTCTGCTGCTTTAAGCAAGGAGCTGCCAAACACTTCACTTACAATGGCTAATGCTAAAAGTAAATAGGCATTCATAAAGTCTCCCCATTTCTTCTCCGAATGAATTCAATTTATTTTACCTTTTCGAAGGTTCCTTTTGCCAAGTATATGAATAAAAGAAAAAATGAAACCAATTTATTTCCAAATCGTAATCATAGATATACTCTCCATGGATTTAATGTGGTTGTCGTGGAGAGCGGTCTGCTTGAAGCGGTAATTTGCAGGAGGATTTTGAAAGACCTGCCTGGCAGCAAACAAATCCGGCATGGACTGCTGGATATTTATCATAATGAAGGACGCTTTTTTAATATATATTTTTAAGGTTTCCTCCAGCATTTTTGGGGAATCTATAGTTATTGAATCAATGAAGAATATTTTTGTTGCAGAAAGGAGTGTCGCGGATGGAGTCCATTTGGCTCGAGTATGCCTGGGCATTATTGATATTAATTGGACTGGAAGGCTTGCTGTCGGCCGACAATGCTCTTGTCTTAGCCGTCATAGCGAAGCATTTGCCCGAAGATCAGAAGAAAAGGGCGATCAATTATGGAATCATTATGGCTTTCGTTTTCCGGTTTGGTGCGCTTTTTGCCATTTCTTTTATTGCAAACGTCTGGCAGATCCAGGCGATTGGAGCGGCCTATCTATTGTACCTTGGCTTAAAACATGTGATTAAGGCCAAGTTCGGAAAAGAAAACGAAAATATTCGTGAGGATGTTAAGGATGAAGCTGCCGGGAAAGGATTTTGGCCAACAGTAGGGAAGATTGCATTAGCCGATCTTGCCTTTGCCATCGATTCGATTCTTGCTGCAGTTGCGCTGGCACTTGGTCTGCCGGATTCACCGCTTGACGATTTCGGCGGCATGGATGGCGGCCAGTTTATTGTAGTGGTGCTTGGCGGGATTGCCGGATTGATCCTGATTAAGTTCGCGGCAACCTGGTTTGTTAAGCTCCTTGCCAAACGGCCCGCATTGGAAACAACCGCTTATGCGATTGTCGCCTGGGTTGGTGTCAAACTTGCTGTTATCACACTTGCGCATGAGGATATCGGTGTCCTTGACCACCATTTTCCTCATAGTACAGGCTGGACACTGGTCTTTTATGGCGTATTAGTGGCTATTGCGCTGTTTGGATGGTTTGCGCCAAAAAAACAAATAGATGGAGAAGATTTACAAAAGGGAATGCGTTAATATTTGGATTAACACATTTTTAAAAGAAAAAATAATTGCTTGAACGAGGCTGTATTGTTATGATAAGGGTAATTATAATGAAATGGAGGTTTTCCTTTTGACAGCATCAATGAGACTAAGAAACCCGCTTTTCAATCGTTAATTGAATACGTTTGAAGGCTCTGCCTATGTTCAGAGCAACGGGATTGGTCTGTCTATTTAAGGAAACCTGAATTTAACGGTTTGTTTTTAAAGAGGGGATGAATTTCTCCTCTTTTTTGCTGTCTATAGAAATAGAATGTATAGAGCGGATTGATCAACTGAATATAGGCAAAGCTTGTTTTTATTAAAAATAGAAATGAGTGATTAGTTCATGAGTACTGTAAACCCTAATCTGAAGGAGAATTGGCTAAAGAATATTATTCTCTTTTTAAGCAGTCAGACGATCTCGCTTTTTGGATCGTCCCTCGTTCAATATGCGATTATGTGGCATATTACGTTAACGACAGAATCTGGTTTGATGATGACGCTCTACATTATTTGCGGGTTTATTCCAACCTTCTTTTTATCACCGATTGCAGGTGTTTGGGCAGACCGGTACAATCGGAAATTGCTGATTATTTTAGCAGATGGTCTTATCGCCTTTTCAACGCTGATCCTCGCTATCCTCTTTTTAATGGGATATGAATCCATCTGGCTGCTGTTTGTCATGGCGGCGATTCGTGCCCTTGGAACAGGGGTTCAGACTCCGGCAGTCGGAGCGATTCTGCCGCAGATAGTCCCTAAGGATAAGCTCACAAAGGTAAATGGAGCAAACGGGAGCATACAAGCGGTCATTATGTTTGTTTCGCCAATGGTCAGTGCCGCTCTGCTGGCAATGGCATCGCTTGAAATCATCTTCTTCATCGATGTCATCACAGCAGCGATTGCCATTGTCACCCTGATGACTTTTGTCAAAATCGCTGTGCACGAAAAAGCTGCGGCAAAACAGACAACGAGTTACTTCAGCGACTTTAAACAAGGTCTGCAATATGTAAACAGTACTCCTTTCCTGAAGAAATTCTTTCTGTTCTTTGCAGTTTTCTTCGTGCTGATGGCACCAGCCGCGTTTTTGACGCCGCTGCAGGTTACCCGCACTTTTGGCGGGGATGTGTGGAAGCTGACAGCCATTGAAATCGCCTTTTCAGTCGGCATGATGGCTGGCGGTGGAATCATTGCTTCCTGGGGTGGATATCCAAATAAAATTAAAACCATGACCCTCGCCAGTCTCATCATGGGGATTTGCACCCTGGCACTTGGCATCGTTCCGGTTTTCTGGATCTATTTAGTGTTCATGGCGTTATTCGGGGTTGCCATGCCAATATTCAATACACCAACGACTGTATTGCTGCAGGAAAAAATTGAGGAGAATTATTTAGGCAGAGTGTTTGGTGTCATGGGGATGATTTCCACTTCGATGATGCCGATTGGCATGCTGATATTTGGCCCGGTTGCAGATATCATTGCCATCGAATGGCTTCTTGTTGGAACAGGGGCATTCATTATCCTATTAGCGGTCATTTTAGGCCGGGATCAGGTGCTTCTGGAAGCGGGGAAGCCTGTGCTGAATGAATCGTAAGGTATCTTTTAAAATGGAGCTGTCATATTGGCAGCTCTATTTTTATGTGAAAACAAGGAACAGCAATAATGAAGGAGAATATTTATACTTAACATCAATTGAGGGGAGTAGAAAGATGAGGCAAATTATCGCACTTGGAGGAGGAGGGTTCTCCATGGAGCCGGAGAATCCATTATTAGATGAATACATTTTACGTCAGTCAGGTAAAGAAAATCCTAAAGTCTGTTATGTGCCTACTGCAACAGGAGATTCCGATATTTGCATTAAATGGTTTTATGACTTTTTTGAAAAACAGATGTGCCAGCCTTCCCATTTATCTTTATTTAAACCGCCAACAAGAGATATAGAGGGATTTGTACTGGATAAAGATATCATTTATGTTGGAGGCGGAAATACGAAGAATTTATTGGCTTTATGGAAAGACTGGGGATTAGATATGATTTTAAGAAAGGCATGGGACCAAGGGATCGTATTAGCCGGCATCAGCGCGGGCTCCATTTGCTGGTTTGAAGAAGGGGTTACGGATTCTTATGGCGATAAACTGGAGCCCTTAACATGCCTCGGCTTTTTACAAGGAAGCAATTGCCCTCATTACGACGGGGAAGCGGAAAGAAGGCCTGCCTATCATGAGCTTTTGGCTTCTGATAAAATAAAGCCTGGAATTGCAGCGGATGATGGAGTGGCAATCCACTTCATTGAGGAGGAGGTCAGCCGAATCGTAAGCTCAAGATCGAATGCCAGGGCATATAAGGTCTATTTCGATAAAGAAGTAAAAGAGATTGAACTGAAAACCGAATACTTGGGTTCTTGAGGCGAATCAGTGTTTTGCTGTTAACTTTATTAAAATAGAAGGAAGTGCTTAAAGATGGATTTACAGACGGTTATGCAGGAGCTCGAGGCTCTCGGCAAGGAACGGACCAAGAAAATGTACATATCAAACGGCGCACATGAGCCGCTTTTTGGCGCTGCAACAGGCGCAATGAAGCCAATCGCTAAAAAAATCAAAAGAAATCAGCCTTTGGCAGAGGAACTATACGGTACAGGGAACTATGATGCCATGTACTTTGCAGGCGTCATCGCAGATCCAGAAGCCATGACCGAAGAGGATTTTGACCGCTGGATGGATGCAGCTTATTTTTATATGCTGTCCGATTATGTGGTGGCCGTTACATTAGCTGAAGCAGATATTGCACAGGAAGTTGCCGACAAATGGATCGAAAGCGGGGAAGAGCTGAGGATGTCAGGAGGCTGGAGCTGCTATTGCTGGCTTTTGGGGAATCGCCCGGACGCTGAGTTTTCAGAAGAGAAGCTGGCCAAAATGCTTGATAAAGTGAAAGACACCATCCACGATGCTCCGGAGCGTACGAAATCCGCCATGAATAATTTTGTCTACACAGTGGGGGTTTCTTATTTGCCGCTCCATGAAAAAGCAGTTGAGACCGCAAAAGCCATCGGGCCTGTAGAAATGAAACGGGACAAGAAAAAAAGCAGTTTCCTGCACGCCTCAGAAAATATCCAAAAGGAAGTAGATAGAGGGAAGCTGGGTTTTAAAAGAAAATATGTAAGATGTTAAAACCTCGCGTGATGTATGATCATTGATACAGAGTTGGAGGATTAAAGAGAGGGACAGGGACCTGCCACGCCCCGTTGTCTCCATTCTTAGAGATGCGCACTGGATGAAATTAAAAGGGGAGCTGCTAATCATGAGAATACCTATCTATCAAATTGATGCTTTTACAGACGAGCAATTCAAAGGGAATCCAGCGGCGGTATGTCCATTGGAAAAATGGATTGATAATGACCTGATGCAAAGCATTGCTGCCGAAAATAATCTGGCTGAAACAGCCTTTTTTGTGAAGAAGGGAAAGGATTATGAGTTAAAATGGTTCACGCCAAAAGCAGAGATTGATTTATGCGGGCACGCGACATTGGCAGCTGCTTATGTCATTTTTACCTATCTCGATGAAAGCCAGATGAATGTGAAATTCAATACAAAAAGCGGAATTTTAGAAGTATCGAAGGACCGTGAACTACTAACCATGACGTTCCCTGCCAGGGAAGGGGAAAAATGTGAAGCTCCGGAGGCACTCATTAGAGGACTGGGCAAGGAGCCAATAGAGACTTATTTAGCAAGGGACTATCTGGCCGTCTATGAATCAGAGCAGGATTTACTGGACCTGCAATTAAATATGGAAGAACTTAAAAAGCTGGATGCTTTCGGGGTTATCGCCACTGCCAAAGGAAATGAATCTGACTTCGCATCAAGATTTTTTGCTCCAAAGGCAGGTGTTGATGAAGACCCTGTTACCGGATCAGCTCATTGCACATTGGTTCCATACTGGAAAAAGGTGTTAAATAAGACTGAATTTACGGCACTGCAATTATCAGAAAGGGGGGGGAAGCTTTATTGTGAGGATTTAGGCGATAAGGTGAAACTATCTGGAGAGGCTGTTGCTTATTTGGAAGGATATATTCATGTTTAGACCATCTGTTTCTTTGTGTGGCAGCGCATGTTATAATGAGGAACTTAGGAATTATGATCTATAATGGAACGGATGCCCAGAAAAGCCTCCGCCTAGTAATTAAATATGGAGGTGCAAAGTAATGAATAAACGATGGACCATCAGTAAAATTAACGAATTTGTTGAGAAAAATTCAGATAGTAAGCTGTTAACGACGGAATATCATGGTTTTTCTCAAAAGCTGCTTTTTCAATGTGCATGCGGAAGCCAGTTTGAAAAAACGTTTACGAAATTTAAAAATAATCATCAGCGCAAATGTGACGTTTGTCAGCCGCCTAAAGCGTCACGCTAAACAAATATCAGGAAATAAACGAAGTGCCGATTTCAATTTAAAGAAATGGGCACTTTTTCTTTTAAAAAGCTTCCTCATTGTTCCGGAAAGAAGTTGACTTAAGCAATTAAATTAATTATTATATTTGACAAAGGCAACTATATTCCGAGGGGTGATTTCTTTGTCAATGATCTCGTTTGAAGAAAGAATCAGTGCTGTTCGCCATTTTAATCGTTTTATGACCAGGCAAATAGGAGCTTTGCGGGAGGGATTGCTACATAGCCCTTATACACTGACAGAATCAAGAATCCTGTTTGAAATTGCCACTAAAGAGGACCCTGCAGCATCAAATTTAACTCAAGAGCTGGGTTTAGATGCAGGCTATTTAAGTCGAATATTAACCCGGTTTGAAGAGATAGGCCTTATAAAGAAAGAACGTTCTGCTAAAGATGCCAGGCAGCGCATTTTAAGGCTTACGCCAGAGGGAGAAAAAGCATTCTCTAAACTAAATGATCGTTCATACAATGAAATAGCGGATCTTCTTGGGAAATTGTCAGAAAGTGAACAGCATCAATTAATTAACGCCATGAAAACCGTTGAGGGACTGATCAGCAAGAATGACAGCCTAAAATTTTCGGGCCCATATTTTCTTCGTCAGCATGAACCTGGTGATATGGGGTGGGTTGTTCACAAACATGGCATCTTATATTCACAGGAATATGGATGGGATGAGAGTTTTGAAGCTCTTGTATCTCAAATTGCAGCAGATTTTATAAATAACTATAAACCTAAGCGGGAACGCTGCTGGATTGCCGAAATGAACGGAGAAATAGTGGGATCTATTTTTGTTGTCGAAGGAAGTCAGGATACGGCTAAACTTCGTCTATTAATAGTAGACCCAAAGGCGAGAGGATTGGGCCTTGGTTCACAATTGGTTGAAGAGTGCATAAACTTTTCCAAACAAGCAGGATATAAGAAACTCGTTCTATGGACAAACAGTGTTCTGGAAGAAGCGCGGCATATCTATCAGAAAAAGGGATTCCAGCTTGTGAAGAAGGAAAAACATCATAGCTTTGGGCACGATTTAGTTGGAGAAACATGGGAACTGCTGCTTTAAGTGACACGGGGACAGGTACACTGTCCCTTTTGCTGTTCTTTCAGAGAAATTGTGTCCTCCTTAGATCATTAGATTAATAAAAAGCCTCCATTCAATTTGAATGGAGGCTCATAGAAGGAATCGGGATTACGGATGAATGGCCGTCGGCCTCCAGTACCATGGTTGGTTATTGGTTACGGATGAAGTTGTAATGGGTCATGGATAATCGGTTGGCCATTGCCATTACAAGGTACCTTTGTACACAATAGGAGGGTGTTCCTTCTATGCCTTGAAGCAGAGTCTCACCACTTCAAGGTCTAGAAATACTTTTCGCTGTCAAACTCTAATTCTATCAAATAATTCTTGTTATTGATTAAGTTGGACAGACGATTCGCCTGGCGTTCGGCTTCCAGGCCCTTTAATCGATACTGCTCAGGATCAAATAGCGCCATTTTCACCATCGACACGTTTTCCGACACTGTATAGAGGAATTCCTCTTTTGCTGCTGTGCCATATTCCTTGAATTTGCGGGCCTTTGCCCGATATTGGGTGGCAAGCTCAATTGCTTCTACGATTGGCAATGATTCATTGTTAAAGGTGATGTCATTTTCAATATTGGCTTTATATACAAGTTTATCCAGCAGTCTCATGTCTTTACGGACTTCATCCATCTCTTTTTCCACCATACCAAGCGATCTTGGCATTTCAGGAAGCTTGCTGCCTTTTTCAAGATCAGCAAATGCTACACGGTCCATTTCTTCTTCTAACTCGTGAATTCGTTTGGCCAGTACACTTTTTAACTTTACTGCTTCAGCCAGGGTGAGTTTTTGCATGCCTGAATCTGCTCCTTTAATAGATTCGTTCTTAGTATTATTATATAGTCGGGAGTCATATATTGGAAGGGATAGCTGAGCTCCTTAATTCTCAGGGGATCCTGGAAACGTTTAATAAAATTAGCATTCAAGCTCCATGAGGAACCTTGTAAAGACAGCCTGCTGAAATAATACATCCTTATTAAGGGAAGGTTGTTTTCGATTAATTTAAATGATATATTACCATTAATAAACTTATTAAAGATCTTTAATAAGTTTATTAATGGATACTTTTTAAATTTGTTTAATAAGTATGATTTGCAGGTGGTGAGAATAATGAAGACTGCTCCAAAATCTTTAAGCCTGGGCATCCTTTCTGGTGTTCGCAGATCGCTGTTAGACCTGGGAAGTGCAACCAAAGTTGAACTAAGTGATAAATTGGGAATCAGTTTTCCGACGATAAGCAAGTTCCTGTCACAGATGGAGAAGGATGGGGAAATTTTGTCGGCAGGATTGGATGAATCTAGCGGCGGGAGAAGAGCGAAGAGATATACATACAATTCTGACTATATGCTGGGCCTGGCAATTTTCTTAGAGAAGACAGAGACGAATTATGCCATTTTTAATTGTGCAGGAGAAGTGAAGGAACAAGGAACCGTTCAAAGTGTATTGACTGACGGCGGGCTGCATTTATTAACGAGTTCGATTGAAGCCTTATTGATGGCCAATCAAGCAATCCGTTCGCTTGCCATTGGGGTGCCTGGTTCGGTTAAGAATGGGCGGATTTTTTATATCCCCGGCTATGAACATTTTCAAGATTTCGATATAAAAGGATATTATGAGAATCTCTTTTCAATCCCAGTTGTTGTAGAGAACGACATGAATGCTGCTGTTCTTGGATATCACCATTATAAGGGGATAAAAGATCATCAATCCCTTGTGTATTTATATTCCGGTCAAAATGGTCCTGGTGCAGGATTTATGATCAACGGGGATGTTGTGCGGGGAAACACATTTTTTGCCGGGGAAGTCTCATTCGTTCCCCAATATGATGACCGAAACTTCCGTGAAGCCTTGGGAAATGGAACCAGTCCTAAAGAGGTACTGATATCCAGAGAAAATCAGGTCGATGCTATCAGCAGATTAGTAGCCTCGATAACGGCTATCATTAATCCTCATACATTCATTTTCTGCAAAGATGAAGTGGAAGAGACCCTATTAGAAAAAATTGCAGCAGCAAGCTCAAAATATATCCCGCCAGAACACCTCCCCATTCTTGAAATAAGTGATTGGAAACAAGACTATTTATACGGATTGCAGAGTCTGGGGCTGGCGCTTATGCTTGATTCGCCCGAAAAATATATTAGAAAATAGGTGAGGCTGAAGCATGGCAACAATCCTTTTGGTGATCATATATTTGGCTTTTATTAGCCTGGGTCTGCCGGATTCATTGTTAGGGGCGGCCTGGCCTGTCATGCAGGCTGACTTAAGCGCCCCGCTTGAGACTGCCGGGTTGCTCTTTATGACAATAGCTGGCGGTACAATCATCTCGAGCTTAGTTAGCGGAAGAATCCTCAAACGATTTGGAACTGGGAAGGTATCTTTCTTCAGTACGTTAATGACTGCTGCCGCGTTACTTGGCTTTTATTTTGCTCCGTCTGTTATTTGGCTATTTCTATGTGCCATACCGCTCGGATTGGGGGCGGGTGCCATTGATGCGGGATTAAACGATTATGTTGCTGCACATTACAAAGCACATCATATGAGCTGGCTGCACAGTTTCTGGGGAGTCGGAGCCACTCTTGGCCCTATTATCATGGCCCAGTATATTGCAGGGGGAAACTACTGGAGCAATGGGTATTTTGCCATTGCAGGAATACAATTTGTCCTGGCAATTATCCTTTTGCTGACTCTGCCTTTATGGAATAAAGGAAAGAATAATAATAAAGCTCTAAGTGAAGAGGCGGAAAAATCAGAAGAAAGATCAGATCATGCTGAAAATGTAAAACCGCTCCAAATCAAAGGAGTTAAATTAGCTTTAATTTCCTTCTTGTTTTATTGCAGTGCTGAAGCCACTATGGGACTTTGGGGAAGCAGTTTTCTGGTAAGTGTGAAGGATATGCCGGCAGCGGCCGCTGCCCAATGGGTTTCCTTTTATTTCGCAGGCATTACAATTGGCAGATTTATTACTGGCTTCATTACGTTTAAAGTGAATAATCGTACTCTCATTCGGATGGGACAAATCATTGCACTTACTGGTGCCATCCTTCTTTTCCTGCCATTTTCATCCGCTTTCGCGCTTGCAGGCTTTATTTTGGTTGGGTTAGGATTGGCACCAATCTTTCCGTGTATGCTGCACGAAACGCCAGCGCGTTTTGGGAAGGAGCATTCCCAGACCATCATGGGCTATCAAATGGCTGTTGCATATACAGGCAGTACCTTTATGCCGCCAGTTTTAGGCTTCATTGCCTCACACTCAACAATTGGAATCTTCCCGTTTTGTATTGTTCTTCTTGCTGCAGCATTGTTCTTAAGTTCTGAAAAACTGAACCGCTTGCTGAATATGAAAGAGATTAAAAGTTCAACAGATGTTACCTATAACACACCTAAATGAATTTGAAAGAGGTCATTAGAATGAAAACAGAAAAAGAAAAAATGCTGGCTGGAGAAATGTATGATCCTGCCGATCCGGTATTATTAAAGGAACGCGAAGAAGCAAGGCGAAAGGTCAGAATTTATAATCAAACTCTGGAGACTGAAGGAGAAAAAAGGACAAGATTACTAAAGGAACTGCTCGGTTCAACTGGAAAAAACGTATATATGGAGCCAAATATCAGATTTGATTATGGCTATAATACGCATGTAGGTGAAAACTTTTTTGCGAACTTCGACTGCACGATCTTAGATGTCTGTGAAGTTCGTTTTGGAGATAATTGCATGCTTGCACCCGGAGTACAAATTTATACGGCAACACACCCGCTTCATCCTGCTGAACGTAATTCAGGCAGAGAATACGCAAAGCCGATCATGTTTGGAAACAATGTATGGATTGGCGGAAGTGCCGTAATCAATCCAGGTGTAACAATTGGGGACAATGTTGTGATCGCATCAGGTGCAGTCGTTACCAAAGATGTGCCGGATAATGCAGTAGTTGGCGGAAATCCAGCGAAAGTAATTAAACAAATTGAGCTTTAAATTCTCCTCAGCACCCATAAAAAAAGCCATTTCCCTTTGGGGATTTGGCTTTTTTTATGTTTCAGTGTAAGGAAGCTGACTCTATTTTTTGTTTTTGTTCAAATATTTCTTTGTCCAGTCCATCTGCCGATTTTAAAACAAGCTCTGTAAAAGCCTCTACAGCTGGAGATAGCCACTTTTTCTTTTTGATCAGCATATGAGAATAAATGGGTTCGAACTCCTCCGAATGTGTTAATAGTTTTAACTTTCCGTTCTCTACATCTTCTTTAACAGTGATATAAGGCAAAGCGCAAAAACCAAGTCCGCTCATAACCATCTTCTTGATTGCTTCTATGCTCCATAGTTCCATTGTCTGAAAGTGCTGGATGCCATGCTTTAAAAGATATCTTTCAAACATTGACCGGTAGCTGCAGCCTTCTTCATTTGTGATATAAAAGGGGCTGGCCTGACTGTTTTTATATTCATCAAAATTGTCAGGTCCATCATTCCCGCTCACAAGGACAATTTCCTCTTGGAATAAGGGATAGTGAATGCATTTTTCAGGTTTTATTTCTGGATAAACCATGAATGCTGCATCTACCCGTCCGCTCATTAAATCACTTTGGTTTTGTCCGCATGTACCATTGATTAAGACCAATTTGACATGAGGATATTTTAATGAGAACTCCCTTATGATGGGTCCTAGCCTGGTGATGGTTAAAGACTCTGGTGCAGCCACTTTTAATACTCCGCTCACTTCACGGCTGCTTCGCATTGTTTTAATCTGTTCATGAGCAGAAAGAAGATCCTCCGCTAAAGGAATTAAATCCCTGCCTAAAGGAGTAAGCTGCAGTTTTCTATTGATATAAGTAAAAATCTCCCCGCCAATCTCCTGTTCAAGTGCCTGTATGTGGGCGGTTAGGGTCGATTGGGTATACCCCAGCTTCGCAGCAGCGCCTGTATAACTGCCTATTTCTGCAATGGACTGAAACGTTATTAGATGTCTGATTTCCATTCCGTCTCTCCCTTGTATCGAAAAAAATGATAATGGATTTTTGAATTTCAATTTTATTTATAGATAAAGTCATCATACAATAATAGCTGTAATTCGTAAATGAGTAAAAGAAGGTGAGTTTATGAGTATACTGGCGTTTCTATCGTATGTAATCATTACATCCATTACGCCTGGTCCAAGCAATATCTTAATCATGAATGAAGCGAGGAGATTTGGCTTTGCAGGGTCGTGGAGGTTCACGGCGGGTATCCTGGCAGGGTTTGCTGTACTTGGGATCTTGAGCGGTGTATTCACAGCGGGTCTATATACTCTAATTCCAGTATTAGAGCCCTATTTAAAAATGGCTGGTGCTATATATCTGCTCTACTTAGCCTGGCAGGCAGGTCTGCCCGAACGATCCGGGGAGAAAGCAAGTGACATGAAGTCTTCCTTTTTATCAGGTTTTATCTTTCAAATTATAAATGTAAAAAGCATTTTGTTCTTTTTAACTGTCATGAGTGCTTTTATACTTCCTTTCTATCATTCATTCCAGTCCATTGTTTTTTATTTAACGGCAGCCATTATTCTAGGGTGGTTAGCATTGCTTCTGTGGTCAGGGTTTGGCTCGGTTTTCAAAAAAGTTTTCACTCATTATGACAAGTTATTTCGGCTGGTGATGTGTTTGCTGCTGGTTTATTCGGCGGTTACTATTTTTCTGTGATTTTTCATTCATTTAAAGCTTTCGTTACTTCTTACAGTACAGTGGCTTTTTGCAAGAATTTGGCGCTATTGCTCAATAGAAGATACTGCTCTCATGAATCTCCTCAACACGAATAATATTTCTCATCTAAGATAAAACTTTTAAATAAAAACATTGGAGGAAAGACATGAGAGAAAAGAAAGAAAAGCCGCCGCTCGAGGATATCCAAAAAAATGCTCGGGATTTATATGAGATAAGCAATACAGACTACGGACTTGAATCAGTTGCAGAAGGCTGTGATTTCGCTGAGGGGGAAAAGGATAAACCGCCCAATTGTGGAGGGTTATAGAGTCCTGGGCTAGTGTTTGGCATTATTCTGAAAAGATATTCAAAAAGAGCTGCAATTTAGCAATGAACATATAAAGTGAACAGCTAGAGACCGGATGAAAATTGTAAACATGAATTACAGAGAATATAGCAGAAGGAGAGCAATGGATTTGCACAATGCTCTTCTTCTTTTTTAGTATTATTGTTAAAGGCAATCCAGATAACAGGTATTTAGGTTCCAGCAAGGATAGGAGATGATTTGGATGATTGATCAATTAATGAGAATGCTGGAAGAACGAGAAGAAGAGATGATTGGAATACGCCGTTATTTACATCAGAATCCTGAGCTTTCATTTAAAGAGGAGAAAACGGCAGCCTATATCGCTGATTTTTACAGAGGGAAAGATGTTGATCTTATAACGAATGCAGGGAATGGATATGGCATTGTTGTCACTATTGAAGGTGGCAACCCGGGAAAAACCGTGGCACTTCGGGCTGATTTTGATGCGCTTCCTATTAAAGAAGAACTGGATGTTCCGTTTAAGTCAAAAAAGGAAGGTATCATGCATGCTTGCGGCCATGATGCGCATACTGCATACCTTATGGTTTTGGCTGACTGTTTAAACCAATTAAAAGATAAGATCCATGGCACCGTGAAAATAATCCACCAGCATGCTGAAGAAGAGCCTCCAGGCGGAGCAAAAAGCATTGTTGAGGAAGGATGTCTCGATGATGTCCATGCTATTTTTGGCATACATGTTTTGCCGATCGCCCCTGCTGGAACTGTTGGCTATCACAGCGGATATTCCTTCAATGGACGCGCCTATTTTAAACTTAGGTTGCAGGCAAGCGGCGGACACGGTTCTTCTCCGCATAAGGCCAACGATGCTATTGTTGCAGGCGCCTATTTTGTAACAGCTATCCAGACGGTTGTGAGCCGCAGAGTGGATCCGTTTCATGCCGGTGTAGTGACAATTGGTTCATTTGACGGTAAAGGGAGTTTTAATGTGATCAAGGATCATATCGAAATTGAGGGGGATGTACGCTATTCCAATGGTGAAACAAAGGATGTGATGCACAGAGAAATTCTTCGCATTGTAAACGGTCTCGAGGAGCTATTTGGTGTAAGCTGTGAGCTAACGTATCAACCTGACTATCCGCCGCTGTATAATGATCCTGAATTGACAAGGTTTGTCGCGGATACGCTTTCGGCAGCTGGGGATAAAGATATTAAGGAGGTAAAAGAATTTCCAAAAATGGCACCCTCAGACGATTTCGCACATTATCTGGAGAAGGTCCCGGGCTGTTATTTTTATATTGGGTGCACGCCAAAGGGGGCAGAAGAACCTTACTTCAATCACCACCCTAAATTTGATATAGATGAAGGTTCGATGCTTGTTGCCGCAAAATCAGTGGGATATGTAGTTTGCAATTATTTTAATATGAACGAAAACGAAAAGCTCACGCTGATGTGAGCTTTTTATGTTTAAAGGAATTCTGCTTTTAACTTCTTATTGTTTTTGAATAGATTTGATAGGCAATCTCCAGCTGTAATGATGCGAAATTCCTCTCAGCATTAAAGTAACAGTAAAAAGAATATAGAAATGATAAGACTTTGATAACCAATCAAGGCCTATAATAAACCCGGCAAAGATGGCCCATAAAAGATATACTTCATCACGTAAAACAATAGGCTTTCGCTGAGCCAGCACATCGCGGATCATACCTCCGCCGGCACCGGTTATGGCAGCTGAGAACATAACAGCAAATAAGGGCAAATCAATTGATTGTGCATACATAGCTCCCTGAACAGCAAACGCTGACAAGCCAATTGAGTCAAAAATACTCCATTTCGTCAAAAGCTGAACTGCGCTGCCTGGCAATAGGATGACAATGCTGATGGTAATAAGGGCAACGATAAAAAGAGTCGTTTGCTGCCATAATTCTATGATCGGAATCCCAGTAAAAAGGTTTCTAATAGCCCCGCCGCCAAATGCGGTAATTAATCCCAAAACATAGGCGCCCATAATGTCGTATTTTACTTCCAGTGCAACGACTGCCCCGCTCATTGCGAATGCAATCGTTCCAATCACGTTCAATACATCCCAAACCATACAATCCCCCTAATCAAGTATCTCTGTCCTTGTACCTGAGAGGTTTACCTATTCGAAATTAGAAGGCCTGCCCCGTGGGTGAGTGATACGCTCTCCAGAGAAGCGTCCAGCTGCAGTCTTCTTACCTGAGAGATTCATCTTTCCTATAGATTTGCCCCTTCGGTGACGTACGATACGTTCTTTCCCGCAGCAGTCATTCGCAAATATTTGTTTTTATAATTATAAAGTATAGAAGGGAGGGGTGGACAGTCAATTAAAATGGTTAAGTGGAAGTTAGAAAACGCTGAGGGGCGAAGTGCACATGAGCCCCTGGTGATAAGGCCTGCATAATTCTGCTTGTATGGATTGGTGCCATCATTGTATTAAAGCGGAAATGAAGGAGGGGCAGTCGCTGCTTTTGGGGGCACGGCAAAGAAGCAAACGTTAAAAACCCCCACAATTGTAGAGGGTCTCGCATATAGGTTTATTCATCCTTCTTTTGTTTCTTTGCCAAAATCGTCCGCAGTTCGTTAATTTCCTCATCAGATAGGGAATCTTCCTGGATGAATTGGACTAGCATGGATTTCACCGTTCCGCCATAGATTCGCTTGATAAAGGATTGAGCTTCTGCCCGCTGGCATTCATCCTGTGAATAGAGCGGGAAAAAGGTATAGATTCTCTGGTTTTTATTTACACCGACTGCATTCTTATGGACAAGCCTGTCCAGAAGAGTACGGATTGTTTTGGGCTTCCAGTCTGTGTGCTCTTGTAAGGATAGAATGACTTCATTAGCCGTTTTGGGTGCGCCGTGCCAAAGAACTGTCATGACTTCCCACTCGGATTCTGAAATGCTGGGAATCCTATCAGTCATATTACCGCCCTCCTTCTTTAATGAATTGAACGAATTAATAAATGCCTTTCTGCTTCAAAATGGATAATGTAATTTCAGCTGCTTTACTTCCATTAGAGTTATCTTCATTCTGTATATTCGTTGCAAAAAAGTATGTGTCCTGCCCTGACTCAACATACCCGATGAACCATCCATTGATGTTTTTTCCATTTACAGTGCCTGTACCTGTTTTTCCTGAAAGGAGGGCTCCCTCTTTTCTTTCTAGTTTAATGGAATCTTTCACCGTTTGGATATTCTTTTCTTTAAATCCAAATTGATTTGCATAAAATTTTTTAAGCAGCTGAACTTGTTCCACTGGAGAAATTTTAAGGGAAGATTCCAGCCAATATTCGTCTATTCCACCAGATAGATCACGATTCCCGTACCTGATTCGGTCTAAAAAAGTTTGAATCGTACCGGGCTGCACCTGCTGGTCTAACGACTGAAAATACCATGTAACGGAATCTCTTATTGCAGAAGTTAAATCCTGATCCGCATTCCAGGAATCAATAGGATACTTATGTCCGTTCCATTTGGCCGACGAATTTTCAACTGTTATGGTGCCTGACTCTAAACCAATCAGAGCACTATAAATCTTATAAGTAGAATTTGGTGAAACCCTTAATGTGCTATGATTTTTATTATATATAAGATAGTGGTCTGCTTCTTTATCATACAACACGAAGCTTCCATCAAACCCTGCAAAATAATTACCTAAATCCTCATAAATAATGTTATCATCCTTAAATTTATAGCTGCTATTTTCATGAGCCATTACAGAGATAAATGGAGCCTGGCCTGCAATAAATATCCCCGCAAAAATGAGTATAGCCGCACTTTTCCATTTCAGCAGTTTTGATTCCGCCTTAAAACAGGCAATTTTTTCGATTCTCGTTTTGATCTGTTTCTTTGACCCGTTTAAATGGTTTGCCAAATCGACTGTCACTGCCCTTGAGGCTTTATGGGCAAAATGAATAATGCTGTTTCCATACTCCAAATAAGCCTGCTCGTCCAAAGAATTTAAAACCGCAGCATCACAGGCGATTTCACGATCCAGCCTCATTCTCCTAAAAGCAAGCCAAACTAGAGGATTAAACCAATATAAAATTTGAAAAATCATCATTAAATAATTTACTGCAAAATCTTTATTTTTATAGTGGTTCAGTTCATGTAAAAAGATATATTCTATATCCTTTTCAGAAAGCCACTGGTTAAAATGGCGGGGAAGCACCACATAAGTCTTAAAAAGTCCAAACGTCATTGGGGTTTTAACGAGAGATGACTCTCCGACAATAATACCTCCAGTAATCTTCAGTTTGTGTTTGCAGTGTTTGAATAATGATAAAAGCTCGTTATTTCTCAGGCTGTTTGAGTGTTTCTTTATTTTACTGATCTTAAGCATTGCGATCAGCGTAAATACAGTTAAAATAGCCACTCCGGAAATCCAAATATAGAATAAAGCATTATTTAATAATGTTAAATCATAGCGTTCTACCGAAACGGTTATGTCCTCCATCCAATTATTTTGCCTTAAAGGAATCTCTGCAGATGGCGCAGTTTGGGATTGAAGGCTGCTATTGCTATTCCAAAAGGATAATGAATCCGCAAATGGCATGAATTGTAATGGAATAAGAGGCAGTGGCAGAGCAAGCAATAATAGAAACCAAAGATTATAGTGAGCTTGTGCTGTTAAATGTTTCTTTAAAAGTTTTTTTAACAGAAGAATGACTCCAATTGTAAAAGAAGACACCAGCAGACATTCCAAAAAAACAGATAAGAACTGTGAGCTTGTTATCATCCTCAGACCTTCCTCGCAATATTTGACATCTAGTTTTAATCTCTTAGACAAAAATGAATACCAATCATTCTAGCATCCTATTTTTACTTTATCAAATCAGGGGAGATCTTATGAAACACCATAATATCAGGGGATTCATTAGCGGTTGACAAATAAAGACTACGGATGTAGTCTTATATTACACTTGTAGTCAAACGGAGGTGTTTAAAAGTAAAGTTGGAATATAAGTTTAAATTCTTTTTGGAAAGAGGTAATAAATTTGAGGAAACAAAATCATTCTATTTTTAGTGTAAAAATGTTAAAAACAGTCCGGCTAGTCAGTTTGGTTCTGCTTCTTGCCCTGACTGGCTGTGCAAATGACAATTATCAATCAGATGCCAGTGCGGCAGAAAACTTCAAAAAAACTCCTGTAAATACAAACCAAAAATTCAAACAGCTGGAGAAGGAGTTTGACGCACGGCTTGGCGTGTATGCATATGACACAGGAACGAAAAAGACAATTACTTACAGGTCTGATGAAAGGTTTGCTTACGCATCTACATTCAAGCCGATAGCAGCTGCTATATTACTGAATAGAAAAACATTGGAAGAGATGGATGAAGTCATTACATACTCTAGTGACGACCTGGTCACATATTCTCCGGTTACAGAAAAGCATGTAAAGACTGGAATGACTTTAAGGCAACTCTGTGAGGCGGCAATCCGGTTTAGCGACAATACAGCAGGTAACTTAATTTTAGAGGAATTAGGAGGGCCTGAAGGATTCGAAGCAGCTCTGCAGGAAATGGGGGATACTGTCACAAGGCCTGAGCGCTTTGAGACGGATTTGAACGAGGCAGAGCCAGGGGACATCCGGGATACAAGTACACCTGAAGCGCTTGCAGTAAGCCTTCAGAAAGTTTTAATTGGCGATTTTCTGACTGAAGAAAAGCGGAACATTTTAACCGATTGGATGCGGGGCAACGTTACTGGGGATCCATTAATTCGTGCTGGAGTGCCAAACGGCTGGGAGGTAGCTGATAAGAGCGGTGCAGCGGGTTTCGGAACACGTAATGACATTGCGATTGTCTGGCCGCCAAACAGGGAGCCGATTATCATAACGATCCTTTCCAGCCGGTATTCAAAGGATGCCGAATATGATAACGCTCTAATTGCAGAGGCAGCGGAGATGACAATAAAGGCTTTGGATTAAAACATTTTTAAGCAGGGAAGATTTCCCCCGCTGAAAAATGTGAAAGGGTATTTTTATTCAGTTTCAAATAGCCTTTTTGTAAATAAACATAAGAATAAAGGCTGGTTTTTGTTAACATGATCTTTATTTAGCCATAAAAATAATCACACACCCGTTCAACATTCCTTTTCTAGAATATGGTTGAATACATATTTTAGATAGGAGATGGAGAGCATGAACAAAAAATTTTTAATTGGTACAGGGTTGGCTTTTTCACTGCTATTCAGCCCAATCAGCCAGGCGTTCGCAGCGGAACCGACAACAGGGGAAAGGAAACAAGTGGATAATATAGCGCACCGCGGTGCCACAGGGTATGCACCGGAGAATACGGTAGCCGGCTTTGATCTGGCCGTTGATATGAAAGCCGATTATATTGAAATTGATGTTCAAAGAAGCAAAGATGGTGAATTAGTGGTAATCCACGATACAACTGTGGATCGTACAACAGATGGAACAGGAAAAGTGGGGGATTTAACGTTTGACTATTTAAGAAGTCTTGATGCCGGCAGCTGGAAAGGGGAACAATTTGCGGGGGAACCAATCCCGACATTTGAAGAGATTCTGGATCGCTACCATGGTAACGTTGGAATATTAATAGAATTGAAAGCACCAGAGCTTTATCCCGGCATTGAAAATCAAGTAGCAGATGCATTAAAAGCACGAAATCTTGATAAGCCGCAAAATGAAAAAATCATTATCCAGTCTTTTAACTTTGACTCTATGAAAACAATGGATCAGCTTCTTCCTAAAGTTCCCATTGGTGTATTGACCTCTAACCGTGCCGATACTACAGCGGAAGCTTTACAGGAATTTTCAGCTTATGCAGATTGGTTCAATCCAAGCTATGGAATTGTCACAGAAGATTTAGTGAATCAGGTTCACTCTCTTGACATGCAAATTGGCTCTTGGACAGTGCGCAGCCAGGAAGCCGCCGACTTCCTGTTTGAAATGGAAGTTGACGCCATCATTACCGATTATCCGGATTATGTAGATCCTAGAAATTAATATCTGGAAAAGGGGCAGCCGCTGCTCCTTTTTTTTGTCTGGAATTTATTTGCTGAATAATGAAAGGGATTATTTGTATTTCTCTGGAATATAAACGTTATCCTTTTTCAGAGGTGAAAATCATGAACATAAGAAAAGCTGTTTTAGCTGATTCAATGGGTATTGCGAAAGTACATGTTGATAGCTGGAGAACAACCTATAAAAATATTATTCCTGCTGCATTTTTAAGTAACTTATCTTATGACAGTCGTACGGATTTATGGAATGGGAATATTTCAAAAGAGGGAAATTATGTGTTTGTCGCGGAAAATAGCGATGGTGATATCATTGGATTTGCTGATTGCGGAAAGAGGGAAAGTAATCATTTTCCGGAGTCTGGAGATTTAACTGCCATTTATCTCCTCGAAGAATATCAAGGAAAGGGAATTGGCCAGGGGTTATTAGAACAAGTTTTCCTGCAATTTGAAGAACTTGGCTTCAATAGAATTTTTGTGGAAGTATTAGAAGACAATAAAACCCGCTATTTCTATGAGTATTATGGTGCAGAATTATATAAAACCAAAAAGATTACTATTGCAGGTGCAGAATTGAATCTTCTTATATATGAATGGAATAACATTAGGAATGTATTAATTAAATTCTAATCCAGGAACCCCTCATATTGACGGGTTTTTATTTTTTCTCCAGCTCTATTGGATTTTAAAATAATAAAATTATTTTGCCAAACTAAATAAAAAGAAACATGTTCCATACAGAAACTGGAATGGCATCGCTTGCATAAAATTTTTAATAATTTAAATTGACTGAAAAGTATAATTGTATTATTATTCTAACAATATATATATTCTTCGCAACACGAATGAATAGGAATTCATCTTAGAGAAGGGGATGGGGATTATGTCACAGTTATTAGCTTTGGTTATTCTATTACTTATTTTATTTATTGGAGATCTGGTTGCAGTTCGCACAAAGGCATGGGTGCCGTCCATTTTCGTCTGTGCCGTCCTGTTCCTTGCAGGTTATTGGACATTCTTTCCGCAGGATATCGTAGCACTGGCAGGAGTTCCGCCGGTTGTGGCTACGATGATGATGTACTTATTGATTACCAATATGGGAACATTGCTATCGATTCAGGAATTGAAAAATCAGTGGAAGACAATTGTGATTGCTTTATCAGGGATTTTGGGAATTATCGCAGTGTTACTGGGAATCGGAACATTTATTTTTGGTTTTAAGACAGTAGTTGTAGCCATCCCTCCTTTAGTTGGCGGTGTGGTATCTGCCCTGATCATGTCGGAAGGAGCGAAAGAAGCGGGACTTGCTTCCCTGTCTGTCTTTGCGATCGTAATTTATGTTATGCAGGGATTTGCCGGATATCCGCTCACATCCATTGTCCTGAAAAAAGAAGGAAAGCGGCTTTTACAGCAGTACCGAAGCGGACAGCTTGCCTATAAGGGAGAGGGCACGGCAGCTGAAGAGACGGCTGCATCAGCGGCAGCTCCAAAACCTGAGCTTAAGCTTTTTAGAAATATGCCGGAGAAATATAATACAGATTTTTTCAAATTTTTAAGATTGGCAGCAGTATCCTACCTTGCCTATCTGGTATCGACACTGCTGGCCCCGGTTGCGAGTGTCAGTCCATTTGTACTTTGCCTATTGTTCGGGGTCATTGCCACAAGTATTGGCTTTCTTGAAAAGCAGGTACTGCAAAAAGCAAACGGATTTGGCTTTGCGATCATGGCCCTGATGCTCTTTATTTTTGACGGCTTAAAGCAGGCTACACCAGGGATGATGCTTGAAATTATTTATCCGCTTGCAGGAAGCATTATTCTAGGCGTAATGGGAATGTATATCTTCTCATTCATCGCAGGAAAAATGTTAAAAGTGAGCAAGGAAATGGCTTTCGCTGTTTCGCTGACGGCCCTATATGGATTTCCGGCTGACTATATTATTACAAATGAAGTGATTAAATCATTAACAGAAGATGAAAAAGAGAGGGAAATGCTGACCAGCAATATGCTGCCGCCTATGCTTGTCGGGGGATTCATCACCGTTACCATTGTGTCAGTCGTATTGGCCGGAATTTTTGTCGGATTTTTATAAGAAAGGGATTGGAGCGAAATGAGTGAAGTTCAAACAGGGAAAAATGTGAATCTGGAAAAAGTGCAGGCGCGAATCGAAAACCATATTGACACCTTAAGCACTTATACAGCGACTCCAGGCAGAGGAACAACCCGGCTGACGTATAGCCAGGAGGATCTGCTTGCACGGCGGTATATTAAAGCAAAAATGAAGGAAACGGGCTTGACTGTCCGGGAAGATGGATTGGGCAATATCTTTGGAAAGCTTGAAGGCTCCCAAAAAGATGCGCCAAGTGTTCTGATCGGCTCTCACTTTGATTCCGTCCCGAATGGGGGATCTTATGATGGCCCTGCCGGAGTTGTAGCAGGACTTGAGGTGGCTGCACTTTTCACTGAGAATGGTTTAACGCCGAAATATCCTCTGGAGGTTATCGCCCTTATTGAAGAGGAAGGCTCAAGATTCGGCGGCGGCTTAATGGGTTCACGCGGAATGGCCGGTCTGCTGGCTGAGGAAGACTTCAAATTATTGAAAGATAAAGATGGAATTACGACCGTTGAAGCCATGGAGAAAATCGGGCTCGATCCATCTCTTCCGAAAACAAGAGACCAGCAGTCTGTAAAGGCTTATCTGGAATTGCATATTGAACAGGGACCTATTTTAGAAGAGAAGAATATCCCAATCGGGATTGTCGAAGCGATTGTCGGCTTAACGCAATTGGAAGTAACCGTAAAAGGACAGGCCGGACACGCAGGGACCACTCCAATGGATAGGAGGTCTGACGCGCTGGTTGCAGCCGCCAGGATGATAGCCCAATTTCCAGAACTGGCTGAAGCGGAAGGAGAAGGGACGGTAGTGACAACCGGGCAATTGCAGGTATATCCAAATGGAGCCAATGTAATTCCGGATCAAACTGTATTTTCTGTAGACATTCGCTCCGGCAAGGAGGAACATGTCCAGAATGTTATTCAAAAAGTGAAAGAATTAGCAGGTTCCTATCGTGATAGCGGAGTAGAAATAACCGTTGAACAGCTTTTATATATCCAGCCAAAAGAGATGAATAAAGAGATTATCAGCCTGTTAAAGGAGAAAAGCAGTGAACTGGGTTTCACATCATGCTCCATGAATAGCGGCGCTGGGCACGATGCTATGGTTTTCGCTGATTACACAAGTACTGGGATGCTGTTTATTCCAAGTAAAAACGGTCTGAGCCATTGTCCAGAAGAATGGTCTGATTCCCGGCATATCGCCGAAGCTGTTCAAATCCTGTTTGAGGCAGCAATAGAGCTAACGGAGGCGGAATAAGCAATGATTCATAACAGGCTAAAGGAATTGATTGGGGCATATAGTGATGAATTAACGGAACTGCGCAGAAAATTGCATCGTGAACCAGAGGTGTCATGGGAGGAATACAAAACCACGCAATTTATCTGTGAGTATCTTGATGGTCTGGGCATCCCATTTAAAAGAACGGAACCAACTGGTGTCATTGCAGAAATAGCAGGCGCGAAGCCTGGAAAGACGGTAGCTTTAAGGGGAGACATGGATGCGCTGCAGGTGGAAGAATTGAATAAGGATCTGCCTTATGCATCCCTGGAAAATGGCAAAAT
Organism: Cytobacillus sp. NJ13; assembly: GCA_030348385.1. Taxonomy (NCBI): domain Bacteria; kingdom Bacillati; phylum Bacillota; class Bacilli; order Caryophanales; family Bacillaceae; genus Cytobacillus; species Cytobacillus sp. NJ13. The sequence goes on along the minus strand of JAUCFP010000006.1, from coordinate 2,941,521 downwards.
GCATGCATGCGGACATGATGCCCATACCGCCATGCTGCTTATTGCCGCCAAGTCATTAAATGAGATAAAAGAAGAATTGCCGGGGAACGTCCGCCTGCTGTTCCAGCCAGCCGAAGAAGTAGCGGAAGGGGCAAAGATGATGGTGGAACAGGGAGCGATGAAAGGCGTGGCCAATGTCTTTGGCATCCACATCTGGTCGCAAATGCCGACACATAAGGTGTCCTGTACACCAGGGCCTTCCTTCGCATCAGCTGATATCTTCAAGGTGACATTTAAAGGCAAGGGCGGGCATGGTGCTATGCCGCATGATTGCATTGATGCGGCCGTTGTCGCCTCTTCCTTTGTCATGAATGTGCAGAGCGTTGTGTCCAGAAGCATTGATGCCCAGCTTCCTGCCGTACTCACCATCGGAAAAATGATTGCCGGCACAAGGTTCAACATCATCGCAGAAAATGCAGTCATTGAGGGGACCGTCCGCTGTTTCAATCCTGAAACAAGGGATCATATAGAAAAGCAGCTCCAGCATTATGCTGAAAACACGGCTGCGATCTACGGTGCAACTGCAAAGGTGGAATACATCCGGGGTTCCCAAGCGGTGATCAATGATGAATACAGCGCAAAACTCGTACAAAAAGTTGCTTCCGAAGCTTTCGGGGAAGAGGTTCTATTTAACGAAAAGCCCACAATGGGGGCCGAAGATTTCAGTTTCTTCCTGGACAAAGCACCTGGCAGCTTCGCCCTCGTCGGCAGCGGCAATCCTGAAAAAGACACAGAGTGGGCTCACCACCACGGCAAATTCAATATTGACGAAGACGCCTTATCAACAGGTGCAGAGCTATATGGACAATATGCCTGGGCATACTTGAACGAATAAGGGTAAAGCTGATCTTAAAGAAAAATCCGTTCCTCGTATTTGGAGGAGCGGATTTATTTTTGATAAGGTTCAGTTCTTCTTATAAATTTTAAAAGCCACGGCAGGAAAAAGGCATAAGCAGTGATGTGGACAGGGGTTGACCACCAAGTATTCCAGCGTTTCATTAATCCTGCTTTAACTGTGAGCCATTCAAGGATAAGTGAAAGGATGACAAATAAGATGACCCAGAACCATTTGCTTTCTTTTTTGTAAAAGTTCAAATAGATGACTGATAAACAAGAGGGGATGATACCAAAAAGTAAAAGCTCAGGCAGTCCTTCTTTTTGCGGGTCACCGATGTCAAAAAGATCTAATGGAACGGCTATTGTGATATCAACCATCCAAACGATATAACCGATTAGACCAAAGATTATGTATATTTCCTTCCAGCTTATTCTTTTCTTTGACATGAAAATCACAATTGAAATTAGAACCAAACCAAGAATGGCAGGATACCACCAGCCTTGAGTTAAAGCGAAATCTGGCTGCTTCATCTTATTCCCTCCATTGTCTTAGAATTCGTTAGAATAAACGTCTTTATTCATTAGCAAAGGAGGAATTTGAAAAAATAAAGGAAACTCAAAAATCGGCTTTCAATGCCAGACTGGTTTTTCTTTTACTCAGCTGTTTAAACAAAGAAATATAAAAAAGGAAGCAGTTATTAACCTTTGCTCCCCACCCATATTTATATAAATTGTCTGTGATCAAGCGGGAATAAGTGTTAGTCGATGGAACTCTAATATTTGTGCAGGTAATTCGGCGGAATGAAGTTTAGGGGCAGTGGTCTTAAGAGTACTTTAATGTCAGTGGGCATTTCAAAATCGCGCTGTGCTTGTTTTAAATAATGATACATAGCTTTCCCGCCTACTGAATTGGCAGAGTGAACAGTTATGCGATCTGCAAATAGCTGTTTTTGAACCATTATATGAACAAGCATAAGACCATTTCTCGATTTGCTTACTAAATCATGGTCCAAAGACAAGTGGTCAATTTCAAAGGTCTGAAGCAAATGGATACACTCATCAATGGTCTCAACTAATACATGACCATCAGGCGCTTTCCGATAATCATCCAGGAATACGCTTATTTTCTCCAATTTTATCCCCCTTTCGAAGGGGTGACTAAGAAAAGTCAAGTAGACCCTAAAGATTTGGTTCACATTTCATTGTAACATACATATGTAAGCAAAGATACCTTTAAGGGGAAAACTGGAATTTGGAGTGCTGATTATGCTTTCAGGCGTGAATACAAATACTTGGTAAAAAAATGTGTATTTCTAAGAAAAGCCCAAAAGGAATAGATTCCTTCTGAGCTTGAAAGATTTATCTGCCGACGCCGTTTATTTCATTAATAAACCGGTCAATTACTTCCTGTATGCTCATTGCACCGATATTTCCCTCTTGACGTTTTCTCAGCGACAGGGATTGCTGCTCCATTTCTTTATCACCAATCACCAGCATGTAGGAAACTTTCTGTTTTTCGGCTTCTCTGATCTTGAGTCCCATTTTCTCTGTTCTGAAGTCGACCTCTGCACGGATACCTGCCGATTCCAATTGTGATTTTATATTGTCTGCATATTCTGCATGGGCATCTGAGATGGGAATGATCTTTGCTTGAACGGGTGACAGCCACAGAGGAAAATCCCCTGCAAAATGTTCAATTAGAATGGCCATGAAACGTTCAACTGAACCAAAGATGGCCCTATGAATCATAATGGGAAGATGAAGTTTGTTATCTTCACCAACATAAGCACAATTAAACTTTTGCGGCATTTGAAAATCCAGCTGGACTGTACCGCATTGCCAGCTTCTGCCGAGTGAATCCAATATATGGAAGTCAATTTTCGGCCCGTAAAATGCCCCATCACCAGGATTAATCTGATAGTTAACTCCTTTGTTTTTCAAAACAGATTCTAAAGCCCCTTCAGCACGTTCCCACATTTCCTGTGATCCCATGTATTCCTCTGGACGTGTTGAAAGTTCAACTTTATAGTCAAAACCAAAATGGGAGTAGAACTCGTCAATTAGGACAAGTATTTTATCAATCTCCGCTTCAATCTGATCAGCCATCACAAATAAATGGGCGTCATCTTGAGTGAACGACCGAACTCTTAACAGTCCATTTAAAGAACCTGAGAGTTCGTGTCTGTGGACTAATCCCAGCTCCGCATAGCGGAGGGGCAATTCCCGGTAGCTTCTCCGTTTGCTGTTGAAAACCAATATCGCACCCGGGCAGTTCATGGGCTTTATCGCATAATTTTGTTCATCCACATTTGAGAAATACATATTTTCATGATAATGATCCCAATGGCCGGATTGTTCCCAAAGTTCCTGTTTCATCATAATCGGTGTCTTAATTTCCTGATAGCCTGCCCGCTGGTGTTTTCTTCTCCAGTAACTTTCAAGTTCATTTCGCATCACCATTCCCTTTGGCAGGAAAAAAGGCATTCCTGGGGCTTCCTCCATGGATGTGAAAAGCTCCAGCTCTTGACCTAACTTTCTATGATTTATTTTTTCTGCTTCCATTTTTAATTCCTCCAGATTTTTAGTTATAAAAAAAGACCACACTCCTCCCAAACATAGGGACGAGTGTGGTCGTGGTGCCACCCTAATTCCATAAAGCAATCGAAAGACTGTTTTATGCTCAAAAGATAACGGATTCCCCGATTATGGATACTCTGATATAGATCATTTCCCCATAATAAACTCCAAGGCGGTAAATCATTCCCTTTTCTTCAGGGCTTGCAGCCGGTGGCCCTGATCTCTGGAAAGAAAATAAAAAATGATTCATGTCCTTTTCAACGCTAACTATATAGTTTTAATTAAAATAAAAAGCCGCACTCATCCCAGCAAAAGGGACGAGTGCGGCCGTGGTTCCACCCTAATTCCATAAAGCATATCGAAAGACTGCTTTATGCTCAAAAAGATAACGGATTCCCCGATTATGGATACTCTGATATAGATTATTTCACCATAATAGCTCCAAGGCGGTAAATCAATTCCGTTTCTTCAGGGCTTGCAGCCGGTGACCCTGATCTCTGGAAAGAAAATAAAGAATGATCCATGTCCTTTTCAACGCTAACTATATAGTTATAATAAAATAAAAAGCCGCACTCATCCCAGCAAAAGGGACGAGTGCGGCCGTGGTTCCACCCTAATTCCATAAAGCATATCGAAAGACTGCTTTATGCTCAAAAAGATAACGGATTCCCCGATTATAGATACTCTGAGTACATCATTTCACTATAATAGCTCCAAGGCGGTAAACCAATCCCTTTTCTTCAGGGCTTGCAGCCGGTGGCCCTGATCTCTGGAAAGAAAATAAAGAAAGATTCGTGTCCTTTTCATAGCTCTTATTGGATATTTTTACTGATTTTAATACACATTTTGGAAAAGGTCAAGAGGGTTAATGAAACTTTTAGACCCTAATGAAACAACCCGGATTCCTTCGATTTCTTCATCAGCGCTTTCGTTTTTCTGCTTAATGGCTCTTTCAGGAAGGTTCCAATTAATAGTGCAATGAAACCGAATAGCATCAGGATCAGGAGGTCTCTGTATACTCTCTCCCAAACAATGCCTCCGACGGCTTCTCTCATTAAATCAATGGCATAAGAGAAGGGCAGGAAGGGGTGGATGGTTTGGAAAAATTCCGGAAGCAAGGCGGTCGGATAGGTTCCGCCAGCACCTGCAATTTGAAGCACCAGCAAGACAATCGCCATGGCTTTACCTACATCGCCAAATACAGATACTAATGTATAAACAATTAATATAAACACCAAGCTGCTTACCAGTCCAAACAGGATAAACCATACTGGTGCTGCTGCATCCACTCCCAGAATGAAGATATCCCCTATAGTTACGACCAGGGTCTGTGCAAATCCAATGCTTAGGAAGGTGAGTAGCTTGCCGAAATAGATTTGTTTTCCTGTAAAGTCTTCATGGTGATGAATATCTGTGGCCAACAGGGAAATTAGCAGAAGGGCACCTACCCATATCGCAAGTACGGTATAAAAGGGAGTCATGCCTGTTCCGTAGTTTTGAATTGGAAAAAGGCTGTTTTTGTTGAGCAGAACAGGTTCCTCGAAAAATCCCTTCTCTGCTTCCGGATCATTTTGCAGCAGCTCAATAATCTCATTGATGTCTGTCTCGCCCTGAATGTCCCGGATCCGGTCGGCTAATTGATTAATCTTTTCGCTGACGTACGGAAACTCTCCGATGATATGTTTAAGTGTTTCCTCCCCTTCATCTAAGTTTCCCTCTGTATTAGCAAGAATTTTTTCGACCTCAGGCATGGCAGATTGTATTTCAGTCAGGATATTCCGGGCATTACTCAATGTTTCCTTGGCGCTGGCCACTTCCTGTTTGATGGCTGGCCGGATGTTTTCATTATATTCTTTAACGAATGCGTCAATCCTGCCTGCAGCTGCAGCTGAATTTTCCTGAAGGCGGGTGATTAATTCATCAGCTTCCTGCTGCTTGTCTGAAAGAAAGGCATTGACCTTCTGCCCGTTTTCCTGGATAGTCTGCAATTCCTGCTTTAATGCAGCCAATTGTTCCAAAACCTGATTGATTTGTTCCTGATTCTGGCTTGTGCCTTGTTCATTATTTGATTCCTGCAGCTGCTTTAGTGCTGTTTCGATTGCCTCGATATTCTGAAGCGAACCCGCTATCTGCTCATTGATTTGATTGCCGATTTCCTTTCCCTGGTCCAAGTTTAAATCAGAGGATTGAACCGCAGAGATAAAATCGTTCACCTTCACCGCCATATTCTGGACCTTCTCCAGATTCTCCTGAACCTGAGGCTCCATTGCATTCAGGCGAATCTCAGCCGCGTTTATAAATTTCATCGTTTCATTAATGGTCTGCAGACCGTTGCCTGCTGCGCGTTTGGCATCGGGAACGAGTGCTTGTGCCTTATCAATTATTTTTTTGGCATTTTCTGCATCGGACAGGGAGCTGCTTAATAAGGAATGGATTTCAGGAAGCTTTTCCTCCATTTGAAAAACATACTCTTCGAACCTCTTTATATCCGGAAGGTCTTTTTCAATCTCCAGACCCAAATCATTAAACTTCTCAAAAATAGTACCGTTCACGGTAGAGATGAAATTGCTTGTAACCGTATCGACAATCCCGCCTGCACCTTTTTCGGTGATTTTGGGCGCAATGGCATTGATTTTTTCATTTACATAATACTCGATTTTCGCTTTTTCGGGCTGATCTTCAATGACAGTTCCCAGCTTCTGAGAGAAATTTTTCGGAATCACGATGACGGCAAAATAGTCGCCGTATTGCACCTTATCCATCGCGTCTTTACGGTCATCAAAGTGCCAATCCATATCATTATTCTTCTTCAATTCCTTGACGATGTCATCTCCAATATGTATGTCCATATCACGAACCACTGCTCCGGCATCTTCATTCACTATTCCTACTGGAAGCTGATTCGTTTGACTATATGGATCCCAGGAAGCCTCGATGTTAAACCAGGCATATAAAGAAGGCAATAACGTCAAACCTCCGATTAATACTGCCGCAACCCAATTCGTAAAAATACTTCTAATATCCTTTTTGTAAATTTTCCACATGCTGTTCAGTCCAATCTGCTCGTCTTCCTATAGATTTTGTGAATAATCCGTTAAATATATTCAGGATCTCAGTGAACAACAATTCTATACCTTAAAAAATGAGTATAATCAGAAGGCAGAGGGCAATTATATTCGGGGCTAAAAGAGCAGGCTCATTCGGACAGAGGAGGAAGAAACCCGAGCGAACGAGTCCGAACCTGGCGCTCCTTCAGACAGGGGAGGAAGAAATGCGGGCGAACGAGTCCGAACTTGGCGCTCCTTCAGACAGGGGAGGAAGAAACCCGGGCGAACGAGTCCGAACTTGACGCTCCTTCAGACAGGGGAGGAAGAAATGCGGGCGAACGAGTCCGAACTTGGCGCTCATTCAGACAGAGGGGGAAGAAACCCGAGCGAACGAGTCCGAACTTGGCGCTCCTTCAGACAGGGGAGGAAGAAATGCGGGCGAACGAGTCCGAACTTGGCGCTCATTCAGACAGAGGGGGAAGAAATCCGAGCGAACGAGTCCGAACTTGGCGCTCCTTCAGACAGGGGAGGAAAAAACCCGAGCGAACGAGCCCGAACTTGGCACTCATTCAGACAGAGGGGGAAGAAACCCGAGCGAACGAGTCCGAACTTGGCTCTCCTTCAGACAAGAGAAGAAAAAACCCCGACATTCATCAATAAATGATCCAGCTTCTCTGCTTAAGAACTCATTACTTTTATAAAATCTTCTATAAATCCCTGATAATTAAAATCTAGAAAAATATTTTTATTCTTTTCAGAAGGCTTGGAACTGATTCTGAAATCAGCAATGGAAGTACCTTTTCCATCATCCGCTGTTAGTATTTTCACATCTCTTCTAATAGAACGTCCCATTTCCGGGTTGGCCATGAGGAAGAGTGTTACAACATCATGTAATGGAGCACCGTTAATTCCAGGAATGAGTTTTTTATAGGCTTCTATATAATATTCCATCACTTCATCCATAATTTGAATTACTGGATTGTCACTCATTTCCTGTATTATTTTGATATGTTCCATCGTGACGATAGCCCTGTTTGTGACATTAAGCGGAACAATATAGATATTATCCATATTGGTTACCACTACCTGTGAAGCGACAGGGTCACCATAAAAATTTGCTTCAGCGGAGGGGGTTACATTTCCAGGAACCAGAAAAGCCCCACCCATTATATAAAAATCTTTAATGTCGTCTGATATATTTTCCCCTAATATAAAAAGTGCAGCTAAAGAGGTATTTCTCCCCACGTCTACTATAGTTACGTTCTGGTTCTCCCTTATAATGTTATAGAGCTCCGAGAAATTGGTTAGTTCCCCTTTTGCATCCTCTGGAGGCCGTATTGGGCCCAATCCCTCTTTTCCATGAATTTCAGGATAGAACCTTGGAATCTCCCCTGATGAAGGGCTATTAGCTCCTCCGATAATAGGAATATCCAGTCTGCCGGCCAGTTTGAGCAAATAGGTGATGTTATCTGTTGCTTGTTCTTTTGTAACGTTCCCATAACTCGATACGATAGCTAGTACATTTATGCTTGGATTAAGAAGGGCATATATGATGGCAATGGAATCATCAATCCCAGGGTCAGCAAACAAAATGATGTTTTTCATTTTCTATTCCCCCCATACTAAATATCCATTTTTATAACATATCAAAAAGGGGAGCGGGTTATGCCATTAAGGTGATTAACCTTAAGGTGAAAAAGCTGCCAGGGCAGGTCTGATAATATTAGCAGAGGCTTTTAACGTGATATTGACAAACATTTCAAAAAAATATATGATAAAAATCCTGCCAATTTTTCATTGGCCTAAGGGGACTGTTAAAAGTTCATTCTTCTTTGAAAAGGATGGTAACTATGAATAAAGAGCAATTGATGGAAAGTGCACGCAGTATGAAGGAAAGAGCCTATGCTCCCTATTCCAAATTTCCAGTTGGAGCAGCATTATTGCTAAAAGACGGCACTGTCATTAATGGAGTGAATGTGGAAAATGTTTCGTTCGGTGCAACGAATTGCGCAGAGAGAACAGCTATTTTCACTGCAATTGCGAACGGTTACAAAAAAGGTGATTTTCAAGCTATTGCTGTAGGAGGCGATACGGCAGATTTTCTTCCGCCATGCAGCATCTGCAGGCAAGTGTTAGCCGAGTTCTGTATGCCGAATATGCCAGTTTACTTAACTAATGAGAAAAAAGAAATCTTAGAATTGACATTAAAGGATTTATTGCCGTATGCATTTACGGATTTAGAGATGTAGCATAAATGGAGGGCTAGTTTTGAGAGATATTAATCAAAGCTTGCCCTCTTTATTTTTTTCCTGCTGAAGTATGCTTTTTTAGAATGATAATGAAGGATTTTCCAATTAGATAAAGAATATTGAAAAGATGTTCAGACAATTTTTGGCAGAGGATTTTATAATGAATTTATTGGACCAGCAGTGAATCATGAATTTGGAAATTGGAATCTGACGAGAGCCGTATTGGAACTTGATGAAAACCAATTTGAAGTATTGTATAGCAAAGAGGAGTTCCCCACTCAGCGATTTTACGATATAGGTGCATTAATATATTATCTAAAAGCGATACCTTGGCAAGTCCCGGATTTTAGTATTGAGAAATATGAAGAGAGTTTGTATGAAATACACAAAGCAATTCTTCTTAAAGGCTTTTTTGATGTGAAGCAGCAGTGGCAGGGGTGAGCGAAGGGGTTTAAGAACAGGATGAGAGTGGTTCCTGCACCTAAAAAGTGCGGGAACCATTCGTCTTTATCTATCCATATCAATAGCAAAGGTTTCCTTAAGGCCCTTCATTCCATGAGGGGTTATTTTGATGGCTCGGGTTTTGGGGATGCGCTGTATCCAATTTCGTTCCAGAAGTTTCTCCAGGATGGCATTCCCCAATGCTCCTGCTAGGTGATGGCGTCTTTCGCTCCAGTCCAGACATTTATGGGAAAAAGAGCGGCGCTTCTTTTTCAATGAGGTCAGATCGATTTGCATGGAGTGGAAAAATGCTTTTCCATCTTCCGTAACACTAAAAGTGTCATCTTCTTCCGTAATATATCCTTTGCTTTTTAGCGATTCAGTTAGCTGCACACCTAAATTTCCAGCGAGATGATCATAGCACGTCCTGGCCAAACGGATCGCTTTATCTTCAGAGGCATGGTGAAGTGATTTAATTTCAGCTGGTGGTGCTATGGATAGAAAGGATTCCATCACCTGGGCAACCTCTTGGTTCATGATGCCATAATAACGGTGCCTTCCCTGTTTTTCTGCCGTCACCACTTGAGCATCCAGCATTTTTTTGAGATGGAAACTGGCTGTTTGCGGTTTAATCCGTGCCATATGGGCGAGCTCATTCACAGTGTGATACCGGCCGTCCAATAAGACCGTCAGTATGGCTGCCCGACTTGGTTCACTGACCAGAGAAGCGACTTTTGCTACGTTAGAATTCACATTCATATCATATTCCTCCATGTAATCCATATTTCGATGATAATTGAAATATTTAACCTTTACAATGATATTTGAAAAAATATTCAGGAGGAAAATGTAATGAAAAAGGAAGAAAACCAAATACAAACCAAGTCCATTCAGCCTAAAATCTTATACTATGGAGCTCCGGTGATTTTGTTAACAACACTAAATGAAGATGGATCATCCAACATCAGTCCCTTATCCTCGTCATGGGCATTAGGGGAATGCATAGTTCTTGGAATCGGGGCAGGGGGAAAGGCATTGGAGAATCTTCGCAGTCATCCCGAGTGTGTTGTAAACGTTCCTCATCCCGGTCTTTGGGAGAATGTAGAAGCTTTAGCCCCACTGACAGGCAAGAACCCAGTACCGGAATACAAACGGGTTAATTCATTCCGTTTTGAAAAAGATAAATTCTCTGCAGCCTCGCTTACAAAGCAGGAAGCAGAAATCGTAAAGCCCCTTAGAATCCTGGAATGTCCCCTTCAGATTGAGAGCAGGGTGGAACACATCCGAGTTCCGGAACATGACCCCCACTTTGCAATCGCAGAAGTAAAAGCATTAAAGATCCATGCCCATACATCCATCATTATGGATGATCATCATGTGAATCCCCATGAGTGGAGTCCCCTCATTTATAATTTCAGACACTATTATGGACTGGGCGAACATCTGGGAAAAACATTTCGGGCATAGGTCTATGGAAATTAATCACTTACGCTAAGCTGTTTAGAAATATTTCATACATATTTTAGAAAGTTTTAAGATTTATGTGATATAGTTCTTTTAATTTCTTAATCTGGATAATTGGGTTTATAAAATTATCTTGAATGCTAAGAATAAGGTATGATCTGATGAAAATTTTTATAACAGAGTGAGTGAAACAGATGTCCATTAAAATGAGGTTTCTGCTGTCTTATATTGGAGTGATTCTTTTTTCCATCACTTTATTATTGGCAGCAGGTTTTTTAATTATTTTTGCCATAACAGGTGATGTAAGATCTATTGAGCATCTATACAAAAAAACGTATATACAAAAACCTTTGACAACAGTTGAGGAAAGTGTGTTTCTTGATTTAAAGCTTTTTGCTAAAAATAATCCTAAACAGCTCCTAAATGAAAAGGAGCTCAAGAGGATTGAGCAGGAGGATATCGGGATAGTTGTTAGAAAGGGCACCAAAATCAAGTACGCTTCCCCTGCTCTTGATAAGCAGGAATTGGTTAAATCCCTTCCGGGGTTTGAAGAAACAAACATCAATACTCGAGATACAATTAAACTCAACGACTATTTTTTTACTTATGTGAAGTTTGATTTTTATTTTCCGGATAGAAGTGAAGGAAGTGTTTTCGTATTAAGTAAGGCAAGTTCCTATGCAGAGCTTATTAGAGAATTGTTTCCAATTTTATCAGGACTTTTATTGTTTCTGTTTATTATGATTATTGGTATATTAAATTATTTAGTTTCACGCAGCATTATTAAACCTATATCAGTTCTTAAAGAAGGGGCCGAAAGAATTAAGACAGGAGATTTAAATTTTGAAATCAAGGCGATTTCAAATGATGAAATCGGACAATTAAATAGAGCGTTTGAGGAAATGAGAATAAAACTAAAAGAATCGATAAACCTCCAGCTTCGGTATGAAGAAAATCGAAAAGAGCTTCTGACAAATATTTCTCATGATTTGAAGACACCTATCACTTCGATTATTGGATATGTAGAGGGGATTAAAGATGGTGTAGCAAATACCCCTCAGAAGATGGAAAAGTATTTGTCGACTGTGTACTTAAAAGCAAAAGACATGGATTCATTAATTGATGAGCTGTTCTTATTTTCCAAGCTGGATTTGAAAAAAGAACCATTCCATTTTGAAACTGTCGAGCTGGATAAATATATGAAAGACTATACAGAAGAACTTTATTTGGATTTACTTCAGCAAGGAATTCATATGGAGCTTCATCTTTTGAATAAACCAATCTGCGTGAAAGTGGATAGAGAGAAATTAAAACGAGTATTGGCCAACTTAATGAGCAATTGTGTTAAATATATGAATAAAAACAAGAAGAGCATTACTATTTCTCTTCATGAACGATTAGGTGATGTAATTGTTCAAGTAGCAGATAATGGACAAGGGATAGAACCTTCTGCCTTGCCAAATATTTTTGAACGTTTTTACCGCGCAGAACAATCAAGAAGTTCCGAGACAGGCGGAAGCGGCTTAGGACTTGCGATCGCCAAAAAAATCATTTTGGAGCATGATGGGAATATCTGGGCTGCAAGCGAGGTAGGTAAAGGTACAAGTGTATTCTTTTCCCTAAAGAAAGGTGAAAAAATGTGAAAAAAATATTACTTATTGAAGATGACATTAGCATAGCAGAGTTGCAAAGAGATTATTTAGAAATAAATGAATTTCGTGTAGATATTCAACACACTGGTGATGAAGGACTCCGACAGGCTCTTCAAGAGCACTATGATTTAATTATTTTGGACATCATGCTTCCAGGAATAAATGGGTTTGAGATATGTAAACAGATACGCGCAGTTAAAAATATTCCTATCTTGTTTGTGTCCGCTAAAAAGGAGGATATCGATAAAATTCGGGGTCTCGGTTTAGGGGCAGACGATTATATTACCAAGCCTTTTAGTCCGAGTGAGCTGGTAGCCAGGGTGAAAGCACATTTAGAGCGATATGAACGTTTAGCTGGAAAGAAAACTCAAACAAATACCATTTTCGTTCATGGAATATCAATTGATAAGTCAGCACGTAAAGTTTATATTGACGGAGAAGAAACTTCGTTTACAACAAAGGAATTTGATTTATTAGTATTTCTTGTTATGCATCCAAATCAAGTATTGAGCAAAGAACAGCTTTATGAAAAGATTTGGGGGCTGGACTCAGCTGCAGATGTTTCAACGGTCACCGTTCATATCAGGAAAATACGAGGGAAAATTGAAGGGGACCCTGCACAGCCGAAATTCCTGGAAACCGTTTGGGGAGCCGGTTATCGATTCAATGTTTAAATAAATGTTATGTGTTTAATTAGATCCGTCACAAAGGTGGCGGTTATTTTTTTATAAATATGAAGAAATTTTAAGATTAAGTTTATCTTTCTTTAAGAAATTATTTAGAGGGAGTTTACATTTTGGTACTAACATAATAGAAGTAGTAACTAAGTTCATTGAGTGGATCTGAGTCATTTTATTTAAAGAACGATAGGCAGGTGAATTTAATGCGGAGGTGGCTAACAATAGTTATTGGAGGTGTTATCCTCCTTCAAGGCTGTGTCTCAGATAATAATGCAGACACAAAATCACAGAAAAAAGAGGTAAGGGAATTTATGGATATGAACGAGCAATTGCTTCAAGCTGCAGAACGCAAGGAAACAGAGACAATAAAGAGATTGATTGAGGAAGGTGTCGATATAAATAAGAAGGACTCAGACGGACGAACTGCTGCTATGATTGCAGCTTATAATAATGATGTCGAAACCGCTAAAGTCCTGATTAAAGCGGGGGCTGACGTCAACATTCAGGATGACATGAAAAACAACCCTTTCTTATATGCCGGTGCAGAAGGATTTGTTGAGATTCTAAAGCTTACGATCGAAGCAGGTGCGGATCCAGCGATCATTAACCGTTATGGTGGAACTGCATTGATTCCTGCTTCCGAACATGGCCATATAGATGCCATCAAGGAACTTCTAACTAAGACTGATATTGATGTAAATCATGTAAATGATCTCGGCTGGACAGCTTTATTAGAAGCAATTATTTTGAATGATGGAAATGTAAAACAACAGCAAACTGTGCAATTGCTAATCGATCACGGGGCGGATGTGAATATTCCGGATGGAAATAATGTAACTCCTCTGCAGCATGCACGTGAGAAAGGATTTAAAGAGATTGAACAAATTTTGTTAACAGCAGGAGCAAAATAGGCTTGGTAAAAGCCTAATTTTCCTCAAAAAATGAGAATAAGGAGACGATAAAAATGAACAAAAAAGCAAAAGCAATAACAGCAATACTGCTCGGATTTACATTAGTATCAACAGGGTGCAGTGCTGGTGCTAACGCTCAGGAAAATCATAGTAAGCAAAAGCAAGAACAAGCTGTTAAAGAGTCTGAAAAGGAAAATAAAGTAACTAAAGGACAGGAAATGGCTAACATTCTTGGCAGTACAAATTGGCAAGGTACAAGAGTGTATGACAAACATAAAAACGACTTAACAAAAGAGAATTCAAACTTCATTGGCCTTGCGAAATATGATGTGAAATCAGGAAGATATGAATTTTTCGATGCGGAGACAGGAGAAAGCCGCGGCGATAAGGGAACGTTCTTTATCACTAATGATGGAAAGAAGAGAATATTAATTTCAGAATCAATGAATTATCAAGCTGTTGTGGAAATGACAAAACTAAATAAAGATATTTTTACTTATAAAAGAATGGGAAAAGATGCTAATGGCAACGACGTAGAGGTATTTGTTGAACATGTTCCATATAAAGAAAAAGAGCTTTCTTTTACTGATCCGGACAAGCAGCTGGACGCTGTTACGGGAGATATCGTTAAAGACATAGATGGAGAAAAAATTTTAGGCAGTACCCTCTGGAACGGAACAAAGGTATTAGATGAAGACGGCAATGATGTTACAAAATATAATACGATGTTTATAAGTCTGGCAAAATTTGATGACAAAACGAATAGATATGAATTTTTCAATCTTGAAACAGGCGAAAGCCGCGGTGACTATGGCTACTTCGATATTGTAAACGAAAATAAAATAAGAGCCCATGTTTCAATTGGAGCCAATAAGTATGGTGCAGCTCTTGAACTTACAGAACTTAATAATAATAAATTTACCTATAAAAGAACGGGTAAAGACAAAGATGGCAAGGACATAACTGTGTTCGTTGAACATGAACCTTATATGGGTGATTTTAAACCGAAATTTACTAAATAAAAAACATCAAATAAGAGCAGCATCTATTCAAAAAGGAATGGATTTTTCCGTTCCTTTTTTGTTTTCCTTTATCTTACACTTTTCTTTTTCTTCTATAGAAACGGGTTAGCTTAATTTGTCATTGAAAAATTCTAATACTAATGGATTTTTCAATTCTTATAATGGAAATGAATATTATGATTATGTACAAATAAAAGGCATATCAGGGCAATTTAGTAAAAGAAGGAAATACTAAAGAAAAAACGAATGAAATTATAGAAAGATATATTTGGGTTGGGGATTCTATGTCAAAGTATATTAGTATTTTTTTCTTATTTGTCATCGTAAGTGTCTTACTCTTTTTTATGTTTGGTTCAGTATATATGAGTGGAGGCAATCCCGCAGAACAATCCGTTTATATATTTGGAACAATAATTGTATTACTGCTATCATTTATAATTTCACAGCTTTACTATTTAATAGATTTGTTTAAGAAGAAACGGTAATTCCCTGCCTTTATGACTGTAAAAATATATTGAAGAAAAGCATCGTTTTTGGGGTAATATGCGTTGGCTATTTTCGATGTGTGCATAGTTAATATGACAATTAATGCAATAAAGTCCGAACGGTTAAATAATCAAGGACTCTTTTTTATTTCCGCTTAGTGAAAGAATAACTTTTAGATTGAGGTGTCACTAATGATATTAGTCAGTTCTTGTTTAGCAGGGTTGGAAGTAAGATATAACGGCACTCATTGCTTAAATCAAAAGATTCGTCAAATGCTGGAGCAGAAGCAGGCAATTACTGTTTGTCCTGAGTTGCTTGGAGGTTTTTTAACTCCAAGAGAACCTGCTGAGATAATAGACGGTGACGGAGCAGCTGTTCTTGATGGCAAAGCTAAAGTAATTGAAAAATCAGGCAGAGATGTTACGGATTTGTACATAGAAGGAGCCTATATCACGTTAAGAAAGGCCCAAGAGCTGCAAGTTACTGCAGTGGTGCTAAAAGAATATAGTCCATCCTGTGGAAGTTCAATGATTTATAACGGTGAGTTTAAGGGCAATAAAATTCCTGGAGAGGGGGTTACATCAGCCTTACTTAAAAGGAATGGAATAAATGTAGTATCAGAAGAGGGGCTGGCAGATTTACTTTTGGAAGAAGGGTCCAATTATACAGACTAAAAATCAAGGGGCTGCGCTTAAGCACCCTTTTTTCAAATGGGAAAATAGCAAAGCATACCCAAGAAATCACGGGTATGCTCGCGTTATTAACTCCGGCTTTGTTGAGCCAATCCTTTATCATGGGTGTTTTTTGGTGATTTTTTAGGCACAAAGAAAACTAAAAGAAGTGTTGCAATGGATAGGACTAACATAAAGACATAGGCAGAACTTGAACCAAAAATAGAAGCTAAGCTCTCCAGTTTGTCCGCTGTCATGTTTTCTGAGAGTTCCGAAGCATGTGAAGCTGCCTGGATCGTATATAAAGTGATGACAACTGCAGTTCCAATCGCACCTGCCAATTGGCGAATGGTGTTGTTAACGGCTGAGCCGTGTGATCCCAGCTCTCTTGGCAAAGCATTCAATCCTGCTGTATTTAAAGGCATAGTAATAAAGCTTAGTCCTATTCTCAAAATAATGGTGCGGACCATTAAATACATATAAGTAGTCGATTCGTTCAAATCGATTACTCCCCACATGGAAATACTGACAAATACTAAACCAGTAATAAAGAGTGGTTTAGCACCGTATTTATCATACATTCTGCCAGTGACAGGCGATAAGAACGCGTTGATGATAGCTCCAGGCAATAAAAGCAAGCCTGCTTCGAACGCTGTGAACCCGCGTCCATCCTGCAGGTAAATAGGCAGAAGGATTAAATCCGCATACATCATCATCGTAACCAGGACATTGATTAGTGAAGTAAGAGTGAAAATCTTATACTTAAAAACAGATAAGTTTAGTAACGGCTCCTTTGATTTTATCTGCCGCAAACTGAATAGGGCTGTTGCGATTATTCCTGAAATAATGGAAATAAGGACGGAGAGATTTTGCCATCCCTTGCTTCCTGCTGAACTGAATCCAAATAAAATGCATCCAAAGCCAATTGTGGATAAAATAACACTTGGGAGATCCAATCTCGCTTTTGATGTTTCCGATACGTCCATTAAATATTTGAAAGCTAGGGCGATGACGATGAGTAAAAAGGGGATTAACCCAATAAACAGCCATCTCCATGAAACAAATTCGATAATGAAACCGGACAGGGTAGGAGCGATGGCCGGTGCGAAGATCACTGCAAAGCCAATTTTCCCCATCACACTTCCGCGCTGTTCAGCGGGATATAAATATAAAATGACGGTCATCATCAGAGGCATGATGATTCCGGCGCCTATTGCCTGAACCATTCTTCCCGTCAGCAGCGTGCCAAAGTTCATCGCAAAGGCGCTGATGACAGACCCAATCAGCAAAAAGAGCATAGAACTAATAAACAGCTGCCTTGTTGTAAACCGCTGCATCAGAAATGCTGTGATGGGGACCAATACCCCATTTACAAGCATAAATCCGGTTGATAACCATTGGACCGTTGCTGCTTTTACGTTGAATTCCTCCATGAAACTGCTCAATGCCACATTTAATAAAGTCTGATTTAAGGTGGATAAGAAACAGCCGGCAATCAGAACGAATAATAATATTTTTTTATTGCTTTCTGTTATTTCCTTGCTCATTTATAAACTCCTTCGTTCTGAACTTGTATTCTCAACATGTTGTCGATAAAATACATAGTAACAAAAGCATCTACTCTTGACCATGAACAGTTTTCTTGTGTGTGTTCACTAATCGACAGGCCGAATATGGGCTGTTGAGAAAGTCCGTGAAAATCTATAAAGGAGGGTTAGAATGTCTGCGCCGAAAAAGGAAGATCCCCGTACAATCCGTTCAAAGGAAATGTTCAAAACAGCAGCTTTTTCTCTGCTATCAGAGGAATCCGATATTTCAAAACTGACCGTTCAGAAAGTTGCGGCCAAAGCAGGATTAAACCGGACAACATTTTACTTGCACTATCAGGATATTCAAGATTTTCTAACGCAAATTACCGTAGAAATTTTAAGCGGGCTATCTGATAAAATCGCAGCATTGATACAATCGGAAGATCTATCAGAGAAGCAGCAGCTGACCCAATTGCTTGATTATTTATATATCCACAGAAAGTATTTGCTGGTCTTATTCAAGATGAATCAATTCGAGGAAAAACTATTCGTATTATTAAAACAGTTAGTAGAAATAAGAAGAAAGAATACACAGAAGGAATTGCCGTATGAATATGTTTCGATAGATATTAAAACAGCCTCACTGGTAGGCATCATCATGTGGTGGCTAAAGAAGGGACTTCACTTTAGTTCCGATTATATGGCTAATGAAATTCATTTAATGTATCAGGTGAGGCCGCAGTAATGTGCTGATAGGAAAAACGCTGTGCAGGAGAATTGATCCCACCTATTTAAGCAGGACTGGATCCCCAAATTGATCAAATGCATGTCTAAAGTCAAATGCAAAAGAATCTGGTCCATGCTGGATATAAAAATCATATCTTTTGAAAGCTTCCTTCCAGGATACATCCGATAACATATCCGTCCACCACACCACATAATTTGGCTGTCTCTCTGGAAGAGGCCCAAACCACTTATTCCTGTCCTGCAATGCCTGCCTATGCAGGCCAGAATAGGTAAACTGATATAAAGATTGAAGGTTTTTCCATACTGTTAAGGTGAGAATGGGGGTACCCTCTCCTTTGATCGTTTCTTCAGGGAACTTCGCTCTATTTGGTGAGAATACTTTCATGAGGTGCCCGGTTTTAGCAGCCTCCCGCATGACTTCATTTCCAACTTCAAAAAACTCCCGGGAGGCAGGATGTTCTTCTGAATGCTTCAGCCGTCCAACCGTCAAAATAGCCACAAATGCCAAGTTAATCCCTCCATTACCATTTTTACCTACATATATTCTATAAGGACTGGACTAATACCTAACTCAACTGGATAATAATTTAATGGTTGCTGC
Source organism: Cytobacillus sp. NJ13 (assembly GCA_030348385.1). NCBI lineage: Bacteria > Bacillati > Bacillota > Bacilli > Caryophanales > Bacillaceae > Cytobacillus > Cytobacillus sp. NJ13. Next base: position 2,922,568 of record JAUCFP010000006.1, on the reverse strand, counting down.
CAGATATAAAACCGTTCTCCAGCAAGTTTAAGAATGGGCATTTAACAGGGGAGGGTTACTTAACTTCCCTTAAGCCCTTCCCTGCAAGAATATCTTGAATACCTTCCTCACAAACGCCATATGAACGCCAGGAACACGATTCGCAAACAGTTTGTATATCTGAGGGAACGGCATACTTTTGGATGTTCGACTCAATATCCTTCCAATACAGGATTTGCCCGATTTTAAGGCCTAATTTTTCTAAAATAGCGGCATCTCTTTCATAAATATCGTCGTGTTCACAATGGTATTCACCTGAGTTGGGATACTTTTCACACAGTTGATCAGGCCCTTTTACAAGCTGTATCCATGTCCTGGGGTTGTCTCTCAAGTCTTGATGCAAACGTGTCATATTTTCCACGTATTCCTGGGAATAGCCCATTCCACGATATCCCAGAAGGCAAAAAAGATGATGACCTCGCAGCTTATACATAAATTCCCCCCAATTTCATCAGGTTCAATTATGTTAAAATGTTAACTAAAACAATAATTTAGTTAACATACTTTTTTATCATAACATATAAAATTGATCAGCTGAGGATCTTTTTGGCTAATCTGGTTCGCTGCCTTTCGGGGCAGGCCATTCAAAATGGAAAAATAAACACTTGTAAATATTGAATTGCCTGTGACAAGTTGATATATTAACTTATATATATATGGAATCAATGATGTGATCAAGTAAATAAGGATTGTGAAACAGAAAATATAGCCTGGGCTGAAAGCTATATCACCCCTCCTTATTGAACCCTGCCACGGAGATGTTAGTAAAGCTAACCGGGTCGTTTCGTTATAAACGCTAAGAGGACTTTAATTTTGATTAAAGTTGAACTAAGGTGGTACCACGTCTATTAGCGTAAAGACGTCCTTTTCATGGACTCTTTATGCTTTTTTTATTTTTTAAAGGAATTTCATTATCCAAGGAGGAAAAGAAGATGTCTCAACAAAAACCAAACAACTTTTCAAAATGGTATCTTGATACGATCCAAAAAGCCGATTTATTTGATTACACCCCAGTTCGCGGCTGTATTGCCTTTAAGCCGGATGGCTATGAAATATGGGAACATATTCAGGCAGAGATGGATATGCGCTTTAAAGAAACCGGTCACCGCAATGCATATTTCCCGATGTTAATTCCAGAATCCTTCTTTCAGAAGGAAAAGGATCATATTGAAGGGTTCTCGCCAGAGCTTCCATGGATAACGGAAGCGGCAGGAGAGAAATTGGAAGAACGTCTGGCACTGCGCCCAACTTCTGAAACAATGATCGGACATTTGTATTCAGATTGGATTAAAAGTTATCGGGATCTGCCTGTATTAATCAATCAATGGGCAAATGTATTCCGTTGGGAGAAGAAAACTCTTCCATTCATCCGCACTTCTGAATTTTTATGGCAGGAAGGCCATACGGCTCATGTGGATGAAGAAGATGCGCGTAAGGAAACCATGCAAATGCTGGCCATTTATAAAGAAGTTGTAGAAGGATTACTTGCGATTCCGGTTTATGATGGCCAAAAGACACCATCAGAACGCTTTGCCGGCGCTGTGGATACATTCTCCATTGAAGCGATGATGAAAGATGGAAAAGCTGTGCAGGCAGGAACCTCACACTACTTAGGTACAAAATTTGCGGAAGCCTTCGATATCAAATATTTGAATAAAGAAAATAAACACACATATGTCCATACAACATCATGGGGTACGTCTACACGGTTAATTGGCTCCGTCATCATGGTTCATGGAGATGAGCAAGGCCTTGTGCTGCCTCCAAAAATAGCACCGACTCAAGTTGTGCTGATTCCAGTAGGGCCATGGAAAAAGAACCCGGCCATTATGGAGAAGTTAGATGAAATCTTTGCCGCATTAAAGGCAGAAGGAATCCGTGTCCGTCTGGATGATTCCGATCAATCACCAGGCTATAAATTTAATGAGTGGGAACTGAAAGGTGTACCTGTCCGCATCGAACTTGGCCCACGTGATTTAGACCAAAATCAATGCTTAATGAAGGCCCGTGATCTTGGAGACAAAGTCGCGGTCCCGCTTGAATCCATTATTGACAGCATTAAAAAAGAGCTTGAAACCATGCAGACTCGTCTATTCGATAAAGCAAAAGCGTTCCGCTCGGAGAATTCGCACACACATATTGATACAATGGACCAGTTAGAACAGCACATAGCAGAATCCGAATCAAATGAGACCATTCCTGGATGGATATTAGCTGGCTGGTGCGGAGAAGACGCCTGTGAAGAAAGTGTAAAAGAAAAAACAAAATTCACCACACGGAACATCCCATTCAATCCGCCGGCATCTAAGCACACATGCATCCATTGTGGAAAAGATGCGAAGCATACGGTTTGGTTTGCGCGTGCTTACTAAGCTGCGAATATGAAATATTACGTGATCTTTCAGGGTCATTTATTTTTAGGGCCGCCCACTCAGGCGGCCTTTTTTCTTAAAGATGATTTAATGAACGTCCTGTTTTCACAGTAATGTATTTAAAAAAGAAACTTTAACATATTTTATTAAACAGATCTTTATGTTAAAATCTAAAATGTCTAAAAATTTCGATAACGTTTTTGGACAATGTTTTAATTTAGGAGGCAGATATTATGACAATCAAATATATTGGCGTGAAAATACTAAGGGGAACAGGTCTAAAATAATTTTATAGGTATTGAAAGGGGAAAATCATTTGAATCAAACCTTATTAATTATTGATGCCCAACAGGAGTTAATTGATGGGAATCAGGAAGAAAGTAAAGTCTTTAATAAAGAGCAGCTTATTGGGAATATCAATTTAGTGATTGAAAAAGCAAAAAAATCCAGTGTTCCAGTTGTCTTTGTCAGGGATTTAGATGTTGCTGAAGGGAAAGGCAAAGGATTTCAGGTTCATGAAGAAATTAATGTGCCTGCGGAAACAAAGTTCTTTGATAAAGCTGCAACGAATTCTTTTCATGGAACAGGACTGCTGGATCATCTAAAATCTCAAAAGGTCAAGCATGTTGTTATAATGGGGTGCAAAACCCAGCACTGTATAGACAGTGCAGTTAGAACTGCAACTATTAGTGGATTGGATGTCACATTAGTAGGTGATGGACATTCAACAACGGACAGCAATGCTTTAAGTGCAGAACAAATTATCAAGCATCATAATGATACTCTTCACGGCCATTACAATGTGGAACATTTTTCAGTTGTCAGAAATGCAGCGGAAGACCTGTTTCATCCAATACATGATTCATATAGGTAAATTGAAATTATAGTATAGAGATATTCCGCATTAACAATAGATTCCCAATTTCTTACTAAGAAATTGGGATATTTAATTTGTTAAAGATACACATTGATGATAGTAGGGGCATAAAGGAGTTTCCTGAACATCAAGAATTCTAACCCCGTATTTTTTCCTCTTTTTTCGCTTTTAGAATCCATTTAATGAACTGTTCCCGGTCATATAGGCGCATATTGTTTGCTTCGGCAAATTCAATTGCTTGACGGGTGAAACGCTCGTTTGTGATGACCCAGCATTCAGCAGCATTATAAAAATCCATTTGTTTTAATGTTTTTTGGACATGGCGTATTCCTGCCTCTCTTTTGTGGCTTTTGACTTTAACAATCGCTTGATACCCAGTTGGAGAGGTCAGTAAAAAACTGATATCCGGATTTTCATCATTCGATTTTGTAACTGTATATCCTAATTTGGATAATAGAGAGCTGGTGAAAGCCTCTAATTGCTTATCTGAAAGTTTGCTGATCTCCCAGATTTCGGAATCCGCCTGCCTTTTCTGATCCCGGCGAAACCAAAACAATCCGTAAACGAGATAAAAAATCACCCCTCCCAAAAAAGTCAGAAATGCCTTTTCCAAATTGTTCGTGTTTATAAATACAATTATCGGCACCAGCATGATCATAATCCAAAGTATTTGATGATGGCGGTCGTTCAAACTGTAACACATCCTTCTTTCTAAAAGTCTTCTAATCTTGTTATATCACAAATCACTTGGGCGGCAACACAGCAGGCTGTAAGAAATAGGATTAGGAGAGCAGAAGTTCATATTGGTAAAATTTACAATTACGAACATGTGTTTTATAATATGATTATCTTAAAATGAAGTTGGATGGGCAGGAAATGGTGTGGTTGGAGCAACAACTAATTGTGGATGAATTACCCAATGTAAATTTCATAATGGAGGTCTCCAAATGAAGATTCGGCTAACGGAATTTAGCGACAATTGGGCACTCATGTTTCAAAAAGAGGCAGAATTTCTCAAAACAATCTTTGAAGATGAAATCATAAAATGTGAACATTTTGGCAGTACCTCGGTCCGGGGGATGAAGGCAAAGCCTGTAATCGATATGATGTGTATTGTGAAAGACATCGAGAAGATAGATGAATCTAATGAAAAAATGAAAAAACTAGGATATGAGGCTGCTGGTGAATGGGGCATTACAGGCAGAAGATTATTTCGAAAAGGCGGAGAAAACCGATCTCACCATTTACATTTCTATCAATTTGATAACCCCCAAATTGAACGGCACCTTGTATTTAGGGATTATCTGCGGACCCATCCTTCTGAAGCAGCAAGGTACACTATTTTCAAGGAAGAATTAGTAAAAAGGTTTGATAACACGAGTGAGTACAGCCAAGCAAAAAAGGCATTTGTGAAGGAAATGGAGCAGAAGGCACTTGTTTGGTTTGGGGAAGTAAGGAAATTAAACTGCTGAGGAATAGACCACATATATTCTGCACCGACTATGATGGAGAAATTAAAATAGATAAGGAAGTTTGAAAATGGAAAATAACATGAAGTTTTTGGCAGTACTGCTAACAGTAGGATTATCAGGTGTAATGGCTGCTTGTGGAAACTCATCGGAAGAATCGAGCAGCCTGCCAGCTAGTAACAGCTCGGCTCAAAATGAAGATGGCGGCTCAATTGATAAGGGTTTTACAGATTCAGAGGGAAGTGAGGCAGAAAACTCTTCTGGCAGCAGTGATAACACACAGCTCAATGAACAAGAAGATACAGACAATCCTTCTGCAGCCTCAAATGAGGGAGAGTCAGTGGAGTCCAGCAATGATCAAAATGAAAATCATGAAAGTAATAAGGATGAATATCTCAAGAAACTAAACAAAATGGAAGAAGCGGACAGATACGCAGAAGCCAAGACAACCACGGCAGAATTGGTGGAACAAGAGGCAGAAAGATATAGAACCTGGGATGAGGAATTAAACAAAATTTATGGTCTGCTAGAAGAGCAGCTTGATAAAGGACAGATGGACCAATTAAGAGAAGAACAGCGGAACTGGATCCATCAAAGAGATGAAACGGCGAAAAAGTCTTCACTAAAATACAAAGGCGGATCGATGGAGCCATTGGAATATGTGGCTACACAAGCAAGTCTTACAAGAGAAAGGTGTTATTTGCTAGTTGCAAGGTATATGAAGTAGTTTTCGGCACTAACGAGTATGTTGCTTTTCCAATTACCCCAATACCCTCTGTACTTAAATTAAATACAAGCTTCTTTTATAGACAGGGACGGAACCGGCACTTATCCGCAAAAGGGTAAGTGCCTTTTTTCTAAAAAAAGAAATAGAAAAATGAAACCTATATCTAACTCATTCGTCTTAGCATTAAAGTGAAAATGGGGTGGGAAGTGTGTGAGGATGGTCAGGGATGAAGGCCCATTAGAAAATCGTGATGCTTGGCTGGAGTTTATTATGGATGAGTATGGTGAACGGCTCACAAAGCTGGCTTATAACTATGTGAAGGACTGGAAGCTGGCGGAAGATATTGTTCAGGATGTATTCATCGTGTGCTACAAATATTATGACAAAATCGATGAAGTGATCTCCTTTAAATCATGGATTTATCGATTGGCTATTAATAAATCAAAGGATGTCTTGAAGAGTTATGCGTTTCGAAAAGTGGTGATGAATTCAAGCTTGTTTACTCTTTTTTCATCTAAGGAATTGTCGCCGGAAAAGAATCTGTTAAAGCGGAGCGAGGAAGAATTTCTTTCCTTGTGTGTATTGTCTTTGCCTGTAAAGTACCGGGAAGTGGTTACACTCTATTATTATGAAGAATGTTCGATTGAAGAAATCCAAGGAATATTAGGCGTGAACCACAACACGATCAAAACCAGGCTGAGCAGAGGGAGAATGAAGCTGAAGAAAATGATGGAGAGGTGGGGATATAATGGAGAGCAAGCTTAAGCAGCTGCGGAGGGCGATGGACTCGACGACTTACAAAGGTGATCACTTTACGGAATTTCAAAAAATGAATATTAGAAAAGCTGTCCGTACAGATAGAATAGTGAAGCCAAACAGGCCCAATAAATTCCTTATATTCGCTATTTCCTCTTTTGCCATCTGTCTCCTGGCCTTCTTTGTTTCAACTGAGATTTTGGTCAGGCAAGATCCCGAAAAGATAAGTGGCGGCATGAATAATGAATGGGAAATACGGCATGAATATAAGGTGAATCAAACTATAAAATTTAGCATATTACCCGATCCTAATCTGAAAGCAGGAATGCCTTATGGCTATATTTTTAGTTTCGCAGAGCCTTTTGACACCTATAAAGGAAAAGAACTTTCCATTTCTGCCCTTCATAAAGAAACAGGTGAAAGAATACAAGTTTTGCCTCATCAAGAAATAATAGAACCATCTCCTGGATACCCAAGTTTGCAGAGGTTCACGACTACATTCACACTTCCTTACGAAGGTCTGTGGAAGTATGAGGTGTACCTGGATGGCAAAGCTTATGGGGATGTAGTTGTCACCGTGGCTGAAAAAGCAAAAGACGCCCCTATTACTTTGCCAGAGGATATACCAGATTTTGTTCAAGTGAGTGATTTTGACACTATTGATTGGGAAAGAAAAGCTGTGGAGTTCGGTGACAGGGGCATTATCGGAAATGAAAACAAGTCCGGTGTGATTGGTGCTGACATGCCGAGTTTAAACGGCCAAAAGTGGATGTGGCATCTTTGGGGAGTTGAAGATGCAGATCTGACGATTGTTGGATTCCATAAAAAATCGCAAACTGTCCATAAAGTATTAAATGGAATGGGATGGACCATTCGTGCTTATGGTCCAAACAACGGGGCCGATGCACATACACCATCATCTGTTAAAATTCCTAAAAAGGGAGAATGGGCCATTTTGCTTTACGTGGATGGGGAGTTATTCGATCATTTGATTTTCGATATAAATGAATGAGTATGCTTTATAAACTTTTCTTCGCAAAAATTTGAAAGTCTTATTTTATACGATATTATTGGGAGGTCTTATATGAAACCGCGAATTTCAGTCATCACATTAGGTGTAGATGATTTAGAAAGGTCCTTACATTTCTATCAGAATGGTCTTGGGTTTCCAACACAGGGCATAGTAGGAAGAGAATTCGAGCATGGTGCTGTTGCTTTTTTTGATCTGCAATCAGGATTAAAACTGGCACTTTGGAATCGTAAAGATATCGCTCATGACACGAGCATGAACCAGACAGGAAAAAGCCCAACTGAATTTACGATTGGGCATAATGTTGGGAGTAAAGAAGAGGTAGATACGGTAATGGAACAGGCTGAGAGTGCGGGTGCCGTTATTACGGTTCAAGCTCACGACACCTTTTGGGGTGGATATTCTGGATACTTCCAAGATCCAGATGGACATTTGTGGGAAGTGGTTTGGAATCCTGATTGGGAACTTACAGAATAAGTCCAAGGCAATGCCATTATCAACAAATAGGTAAAAGAGCTGCCGATCCAGCATGTGGATCGGCAGCTCTTTTTTTATCCAGTCCTCTTATTCTGAAAAAGCTTTTGAATACTGGACAACACCGGCAGCATTTTCAAGAGCATTCTCCGTCAATTCCAGAGCCATGAACACTTCGTCAGGCACTTCAAACGGGGCCTGGATATTCCAAAGGCTGGCTGGCTTAAAGCCGAACTTTGGATAGTAATCTTTATGGCCTAGAACAATTGCGGATTGATATCCGGCCTCTTTTGCCTTGTTAAGTGCAGTACGAATCAATTGACTGCCGATGCTTATTCCTTGATAACCGGGAGCAACAGAAACGGGGGCAAGTGCCAGAGAATCTGCAGCTTTCTCACCATCACCTATTGTGATCTTAGATAGAAGTATATGACCCACAACCTCCTTAGCCTGAGTTAACGCTACTAAAGAAAGCTCCGGAATAAAAGCATCTGAATTTCTGATTCTTTTAACAAGGAAATGTTCTGTCTTGTCGCTGTATTCTTCATTTAAAAAAGCTTCTTTTATCATTTCTTCCGTGGAATGATAGTCTGCAGGGAATTCTTGCCGAATGACAATATCCATTTATAGTCTCCTGTTCTTTAAGTGATGATAAAGTTCAATATAAATGGCACTTTCTCATGCAAATAGTCATGAAGAAAGTGTTACTCCTCCAGCTCTGAACATAAGTTCAACAAACAAAAACCTCCAATTTGGGATGTTTTCATTTTATTAAGGAATGCTGCAGTGGTCAACTATATAAGCACCTCGTGAAAATTGCCTGCAAAGGAGAAATTGCTTTTTTATTGAATATGTAGGTAATGAGCTTAATAAAGAGGTGATGTCTGTGCTTTTTCATTATCATTTTTGGACCCCGCATGTGGAAGAAACAGAAAGATTTTACGTGAATAACGGCTTTCGTATATATCAGCGAATTGGAAAATACCAGGGGGATTTTCAGAACTTTGATCCCCCTTTAGTGTGGGAGGACTTCCGGGAGAAGAAAATCCTTTTTCGTATAATCGAAGCAAGAAAAGGGTCCATAAATATCACTTTTGGATATGGAAAGAAGATAATATTTGACCATATAGGCTTTTGGGTATCTGAAAAAGAACAAGAGCTTATATGTCAAAATGCAGATAATATGAATTGGACTGTTGATAGGGGGGAACGAAGAACGTTTATTACAACCCCTTATTCTTTTAGGATAGAACTTCAATCAAACAAAGATATAGTAGATTCGATGACTGATAACATAAAGATAAAGGAATTAAGATTAGGAACAAAGAAAAAGGGGTTAGAAGATGACCTTTCCATTTTGTTTGGAAAGCCTGTCAATTCCATCAAGTCGATAATTGGTGAGACAGTTACCATCAGGGAAGCTGTTATAAAGGGGTTTTCACCAAAACCATTAGTGGATCCTAATGGTGTAAGGATTTTGAATGGATACTGCTGATTTTTAAAGAGTTATTTAACCTTTCATGAACATTCTGTGACGATTACTAAATTACCACCTGATTTTAGTATCAGGTATTATATTTATCACTATTCAATTAACCCCATTCGCACAATAATGGAGAAGAAATAATTCGACGATGAAATGGGGTATTCTTTTGAGATTTCCGCAATTAAGAATTGGTCATATGGAACCTAAATTTCCAATCATGCAAGGTGGTATGGGCGTAGGTATTTCTTTAAGTGGTCTGTCGTCAGCTGTTGCGAATGCCGGGGGGATTGGAACTATTTCTGGAACAGGAATTAGCATCGAAGATTTAAGATTGCATATAAGAAAGGCTAAGGCATCTATCAAGGGTGAGGGCTATATTGGGGTGAATGTTCTTTTTGCCATGAATGATTTTGCTGAAAAAATGAAAGCAGCCATTGAGGAAAAGGTTGATTTCATTATTTCAGGTGCTGGAATATCAAGAGATATGTACAGCTGGGGCAAAGAATCTGGCACACCGGTCATCTCGATTGTGTCATCTGCAAGGCTGGCCAAAATGTCAGAACGGCTTGGTGCTTCTGCCGTTGTGGTCGAGGGCAATGAAGCGGGAGGACATTTAGGGACCGAAAGACCGCTATTCGATATTTTACAGGAAGTTGTGGAAGCAGTTAAGATTCCTGTCATTGCTGCTGGAGGGATCATGACAGGAAGAGATATCGCTCATGCCATTCGTATCGGTGCTTCCGGTGTTCAGATGGGAACAAGATTTGTCGCAAGTCAAGAATGTGATGCACCATTATCCTTCAAAGAAAAGTATGTCCATGCCAAACAGGAAGATATCGTCATGGTGAAAACCACTGTAGGACTGGAAGGCCGTGCCATTAAGAACCACTTTACAGAGCAGATATCTGACAATAAAAAGGTGAAAATAAAGAAATGTATCGATTGCCTGAAAAACTGCTCTTATCGCTTTTGCACAATGGATTCCTTGATAACTTCCATGGATGGGGACTGCGAGAATGGTCTCGTATTTGCGGGGGCAAGAGTCCATGAAATTAACGAAATCCTGCCTATTCAGACGATCATCAATAACCTCAAAACTGAATATGAAGCTTGTATTTAATTTTATATTGGTGCATTGCTTTAAAGTCCAGCTGCCAAATAGGCGGCTTTTTTGATTTAAAGGGGTGTTTAAATGATGAAGGAAAAAATCATTTAAATATAGAATACCTTTTTGAATGGAATAAAGTGCAAAAAATGGTTCGATGAATGGGAGAAGAAATATGGAGAATAAGGGACACAATCATGAAAAGACAGAGTAATTCTAATTCGTTAATCCTCGTAATCCACGAAATCTATGGAATTAATCAGCATATAAAGAGTTTTTGCGAATTATTATCAAAGCAGGGTTTTGATGTGACATGCCCCAATGTATTAGAGCGAGAGACACCTTTTGATTATTCTCAAGAGGAAGCCGCTTATCGTCATTTTATGGAACATGTAGGATTTTTCAGTGCTGCCCAAAAAATAAAAGATTTATTATTAGCTGTTAAAGATGAATACGAAAAAATATATATCATTGGATTTAGTATTGGGGCAACTGTTGCCTGGTTGTGCGGTGAGGAGGATTGTGTTGATGGAATAGTTGGATACTACGGTTCAAGGATTAGGGACTATTTAGAGTTAACACCCCAGTGTCCTGTAATGCTATTTTTTCCGCAAGAAGAGCAGTCGTTTAATGTTGATGAATTACTATTAGCTTTAGAAAAAAAGAATATTAGTGTACATAAATTTACAGGGAAACATGGATTCAGTGATCCTTATTCCTCTAGATATGATGCAAAATCAGAACAAGAAGCATTTAGCAAAACGATGGAATTTTTATTTCATTGATTGAGGTATTTTGAAGCTAACGGTGAGTGTTATCGACCTGGGAATTTTAATAAAAGGTTTACAAGCTCGTCCAATATTATTAATAAAAAGATGTTAATTTAGATTTAGCGGGGATAGCATGTGTGGCTATCATTGTATTTGGCGCAGGCGGAGCCAAATGCTTTTTTTTGTTTATACAAAGTAATATTGATTTCCTATAACAAGTGCAAGAGCTGAAAATTCATTGAATTTCAGCTTTTTTTAGTGTGTTTAGAGGCCGTTTAGTTTACTGCCGGGAAAACTTAACTATTTACAAAAATTATTTTAAAATATTATAATAATCAAGTGTCTATGTACTATGCTTAATCTTTTTTAAGAACGGGGGACCCAATATTTACAGCGGAGTTTCCGCTTGGGGTGAATCCTATCTATGGAAGGGCTTACTGTTTCCACAGTCCTAACCCGAAAGCTAACCTCGTCAGCGTTTAAGGAAACATAAGAGAATATGAAATAGTGTGAATTGACAAAATCCGCATTTTTGTCGATTTTCTTTTTATCAGGATCATCTTTGTTTCCCTTGCCTGCGCAGCACGTATAAAACTAAAAAAGAAGGTAGGGTAATTGATGAAAAAATTTAAATTAAGTTTAGCCACTCAAATTTTCATTGGTCTTGTTTTAGGGATTGTTGTTGGTGGTATTTTCTATGGAAGTGAAACGGCGCAAAGTATTCTGCAGCCGTTTGGCGATTTTTTTATCCGCTTAATTAAAATGATCGTGGTTCCCATTGTGCTATCAACGATTATTGTTGCCATTGCCGGTGTTGGAGACATAAAGTCCGTTGGTAAGCTTGGCGGTAAATCATTGGCTTATTTTATCGGCATGACTATGGTTGCCATTGTGGTTGGCCTGATTGCCGGCAATTTGATTCAGCCTGGTGCCGGCCTGAATATGGACAGCCTGCAGCAAAGCGATATTTCAAACTATGTTGAAACCAATGAAGAGCAAGAGGGCAAGTCTATAGCTGATACATTTTTGCATATAGTCCCAACAAACCCGGTACAGGCGATGGTGGAAGGCGATATGCTGGCGATCATCTTCTTTGCAGTTGTATTTGGTCTTGGAATTGCAGCAATTGGGGATAAGGGAAAGCCGGTATTGAGATTCTTCGAAGGTACGGCCAAGGCGATGTTCTATGTGACAAACCTATTTATGAAGTATGCACCAATCGGGGTATTTGCCTTAATTGGTGTAACAATCTCTAAGTATGGTTTTGCCTCACTGATTCCATTGGGCAAGCTGGCGCTTACTGTATATGGATCCATGTTCTTCTTTGTTATTGTTGTGTTAGGAGTGATGGCCAAAGTTGTCGGTTTCAGCATCTTTAAATTACTGAAGATGATTAAAGAAGAATTACTTTTGGCATTTTCAACTGCAAGTTCTGAAACAGTGCTTCCGAGAATCATGGACAAAATGGAGAAGGCAGGAAGCCCTAAACATATTGCTTCTTTTGTTATTCCAACAGGCTACTCTTTTAACCTGGACGGATCGGTTTTATATCAGGCCATTGCCTCTTTATTTATTGCCCAGATGTTTGGCATAGAATTAAGCATAGGACAGCAAATCACATTAATGTTAGTACTGATGGTTACATCGAAAGGAATGGCAGGAGTGCCAGGCGTATCATTTGTCGTGCTGCTGGCTACATTCAGCACAATTGGATTGCCTGCAGAAGGCCTTGCCTTTATTGCCGGAATCGATCGTATCCTTGATATGGGACGCACAGCGGTTAACGTGGTGGGGAACTCACTTGCGGCAATTGTTATTGCCAAGTGGGAAGGCCAATTTAACCCTCCGGCAGAAGAAAGATTTGAGCAGCAAGCTTCATAATAGATTGGAAAACACTAACAAATGTTATTCATATTTGTTAGTGTTTTTTTTTGTTTTTTTGTCATTCCATAAAGAGAGGAAGATGAAGCAGGTTCGGACAGAAAAGCGGGAAATCAACGTGAGAGAGTCCGAAGGTGGAGGAGGCTCGAACAGAAAAGCGGGAAATCAACGTGAACGAGTCCGAAGGTGGAGCAGGTTCGGACAGAAAAGCGGGAAATCAACGTGAACGAGTCCGAAGTTGGAGCAGGTTCGGACAGAAAGGCGGGAAATCAACGTGAATGAGTCCGAAGATAGAGTAGGTTCGGACAGAAAAACAGAAAACCAACGTGAATGAGTCCGAAGGTGGAGCAGGTTCGGACAGAAAAGCGGGAAACCAACGAGAATAAGTCCGAAGATAGTGCAGGTTCGGACAGAAAAGCAGAAAACCAACGTGAATGAGTCCGAAGATAGTCAGGTTCGGACAGAAAAGCGGGAAATCAACGTGAACGAGTCCGAAGATAGAGCTAGTTCGGACAGAAAAACAGGAAACCAACGTGAATGTGTCCGAAGGTGGCTCATGAAAAGTTAATGCTGTTCCACTTTTAGCAAATAGCCCTTAAGGGTCATAATTATATTATAATGGAGTAAAAACTAGGAGGAATTAATATGGCAAAAGGAAATATGGAACTGTCACCAGAACAGCGTGAAGAACTGCTGGAAATTCTGAAAGCACGTTTTGAGAAAAACATGCACCGCCATGAAGGTGTGGAGTGGGCTGGAGTACAAGCTAAGCTCGAGGCTAATCCTGAAAAATTGTGGTCGCTCAATGAAATGGAAGGGACCGAAGGTGAACCGGATGTTATCCGCCATGATCAAGAGACCGGCGAATACATATTTTATGATTGTTCAGCTGAAAGTCCAAAAGGCAGGAGAAGTATTTGTTACGACCGTGAAGCGCTGGAGGCACGGAAAAAACACAAGCCGGAAAACAGCGCTATGGATATGGCAGCCGCCATGGGAATTGAACTTTTAACAGAAGAGCAATACCGGGAGCTTCAGGAGCTTGAACATGTCGATAAGAAAACCTCGAGCTGGGTGCAAACACCTGAGAATATCAGAAAGCTTGGCGGGGCTATCTTTTGTGACCGCCGCTACGACACTGTTTTTGTGTATCACAATGGAGCCGATTCCTACTATGGTGCAAGGGGTTTCCGCGGCTCGCTGAGGGTTTAGATTTTATTGCAGAAATTTTGGGAAGACGGCTTTCTGGAGACTGTACTTTAACTAACAGGTATTGTATTTCGCTGCCATTTCGGCGGCTTTTTCTTTATGAAAAAAATGGAATTTTAGTTGAATATAGCACCAAATATCTGAATAATACAATATAAAGGAAACCCATTAGAATGGGAGTGTTGTACTTGAAGATACTGGTCACAGGTTCCACAGGACACCTAGGTTCAGCTTTGCTTAATCAACTAAAGAATTCTGGTTATAAAGTTAAATTAACTTCCAGGAGAAAACCTGATGGAATTGGACATTTCAAGTGGGTTTATAGCGATTTATCGTCAGGTGAAGGATTAGATGAAGCAGTAAAAGATGCAGATGTCATCCTTCACGCAGCAACAAGCCCAATGAAGAATTCAAAAAGTGTTGAGGTTTCAGGCTTTAAGGAGTTCTTAAAAAAATCACAGCACGTAAAACATTTTATTTATCCGTCAATTGTTGGGATAGATGAAATACCATTTAACTATTATAAGCTAAAATTTGAAGCAGAAGAATTGCTGAAAAAAAGCTCTATCCCCCATACAATTGTACGCGCAACTCAGTTCCACCATTTTATTGATCATTTATTTCTAGCCAAACCCTTTTTTAAAAGATATATTGTCCCGGGGGAATTTAAATGTCAAAGTGTGGATGCGGGTGAATTTGCTGATCATCTAATAGGATTAGTGGATAAAGAACCGCAAGGGAGAGCGGAGGATTTTGGCGGACCGGATGTTATGACATTAAGAGAAATGGCTGAACTGAAAATCAAACTAAATAATGAACCTAATAAAGTTTTAAGCTTATCTCTAACTGGAAAACTATATAAATCTTTTTCTGATGGGAAAAATACCAATCCTGCCCGGAATATAGGAAAAATCACCTTCGGGGAATATCTAAGTAAAAAGATAATAGGGGAGTAGTGCACTCTGTTTTAGGCGTTGATCCAGGAAAGGATTAACGCTATTTTTGTGGAACTGCCTTAATATACAAATATGGAATCCAGATTAAAAATTACATAATATAGGTAATCACCTTTTTGCCCAGAATATCTAACACGATGTCCTGGCCGCTTATAACTAGGGCATTAGCAGTTATAATTAGTTATAATCGATATAACTAATTGGAAGGGAGATTCATAATGAAAAAGCAATACCTGTTATTTTTTTCGTTAATGGTGCTTTTTTTATCATTGGCTGGATGTTCAAACAATGACCAATCTAAAAATACAGGAGAGGAGAAGCAAGAAGGAACCGGAGAGAAGGTGGAATTGACTATTTCGGCAGCAGCAAGCCTGCAGGATGCCTTGACGGATATTGAAGCAAACTTCGAAAAGGAGCATCCGAATGTGCTAGTAAACTTTAACTTTGGAGCATCAGGCTCACTTCAGCAGCAAATTTCGCAGGGAGCACCCGCTGATCTTTTCTTTTCAGCTGCAGAGGATAAATTTGATAAATTGGTACAGGACGGTCTTATCGAAGAAAAGAATGGAATTGATTTAGTTGGGAATGAACTTGTTCTGGTGGTGCCGAAAGAATCAGCAATGGGAATTAAATCGTTTAATGATCTTGCTGCAGCAGATAAATTGTCTATCGGCACTCCAGAGTCTGTTCCTGCAGGGCAATATGCGAAGAAGTCTTTAGAATATACAGGTATTTGGGAAAACATAGAAGATAAAGTGGTGTATGCCAAAGATGTTCGGCAAGTCCTTACATATGTAGAGACAAATAATGTGGATGCTGGAATTGTTTATAAAACAGATGCATTAATATCTGAAAAAGTTAACATTGCGGACACGGCAGATGAAAACACTCACGATGCCATTATTTATCCTTTGGGTGTGGTTAAGGATACAAGACATCCAACGGAAGCCAAGTTATTCTATGATTATCTTCAAAATGAAAAATCAATGAGTATTTTTGAAGAGTATGGGTTTAAAGGCCTTAAATAAGTAAATGGCTGCGGATTTTTGGTCACCCGTTGTAATATTTGCGGGAATTATCCCAGGAAAAAGGTCCAGATGATAAAATCTTAAAAATTCATTTAAAATTAGCAGGCATCCTTTTGCGGGATGTCTATTTTTATTGCAAAGAGGCTGGAATTCGCACAAAACGTCAGGTGACAGTTCAAAATGAGGCAAAAAAGAGCCGCCAATATTGGCAGCTAAAGGTTAAAACAAGAAGCAGATTAAAATCCGCCAAGGTATAAGCTATGCGGCTATCCCGATATCAAAATGACTATCCTTTGATAAGCGCCCAGCAGGTTATTCAACAATCTGATCCCAAGTAATATTGAAAGCCAGCTTCCAAAAAATACCCAGGCAAATAATCGCTATCCCCAAATACAGATAGATTCCATATGGCAATAATGTGCTGGCAAAATGAAGGCAGGCTAATAAGGCTACAATCAGCATCAATCCGAATATAATGGCACTATTGCCGTTTTGATTGTACTCATCAAAAGACTCCGAAAAGGGCAGGGATTTCTTTAGAACCATAAAACAAATGACCGCATATAGACAGGCACTGATAAATACAGCGACAAGATCAGGCAGGATTTTTGCCCCGAACAGGAAAAGGAATAGTGCACTTAGGAGCAAGTAAACTGGCAAATATAACTTAAAGATAAATGCCTTGATGGTACCGCTGAACACCGGCTTTAGCTGATTGAGTGGGGCAACCCGGTAAATAAAGGCACCCTTATATTTCCCTGAGTACTTTAGAAGAATCATGATGGTCGGAATGATGATCAAACTAAAGTAAATCGTTAAATACGACTTGCTGTCAGATAGCTGTGCAAAGTCTTCACGAACAGTATTCATGATAAAAATAAACGGAATCACGATGGAAAAACCCAGAGACGGATAGGCTTTCAGCTTAAAATCCCGTTCATTTCTCATCATGCTGCCGGCAAATCTGAAAACGGCTCTTTCTTCAGGTGAGCGGCAAATGATGCTGAGAAGGAATAGCCCCACTTTACTCTGTTTCTTTTCTTTGGCTTTTCCATGATAAGCAAGCTTTTGCAGGTTTTGCTCGAAGGTGCTGGTGAATTTCATATAAATCCAGATGGACAGGATCGGAACAATGAGCCCTAATGCTGAGAAAATGGTATAAAAAGGCTGGAAGGCGCCCTGCATCATCATTTCGATATTTGCCCCAAACCACATGGGAAAGATGAACACCTGCCACCACTTTGGCTGAAGCGAAACCGTTAAGTCTATTAACTCAAATGAGCGGATAAGCAATTGATAGCCAACCATGATCATAAGGGACAGCCCAATTTGGACATAGTTGATGATATCTTTTAACTTTTCCCCATCAAAAAACTGTAAAATCGATAAATAGATCAGTGCGGTTAAACCAACAACCAACAGGTCAATCAGGATGATGTTTACGGCAGCAATAAGGAAAAATAAGAGCCCATTTTTGATAAGTCCCACTATCAAAGGGATTCCCGCAAGCGCAATGGTAAGGAAAGATAGATAAATCATAACATGCACCATTTTTGCCGTGCTGATCGTTTTTCGGTCGACTGGCTTTGGAAACAGGATGTTACGATCACGAATATCCAGTAAAACCGAAGAGAAATCGGAAATCATGGAGGTCATAACGAAAAAGGTGAAAATCCCATAAAAGAGGCTCATCTGGAAAAGGTAATTATCCCCCATAAGCACAAATGGAATCAAAAACAGCCCAAACAATACGTAAATCCATAAAGATTTTATGTACTGATTGTTCTTTTCCTTGTTTTCTTTTTTTGCATTCTGCGAGAAAATGGTGGGCACACGCCGTCCATCCATCGTTAGCTTTACTTGCAGGAGTCTTCTCATGATCTTGTAATCTACGCCAAAGCTTATGAAAATCCGCTCAAAACGATCCAATAGTTTAAGAGTCTGATAGTCCTGCATCCCTACATCTCCCTTACTACTGAAACAAATCTGGCACCAAGTTCCTTATGTTCACTAAATCCCGTAAGCTGGTTGAAGATCTGTTCGAGTGAACCTTCCGTATTTTGCTGCCTTAACTCTTCAAAGGTGCCATCAGCAGCAATTCTGCCGTCATGCAGGAGAATAATGCGGCTGCTTATTTTTTCGACTACATCCATAATGTGAGAAGAATAAAAGATCGTTTTTCCCTGTTCGGCAAGCTGTGCCATGATTTCTTTGAATATCATGACACTATTTGCATCCAGACCATTGATGGGTTCATCAAAAAACAGAAGTTCCGGATTATGCAGTAAGCTCGAGATAATGAGGAGCTTTTGACGCATTCCTTTTGAATAAGAAGCGATCCGGGAATGGTAGACTTCCCCTATGCCGAATAGTTCCATCAGGCTTTTTGCCTTATCACTGGCGAGGTCCGAATCGAGGCCATACAATTCGCCAACAAAGGTCAAATATTCCTGGCCGGTCAAATTATCGTATACTTCAGCGATTTCCGGCACATATCCGATTTTTCTTTTATATTCAATATTTCCATCCGAAATATCCTGGCCAAAGATTTTGACTTGTCCTGAATAGTCATCTTCAATGCCAAGCATGATTTTGACAGTGGTGCTTTTCCCAGCGCCGTTCGGCCCGATATACCCGATGATTTCCCCGCTTTTCACCTGAAAAGATACACCATTCAGCACGGACTTCGGACCATAATTCTTTCTCAGATCACTAATCTCTAAGATAACTTCCCCCATCACCTAACCCCATTTCAAAATTATTCCATTAATTCTAGTGTAACATTAGATTTGTTGTTTGCTAAAGGGGGATTTGGGAATTCCCTTTTTATTAATTTCGATGTAGTGCTGAAGGAATAAGTATTCATGGTTAACGGAGCAGAAGGTATCCTAGTAAGCTAAAAGGCCAGGTTAGTGGAAGCACACCCTTGGCTGCTTCCACTATTTAAGTTTATAAATTGTCTTTATGATAGGGGGAATTCATTTCTTCACTTACTGCACTGAAGGTATTCCCATCAAGGTCAAAGAAATCAAACCCTTTCATAATCCCATAATCGTGAATTTCTGTAGTTTCCACTCCATTTTGTTTCAACAGATCGTATGCTTGCTGGATGTCATCTACTTCGAAATTATAATATACGTTTTTATTTTTCCCTTTGACGGTAAATTCCGTTGGCTGAGGTTTTTCTACCTTTATTAAAGCAAAACCTGTGGTGTCATTCTCAAAAACATAACCCACACCATGATCAGCACCGTTTTCCTGCCACTCATCTACTTTCGTTAGACCAAGATTTACTTCATACCATTTTTTAGATCTTTCCAAATCTGTAACCGGTATAAAAATACTGCCGACCTTAAACATGCAAAATCACACTCCTTATTTTTTGTTCCTATACAAACGATTATAATGAAAGAAAAGTTACAAAATAATGAAAATATTTTTCGGAGGGAAAATGGTTACAGAATCTTTAACTATTGAGGAAATTCCTTTGAGGCTATATAAATATTGTTTATCCTTAACATCCTCAGAATGGCTGGCTGAGGATTTAACCCAGGAGACAATGATTAGATTGATCAAGATAAGAGAAAAAGAGCCAGACCGGGTGATGAACATAACTTTTTTGTACACCATTGCCAGAAATATTTTTATTGATGAAAAGCGCAAGAGAACTGAAATTCTGACGGATCCTCATGAGTTATTTGCAAAAAGCTGGGACTTTACGGAGTGGGACAGTTTATTAGAAATCTTATATAGTACACTTCCACTCCGTCAGGCAATGTTAATAACGTTAAAAGATGTGTTCCAATATACTTCTGAAGAAATAGCCGCAATGCTGAGAGTCAGTAATGAATCCATTAAAATAGCCCTTCACCGGGCAAGAACTTCATTAAAGAAAAATAATTCTCCAGGCATTAATAAACAGCCATACAATGACAATATGATAAATGAGTTTTCATTAGCAGTAAAAAACCAGCAGCCGTTAAAGATATTTTACTATTTTCGACTGCTGCAGACAGAACATTTCAAGGTAATTGCCAATAGGGAGAAGGGTTTCCATGCCATTTTTATATCAGATCCTGATGGGAATATTCTTCAGATATTTTCAAGATAGAGTATAGAAGGTAAGGGGAGAAAAAAAGTGATACCGACATTAAAGACTAAAAGACTGATGCTGAGAGAAATTTTGAAAGAGGATGCTGAGAGTATATTTGCTTGTTTTTCAAATGACAATGTGACTCGTTACTACGGGCAGGAAACATTAGAAAGGATGGAACAAGCTGAAGCAATTGTTGACTTTTTTGCAAATAGCTACAGGGAGAAAAAAGGAATGCGCTGGGGAATTGAACTTAATGGGAAGAAAGGAATAATTGGGACAGTCGGCTTTAATGCATTGTCTCTTAAACATAAGCGGGCAGAAATAGGATATGAAATACATCCTGAACATTGGAGAAAAGGCTATACCTTCGAAGCTGTGTCGAAAGTTATTCAATATGGATTCGAGGAATTGGATCTTACTCGTATTGGGGCAGCTGTATTTATGGAAAATGAGGCATCTATTAAATTGCTGACTAGAGCCGGGTTTCAAAAAGAGGGTATTCTAAGAGATTATATGCAGCAAAATGGAGAAGCACACGATACCTATGTATATTCAATTCTTAAAGATAAAAGGTAGACTCTAAAGGAGAATTAATGTGAAACCTCGCCAGCCAGGTGGCTTATTCAATTTACACAGAGGGGTAAGAAGAGTTTATAACATTTGAGGTGGCTTTAAATGAAAACTTACGCAGTTGAGGATTTACCCAAAAATAAAATAATTGGATTTTTTAAGCTGCATTGGGGAAGCCCGGAAATGGTTACTTCCAGTGGGATTTATGATTGTAGTGCACTGGATGGTTTTGCTCTTGTAGATGAAGGAGAAAAAATCATTGGCTTAATTACTTACCTAATTAAAGGTAATGAATGTGAAATTATATCCTTAGATAGTCTGGAAGAAGGTAAGGGGATAGGCACATCGTTAGTTCAAAAAGTAGAAAATCTTGCTATAAAGAAAAATTGTAAAATCGTAAAACTTATAACAACAAACGATAATTTATTAGCATTAAAATTTTATCAGAAACGAGGATTTATCCTGTCCAAAATTATTCTTAATGCCGTTGAGAAAGCAAGAACGGTAAAACCCGAGATACCCTTAATTGGTTATGATGGTATTCCGATCAGAGATGAAATTGAACTGATAAAGGTATTGAACTAATGGGTGTTAATGTACAAATTTAGCTGCTGATCGAGCAGCTTTTTCTTTTTAAACAAAGGAGATGAACGGGTACAATCACAAAATCGTAATGATTACTATTTACAAATCGTAATCATTACGATAAAATGTTCACTAAGTAAAGGGGGAGTAACATTGTTAAACAAATTTGCAGGCTTACTTAGTATATTTATTGTCATCTTTACGCTGGCTGCGTGTGGAGGAAAATCTGCAAACAGCAGTGAAAGTGAGAGGGAACCAAAAGAATCCAGCAAAGAGTTAAAGATTTATACAACTGTATATCCTCTACAGTTTTTTGCTGAACAAATTGGAGGAGATCATGCTTCCGTGGAGTCTATTCTGCCATCGGGATCAGACTCGCATACATATGAGCCAACCACCGGCGATATGATGAAAATATCTGAATCTGATGCTTTTATTTATAATGGGGCAGGCTTAGAATCATATGCAAACAAAATCTCGGAAACCATTCAATCTGATGACGTTAAGGTACTTGAAGCATCAAAAGGAATAAACTTGGAAAAGCATGTACATAACCATGAAGGAGAGGATGGCGGCCATGAGAGTGACCACACTCATGAAGAAGAAGGCAGTCATGAGGACGAACATGCTGGACATAATCATGGGGACCAAGATCCTCACGTTTGGCTGGATCCTGTTCGTTCTATTCAGCTCGCAGAGCATATAAAAGATTTATTAGTTGAATTAAAACCTGAGCAAGAAGAGACTTTTAACCAAAACTTTGAGGAGCTGAAAGGAAAGCTCAAAAACTTAGACCAGGACTTCCGTGCACAACTTGGAAATTTACCTGAAAATAAAATTATTGTATCTCATGCTGCTTATGGCTATTGGGAGAAAACCTATGGAATCGAGCAAATCGCTGTATCCGGCTTGAGCCCTGCTAACGAGCCTTCACATAAAGAGGTACAAAACATCATTAAGACTGCTGAAAAGCATGGTTTGAAGCATGTATTTTTTGAACAGAATATTACTCCTAAAGTGGCAGACATTGTTAGGAAGGAAATTGATGCAGAGGCTTTACATATACACAATTTATCGGTTTTAACAGAAGAAGATATAAAGAATAATGAGGACTACTTTACTCTCATGCAGCACAACTTAGAGGAACTGACAAAAGCTTTATCGGAACCTTCATCCGAGGGGGCTTCTGAGACAAATGAGCAGGGGGAACACGATCATGGCCATACTCATTCACATAATGAAGAAACAGCAAAAATTTATGAAGGATATTTTGAAAACAGTCAAGTGAAGGATCGATCCTTATCAGACTGGGAAGGTGACTGGCAGTCAGTATACCCATATCTTCAAGATGGCACCCTTGACGAAGTATTTGCTAATAAAGCGGAGCATGGGGGTGAGATGACAGCCAAAGAATATAAGGAATATTATAATGAAGGATACCAAACAAATGTTGGACGAATTCAGATACAGGGGAATAAGGTAACGTTTTTCAAGAACGGAGAAGAATATTCTGGGGAGTATATCTACGATGGGTATGAAATTCTAACATATGATGCGGGAAATAGAGGGGTTAGATATGTATTTAAACTAGAAGCAAATGCTGAAGGTCTTCCTAAATATATTCAGTTTAGTGATCATAGTATCTATCCGACAGAAGCTAGTCACTATCACCTGTATTGGGGTGACGACCGAGAAAAATTGCTGGATGAAGTTTCCCATTGGCCTACGTACTATCCATCTGACATGGATGGCCATGACATTGCCCATGAAATGATGGAGCATTAAACTAAGAAGGATTATAACTTCAGGCTCAGGGGTGCTGGTCAAAAGCTGCTAATCAGGCAGCTTTTTTCTTTTTAAACTAAAGGGGCAGGTTAGTTTAATAAGAATTACAGAGCTGCAAATTTAGTATTAGCTAAAAATAAATCAGCCCGAATAAGGGCCGATTTATTGTAATATCACAATGTTAATTCAAACTGCCGGGAATATAGGTTGGAATAAACTCCATCGCTTTCAAGTAAAGAATTGTGAGTACCTTGTTCCACAATACCATCCCCAGTTAAGACAATGATCCTTTGAGCATTACGGATAGTTGAAAGGCGATGGGCAATAACAATAGTTGTACGCCCTTTCGCCAGCTTTTCGAGTGATTCCTTGATAATGCTTTCACTCTCGTTATCTAATGAACTAGTTGCCTCATCTAATATAAGAACAGGTGGATTCTTAAGAAATACACGGGCTATACTTACTCTCTGTTTTTGCCCTCCAGAAAGTCTAACTCCTCGTTGACCAATAATGGTGTGGTATCCGTTTGGCAAGTTCATGATAAAATCGTGAGCGTTTGCATCCTTAGCTGCATTTATTATTTCCTCATCGCTGGCTGATGGATTTCCGTAACGAATATTTTCCAATATTGTTCCCCCGAATAGGTAAACATCCTGCTGTACAATTCCTATAGCTTTTCTTAAAGACTGAAGGTCAATAGAGCGGACGTTTTTCCCATCCAGTAATACCTCGCCATTTGTTACTTCATAAAAGCGGGGTATGAGCGAGCAAAATGTTGTTTTTCCAGCACCTGATGGACCAACTAAGGCTATATATTCTCCGGTTCGGATATGAAGAGACAAATTTTCCAAGACATAGCCAGAATTATCTTCATAACGGAAGAAAACATTTTTGAACTCTATTTCACCCTGTACTTCTTCCATAGGCAGAGGCACGGCATTCGGTTGGTTTTCGATTGAAGGCTTAAGGTTCATGATTTCCATAAATCGCTGGAAGCCAGTGATTCCTTCCTGAAATTGCGTACTCATATGAGTCAGTTTTTGAATTGGCTCAATCATATAGTTGATATAGAGTAAAAATGTGATTAAATCGGCCAAATCAAATGAGTTGTCTACAATACTGGCACTCCCGATAATAATTACTGTGATTGTAATCAGCTGGATAATTGTTTGAACACTATTGTAAAACTTGGCTTCGACGTTGTAAAACTCTTTTCTGCTCTCAAGAAAACGATTGTTTTCCCGGCTGAACTTCTCAATCTCATATTGCTCGTTGCCAAATGATTTTACTACTCGGATTCCTGATAGACTATCCTCTACCTGTGCGTTTACGTCTCCAATCCTTTCTTTGTTTCTTCTTAATGCCCTGTTTTCAATCTTATTAAAATATAAGGAAAGGGCACCTAACAAAGGAAGAAAACAGAAAGCAACAATTGTTAATTGGGAGTTAATAAAGAATAAAATAACAAAGGCTCCAATAAAACGGACTAGGTATTTGAGATAGTCTTCCGGGCCATGATGATACAACTCGGAAAGCAGCAGCAGATCATTAGTAATCCTGGACATAAGTTGACCTGTTTTTTCTTTATTGAAAAAGCTGAAGGAAAGCTTTTGCATATGAGCGAACAGTTCATTACGCATATCACTTTCCATTCGAGCCCCAACTTCATGCCCTTTGAAGTCCAAAAAATAGTTTGCTATATTTTGGATTGCTACTAAAACAAGCATTAGCGCGCCAATCCAATAAACTTTAGGTAAGGCGATCGATAAATCTCCTTCCAAAACATTTTTCGTTATATACCTAACAAGTAGCGGAAGCACCAAAGTCACACCTGAGACAATTATTGCACAGGCCAATACTGTTAGATACAATTTTACATATGGTTTGTAATACGAGAAAAATTTTTTCATTGGAAAATCCATAAGTTACCCCTTTTTGTGTAATTTAAATAAACACATATTAGGGGGTACACCATAAACAATTAAGAAAGTGTTACACCCCTATATGTTTGAACGGATGTGTTAATCATTTTTCGCATGGAAAATTCCTCCTTGACAATTGATATAACAATTATATGTAAGTACTCCAATAAAGTACAGAATATTTAATTAATTATCTTTGCTATTGAAATATATGTTTTATGGTTTTGTATTTATACCCACAGCTCAATGAACTGGAAGTAATGTATTTATTGCTAAACTTTTTGGTGAGTTAAAGGGTGAGTTGTTCCAAGAAGGATTAACGCCTTTTTTGTGGGATTTCTATTGAACACACGGGGCAGGTTAGTTAAAGAAGGAAAATAAATGAAATTGGTAGAATAAGTAAATTGGATATAAATCTTAACGTCTAAATATTAATAAGAGGAGAATGTCTATGAGAACTAACGAAGTAAAAAGTTTAAACTAAAATAAGCTCGGGGGGTTAAAAAATATGAAACAATTGGGGACGCTATACTTTTTCTGTGGAAAAATGGGAGCTGGAAAATCAACTAAATCAAAACAATTGGCGATAGATAAACATGCGGTACTGTTGTCTGAGGATGAATGGCTTTCATCTCTATATCCCAATCAGCTTGTATCATTTGAGGACTATCTAAAATTCTCAGCGCAGCTCAAGCCGTTGGTGAAAAAGCATGTCCAAAACATATTAAGTGTTGGTACAGATGTAGTGATGGATTTTCCAGCTAACACTCGAAAACTGCGAAAGTGGTTTTTGGATATGGCGTCAGAGGTCAATGCAAGCCATCAACTAATCTTCCTTAATCTAAATAACGAGCAATGCTTACGTCAAATTGCACAAAGGAGTAACGAACAACCCGAAAGAGCAGCTTTTGACACGGAAGCGGTGTTTATTCATGTTACTAAATTTTTTGAAGCACCAGAGGCATCCGAGGGTTTAAATATTTTAGAGTTTAGCGGAAAAGACTTCCTGGGAGGATTCTAATAGCATTGCCCCGCAAATTGAAGATGAAATATTACGGCTTGAATCAGAGGAAGGGATAGAATACTACGAAGATATTGTAGAAAAAATATATCCCGTTCATAAAGTTGGGGGGTATCCTTCTTTTACTCAAGGTGGAGTTTCTTTTGGAGAAGATTACCCCTTTGTATTTCAAATCAGTTCTGATAAAAAGGCCCATTTCAACATTGTAGATAGTGGCAGTTTCTATTTTTTCTACAATCAAGAAAAACATGACTGGATTGTGTACTGTGATTTTTATTAGATTTTTTAGTTAAAAAGATAGCCATCTGTATTAAATACAGGCGGCTTTCTGTCAGCTATTAATCTCTATTTTATCTTCTTTATGAATATCTTCCGTTCCAGCTTCCAGTGCAGTCTTGTAGTATAAGCATTTATGCTCGATGACTTCCATTGTTTTTCTTAGTTCTTCCATTTGTGCTTGTACATTTGCTTTTCGCTCCAGAAACATGTCATATCTTTGCTGAAGTGTGGCATCCCCTTCAGAACACCAATCAATGAAATTTTTAATCTCCTTAATAGGCATCCCGGTGGCTTTTAAGCATTCTATTACTTTTAGAGCGCTAAGGTCGGATTCTTTAAACAAGCGATTTCCGCTGGGGGTCCGTTCTACAAAGGGCATCAGACCTTCTTTGTCGTAGTAGCGGAGGGTATATACTGTCAGATTCAATTCCTTTGCCACTTCACTGATCGTGTATGTTTTCATTATTTATCTCCTATTTTTATAGATGTAGACCTAGAGTTAACTATAAGGTATAACGTGAGATTATCATGGTATCTTATAAATGTCAAAGCCACTTTATTGGGATTGAAAAAATTAATTTTATCGCTTGACCTAGAGTTAACTATAAGCCTTAACATGGTTGTGAAAAGAGAAAAATGATGGGAACTTAACTGAGTTCTTTTTAAAATCTATCATTCTCTTAAAAAATTCAGGAGGTTTTATTCATGATAACTGCTAAAGCGCGGGCCGTTGACGGTCCGGACAAGCCGTTTAGAGCGGCTGAAATTAAAAGGCGCGATCTTGATTTGCATGATGTTCTGATTGAAATTAAATATGCTGGCATTTGCCATTCTGACATTCATACCGCTCACGGCGAGTGGGGTCCTGTGAACTATCCGCTCGTACCTGGGCATGAGATTGCAGGAATTGTTACGGAAGTAGGCGCTGAGGTTACAAAGTACAAGGTCGGTGACCGGGTTGGGGTCGGATGTATGGTTGACTCCTGCGGAGAATGTGATAATTGCCGTAAAGGAGAAGAACAGTACTGTCTCAAAGGCAATGTTCCTACTTATGCGGGTGTGGACAAATATGGCGAGCCTACTCAAGGCGGCTATTCTACTCACATTGTTGTAACGGAGGACTTTGTTGTCAGCATTCCTGATAGCATTGGGCTTGACGCTGCAGCACCACTGCTTTGCGCGGGCATTACCACTTATTCGCCGCTAAATCATTGGAAAGCTGGGCCGGGCAAGAAAGTAGCGGTTGTCGGTATGGGCGGCCTTGGCCATATGGCTGTTAAAATTGCACATGCCATGGGTGCAGAAGTGACAGTCCTTTCGCAAACATTGAATAAAAAAGAAGACGGCCTGCAATTTGGAGCAGACCATTACTTTGCCACAAGCGACCTGGAAACTTTCAAAACACTTGCCGGAACGTTTGACTTAATTATTAACACGGTAAGTGCAAAGATCGACATGGATGCTTACTTCTCACTGCTCACGCTTGACGGAACATTGGTAAACGTTGGTGCTCCTGCAGAGCCATTGTCAGTCAATGTGTTCTCACTCATCGGCCATCGCCGCTCCTTTGCAGGTTCTATGATTGGAGGCATCCGTGAGACTCAGGAAATGCTGGATTTCTGTGCAGAACATAACATCGTTCCAAAGATTGAAGTCATTACAGCTGATCAAATAGATGAAGCTTACAAACGCGTATTAGCTTCGGATGTAAAATATCGATTTGTGATTGATATCGGCACTATGTAAATGGTTCAAAGATGTCCTGAAAGCCTGGCTTTTGGGACATTCTATTTTTAACTTGGATTTTTTTAGGATCATACAAAGAAAGGTGGCTAAAAAATGAACATGGAAGACTTTATAGATTTCTGCCGAAAGGGAAATCCCATTTCAGGTGAGGACAAAGAATTGCATGGGCTATTGACTCAATGCAGCTATGAAGCTCAAAAGATCACTATGAAATTGAATACTTCGTATCATTCAAAAGATGAAATAGCAGAGATATTCAGTGAACTGACAGGTAGTAAAGTTGATTCTTCCTTTATGTGCTTTCCGCCCTTTTATACAGACTTCGGCAAGAATATCACGATTGGCAAGAACGTGTTTTTTAACACAGGGTGTTCTTTCCAGGACAGGGGCGGGATTCGTATTGGAGACGGCACCATGATCGGTATGAATGTCACGATTGCTACACTGAATCATGGGTTATCTTTAGAAACAAGAAACATAACCTACCCTTCTCCAGTTGTCATTGGCAAAAACGTCTGGATTGGTTCAAACGCAACCATCCTGCCTGGTGTGACGATTGGTGAAAACTCTGTGGTTGCGGCAGGAGCCGTTGTCACTAAGGATGTTCCTAAAAATACTGTAGCTGTAGGAGTTCCTGCGAAAGTTGTGAAGAGGATTAATGATGGCTTAGAGTAATTTTAGTGTTAGTTAAAATTGGCGTTTCCTTTTCGAATACATTAGAACAAGCCGATCTTTTAGTAAAATCAGCTTGTTCTTTTTTATAGGATATTAGACTTTAACTAGTTTTGATGGGGAATTTTGCGGACGTGATATTAAAATGGTACGTATGTTTTAATTGCTATATATTCACTATTCCCTCATTAGCTAATTGACTTGAATGCTGTTTTTTAATAGTAATGACAAATAAGCTTGCAAATAAACAGAAAACACCAGCTAGGAAAAACGCCCAAGTATAAGTATTGAAAAATTTATAGATTAGACCGCCTCCATATGCAGCTGCAGCAGCACCTACCTGATGAGATGCGAAAATCCAGCCGTAAATGATTCCGCTCTTTTTAGTCCCAAATATTTGTCTTGAGATATTAATAGTTGGTGGAACAGTTGCAATCCAATCTAATCCATAAAACACAGTAAAGATAATAAGCATCGTAATCGAACCTTCCATTAATGCATAAGGAAGGAATACAAGTGAAGCCCCTCTTAAACCGTAGTACCAAAATAATAGCCATCGATTATCTAAACGATCTGACAGCCAGCCGGATAGGGTTGTTCCTGCTAGATTGAAAATTCCCATAAATGAAAGAAAGGAAGCCGCTGTAACTAAAGGTATTCCAAAACTTATACAGTAAGATACAAAATGAGTGCCAATTAAACCGTTCGTTGAAAGTCCGCAAATAAAGAAACTGCCGGCTAATAGCCAAAATTCTTTTACTTTTACAGCTTCTAATAAGCCATTGAAGGCTAAAACAATAGGATTTTTCTTTTGTTCTTCATTGCTGTCCTGTATTTCTTTTTCCAGTCCATATGGAAGAATGCCAACATCCTTTGGCGTGTTTTTCATAAATAAAAGGATTATGATCAGCATAATGAAACTAAGGATCATAATTAAACCAATCGCCAAACGCCACGAATAATGATCGATTATAGACGCTAAGACAGGAAGAAGAATTAATTGACCTGTTGCAGTACTTGCTGTTAAAATTCCTACTGCAAGTCCTCTTCGTTTCACAAACCAGTGATTCGCCACATATGGACTTACTACCGTTAAAAAAAGACTCGCTCCCAGTCCAATAATTATGCCCCAAATAATCATCAGCTGCCATGACTGGTTCATCATTAAGGTAAGCATGAGGCCAGTCAGCAAAGTCGCCATTGAACCAATCATCATTTTTTTTAACCCGATCACTTCTAATAATGCTGCCATGAAGGGGCCTGATATACCATATAAAAAAAGACTAATGGCAAAAGCAAGTGCAATTATAGGCCGATCCCAGCCAAATTCGTTCTCGAAAGGATCTATGAAAACTCCTGATGATGATATGGCAATTCCGGCAACGATAATGGATAAAAATGTAATGGTAAGAATAAACCAGCTATAGTGAATACGCTTCAACACTCAGACACCTCCGTTATACTCCTGTTTTTTTCTTAATAGTAACCCGCAGCTATTCATTAGTAAAATTGAAGTTTATGAAGTTATCCATTGATTTTTTTGATACTATAAAAATAAGAGAAAAATAAAAGTGGGTGAAATGATGGAAATTCGCCATTTTGTTACGTTTAAAAAGGTCATTGAAACGGGGAGCTTCACACAAGCGGCGGAACAATTAGGGTACACTCAATCCACGGTAACTTCTCATATTCAGGCACTTGAAGAACATTTAGGCTTGCCTCTGTTTGACCGGATGGGCCGAAAGGTAAGATTGACTGATACGGGCAAGAAGCTGCTCCCCTATACTCAAGAGATACTAGATACCTATGGAAAGATCGAAAGTATTGCCAGTGATGGAGAGGATATGAGAGGAGAGTTAAAGATTGCGGCTCCGGAATCACTAACGGTATACCGCCTGGAACCAATATTAAGAGAATATAGAAAGAAGTTTCCCCATGTAAACATCAGTTTAAGTAACGCCAGGTGCAGTGATAACAAGAGAGCAATACTTAATGGCAGTGCGGATATTGCATTTGTCATGATGCCGCAGCTGCAGGATTCCGATTTAATCGTCCATTCGTTTTTGGAAGAACCTATCGTCCTAGTTGGAAGCCCTGACTGTCCGCTGAATATTTTAGATAAAGGCTGCGAAAATCAAAAGATAAGCGAGTGTCTGATTGCGAACGAGAAAGAATGCAGTTATCGAACGATGTTTGAAGAATACCTTGGAGAACGTGGGATCGTCCCTTCCCACACGATGGAGCTTTGGAGTATAGAAGCGACGAAACGTTGTGTCATGAGCGGGCTTGGTATTGCTTATTTACCTCTAATGACAGTATCTGATGAAATCAAGGCAGGAAGGTTAAAAGTTATTCCCTGCGAAGGTGGTTTTAAACAGATTTTCTCCCAAGCGGTTTATCATAAAAACAAGTGGATTTCCCCAGCTTTATCCATGTTTATTGACATTAGTCTGAAACATGCAAGAGACTGGTCATGTGCGGAGACTATTTGTTGAGTTAGAGACTGCGAGAAGTGCATTTAAACAATCGTGGCAACAAAAATAGGAGTTTATTTGATCCTGCAATAATATACTATAAGCCGCTTAATTCTAAGATGTATATTTATGTGAGAATAGCCTGAAAGGAGTTTTCTTCATGAATATTACATCTTTTTTAGTATACTGTTTTATCGTTACATTTACGCCGGGTCCGACGAATATCGTCATATTATCCACTGTGCATAATATTGGGACAAAGAAGGCGATGGAATATACCTATGGTGCTACCATTGCTTTTGGTCTGCTGCTTATGATTTCAGCTATGCTGAATACGATCCTTATGGAGGTCATACCAAAAGTATTAGTCGTTATGCAGTTAATCGGAAGTTTTTATATATTCTATCTCGCTTATCAAATATTCACAGCGGATACTTCCAAGCCTGCTGTAAACCAAAATGGCACCTTTATGTCAGGCTTCCTGATGCAGTTTTTAAATCCAAAGGTCGTATTATTTACAATGACTGTCATTCCCAGCTTCATCATGCCGTACTATACGGAAGTGCCGGCTGTGACAATGGGTGTTCTCGCCATCACTCTTATTGGATTTTTAGCATTTATTACATGGGTGCTTTTCGGTACCATTTTCAAGGCGTTTTTACAGAAGCATGATAAGATTGTAAATATGATAATGGCCATATTTTTAGCTTATTCCGGTGTGATGATCTGGATGTAGATATGCTGTTAAGGGGTGTATCCAATGGACAAATTTATCTATAAAAAATCGGCAGGCATTACTGCGTTATCAGCAAGTATTTCTGAATTTGCTTATAAAAAGCATGCTCACGCGGAATATGCAATAGGTGTGACCCTGCGCGGTATTCAGCACTATACCCTGGATGGTGGTCTGCAATTATCCTATCCTAATGGCGTTATGCTTTTTAATCCGGAGCAGGCACATGACGGAATGGCGCATGATGAGACCGGTCTTGACTATGTGATGTTATATATTGACCCCCAGCTGATTTCAGAGGTCAGCGGGACAAAGGATATCGTCCGTTTTTCAAATCCCGTTGTGTATAATGATCGGCTTGAACAAAAAATTTTGAGTCTTTCTCATGCCATATTAAGCGAAAAAGATGAAGCATTATGCAGTGAATTGCTTTTATCCCTCACAGATCATCTCATTCATACTAAACTTTCATCATATGATAAGAAAGATAATGCTCTAATTAGAAAAGCGAAGGATATGGTTCATGCCAGTTTGGAAAATGTACTTAAACTGGACGACATATGTAAAGAGCTGAATCTATCAAAATTCCAGTTCATCAGATTATTTAAGGCTCATACTGGAATATCACCGTATCAGTATTTTCTTAACTGCAAAATCGAACGAGCCAAGCAGGTAATAGAAAAGAATAAAGACATCTATGCCGCTGTTAGTGAATGTGGTTTTGTTGATTTAACTCATTTAAATAAGCATTTTAAAAGTGTATATGGGACTACAGCATTTGAATATATGTCACATTTAAATTGAGAGGCTGAAAGGTAAGGAGGAGGAGCTTTGGATATTATTTTCTTTGAAAGAAAGTTTCCAAGTGCGAATATGGTTCTGATCAAGGATGAACTTCCGATCCTTATTGATACTGGATTTGGAAGTGATGTCAAAGAAACTGAGCAATTACTGAAAGAAGCAGGCGTTTCACCAGAAGAACTGCACCTTATTGTCAACACGCACTACCATAGTGATCATGTGGGAGGCAATTTTCATTTTCAAAAAAATTATGGCGTTAGGATTGCTGCTCATAAATGGGAAGCGGAATTAATTAACTCTTGTAATCCCGAAGCCTGCAGTGCAGAATGGCTGGATCAGCCTGTAGAGCCTTATCGAGTCGATAAAAAGCTTTCAGATAACGATGAAATTCATACAGGAAGCAGAACTTTTAAAGTCCTGCATACACCTGGACATACGTTAGGGCATATTTCTTTGTATGAACCTGAAGAAGAGGTATTAATTTGCGGGGATCTTTTTCACCAAAATGATATCGGATGGTTGAATATCTTCCGGGAGGGTGTTTCATCTATCCAGCGATCGCTGGAAAGTCTGGAGCGGCTGTCGGGACTCAAGATCAGGAAGGCCTATTCAGGGCATGGACCTCAAATAGAGAATCCTCTGGCTGCCATTGATGCAGCAAGGAAACGGTTTGAAAAGTGGCTTAAGGCACCAGGAAAATTGTCATGGCATGCCTGCAAGAGGATTTTTTCATTCACTTTAATCATGAAAAATGGATTGGCCAAAGAAGAAGTCAGCGATTACCTGCTTAAGTGCGGATGGTTCCAGGATTTTGCGCGCTTTTCTTTCCAGCAGCAGCCCGAAGAATTTATTCCAATTCTGCTTGATGAAATGATTCGTTCCGGAGCTGCAAGCTGGCACGATAACCAATTAATCTCCAACACCCCATACCAGGCGCCGAAGAAGGAATGGGTGAATAAGGATATAAAGCCGAAAGATTGGAAATTCGTAACATAATTAGCAAGTGGAAACTGGGTTAATAAGTTGAATACCATCCTTAATTATTGTAATATTCAGTCGTTAATTGATATATTGTTTAAAACCTTCAGGAGGGTGATTCATATGTCATTAAATGTAGGGGACATGATTACGTTTGAACGGACTTTTACAAAAAGGGATGTTGAACTATTTACAGAGATATCAGGTGATGAAGGAATTCACCATATAACCCCGGATGAACAGGGAAGGCTTGTGGTTCAAGGATTATTAACGGCTACTCTGCCAACTAAAGTAGGCGGAGACCATAACGTGCTGGCCCGTACGATGAATTTTGAGTTTTTGAGACCTGTTTTTACAGGAGATACAATCATTTGTGAAGTAACAATCGATAAGTATGAAGAGCAAGATCGTAATAGAATGGCTATTGATGCTTCTTTCCTTTGTACGAATCAGAATGAGAAACAAGTACTAAGAGGGAATTTTGCAGGTGTAATATTATCTTAAATAGTTCTTATATTAAGCAGCTGCCGAGAAGGGCGGCTCTTCTTTTTGAACTAAAGAATATAAAAATTGAAAAATATGGAACCTTCCACAATGAAATTCGTAATAGTAATAAAGAAATGTATAAGGGGGGATTAGATGGCATGGTTACTCCTGCTGCCAGTGGTTATCTGGTTTATTTTATTTTTCCGCAAAAAGCTCTCATTTAAATATGACTTATCTCCAAAATCATTAGATATAAAACCGATTAAAGGGTTAAAAAAGCTAAGTGATCACCTGGAGAAGTCTCTTAGTAAAAGTTATATGGCAAATGTAGAAGAGAGGGTAATGAAAGAAATTAAGCTAAAAGAAAATGAGTACAGCTGGCGTCTGCTGGATTTAAAGCGCTACTTTATTTTGATTTCTCTTTTAAAAGAGTCACCTATGTTCAGCGAAAAAGTCGATGAACTGTGGCATCAGATGCTCATGTTTACCCGTGAGTATGATGATTTTTCAAAAGAATATTTAGGAAGCACTCTTCATCATAGTCCGAATCTAAAACAGTCGCCTGATCCTGATTTGCGCGGATTTTTTGATTGGGTGTATGGTGAGCTCTTTTTCATAAGGAATGAAAATATCCATCTCTATAAGGGATTTTACAGATTCCCTGTACCTCCAAATATTATTGATGAGTTTAAGAATTTGTCGGAAAATGAACTAATAGAGCTCTATTTTAAGAGTGATAGCCAATACATAAGTACTGTGCTCTCGCTTATTTCTGCCATGAAAAAAACAGCAAAGAAAGTAAAAAATTACGAAAAAAGCGCCATACAAGAAATGATGAGAAAAAGAAAAAGTCAGCAAAATTATAACGCAATGCTTGTTCCTTTTTTATCTGTGTCCTATTTTCATTATGATGATTTTTCCAGTTACATGAAAATCAGCAGCAAGATTTCATCAAGCTGTACAAGCTGCGGGTCAGGCAGCTCCTGCAGCTCGGGCAGCTCCTGCTCATCCTCATCCTGTTCAAGCTGTGGCGGGGGTGGAGATTAATAAAATAGAGAGCCGAGCTGGTGAAAAGGCCAGCGCGGCTCATCAGCGGTAAACCATTGAATGGGGGACTCCCCTCACACAAATAAGGGAGTTAACTTATTTATCCTGTGCAAGTTCTTTCCTATTAGGAGCAAGCGGCGGCTGTTCTAACCACTTGTTTTTCACCATAATACCGAACCATTTTCTGGTGATTCCCAATGTTTTTAGGATGGCTTTTTCATAAGCTAAGGCCAGGTCTGTCCGCATGGCTCCTGCTAAACCTGTTCCGTAATATACTTGTGCAGTTTGTGTCAGGAAACCCATATGATACAACATTAATTTATCGGAAAATGGAGAGTCCTTTGATGTAGTAATCTCTGATTCCCACGACATTGGGACTGGCAAATTATCCTTGTGTAATATTTTTGAAAAGGCCTGCAGGTTTCCATCGGCAGTTTTTTCTAATTCCTCAAAAAACTTTCTTATTTCTTTCGATTCTGTGACTTGACTGAATCCGATGGAAAGGGCTTTTGCCATAATCCCCTTTTTAATGTTAAGAGAAATACTGATTATTTCTGTAGAAGATAAAAGTCTCCCTTTTCCAAAAAATCCATCAGTAAAATCTGTTGCAGTTATAAGTTCAGGGCTCTCATTAGGATAAAAATAAGGATCTCTTTGGAAAACACCTTTTTTCAGCAGCAGCTCAATGGTTAAATCGTACATGCTTTTTGCATCATCCACACATGAATTGTAAAACTCCCTTAAGTCCTTTCTGACCGAAACACTTAAAGCGGTTGTATGACCCAGCAAACCATGTATAGTCATAATATGTAAATAATTTAAGCAGAATGTGTCTGAAAACAATCTCTCTGCACTTTTATTGAGGTCGGACTCTGTAAATCCAATGGGCACTGGAAATCCATCCTTCTTAATGAAGGAAACAAGCTGCTTCTTTTGCTTTTCCCCTGTCTTTATTGCTATTTCAAAGATTTGTTTCATTTCTTCGTCTTCTATAATAGAAATCATATACCTATTTACGATTTCGGTCATTGTTCCGTTTACATACTCCCCCCATAGTGTTCCTATTTCGGAAGCTGTAAGCTTTATATTATCATTTTCCAATTGTTCTCACCTCTTCAGTATTTTTTACTCATACAGAATAAGGTATGCATTCCATTGGACTTAAACCTTTATAAATTGTGCAGATTCTTGGTGCTTACCGTCGAGATTGATAGGGCACCTTCATTAAGCAACCTAAAGGTTGCTCGTATTGACAAGTAACCATGAGGTTGCTTATAATCGTGATATGAATTGGGACAAAGACGCTATATTCAAAGCACTGGCTGATTCGACTCGGCGGCTTATAATGGACGAACTGTCCGAACGCAAAGAGATGACGCTGTATGAACTAACAGCTCGTCTCATTATGAAGCACAATCTTTCCATTTCGCGGCAGGCAATAGCTAAACACCTTTCTGTATTGGAAGAGGCAGAGCTCATAAAATCAGAACGCAAAGGAAAATACCGTGTAATTATTTTTAACAACCAGCCGCTAAAAAATTTGCTGAAAGGCTGGGTAGAGTAATTCACTAAAAACGAAATAGGGATTTTGGACAGATGTGCCTGCTGGTTTTCTGGCAGCCAGATTGTTAGTACAGAATCATAATTTACAAATATCAAGGAGGCAAAAACATGATGAAAGTTATTGTTACCAGTATCTTCGTCCAGGATCAGGATAAGGCATTGAAATTTTATACAGAAACGCTGGGGTTTGTAAAAAAGCATGACATTCCAGTCGGAGAACACAGGTGGATCGCCCTTGTTTCTCCCGATGATCAAGACGGTACGGAGCTTTTGCTGGAACCGAATGTACATCCGGCTGCCAAAGAATATCAAAAGAAGATATTTACCGAAGGAATCCCGGCAACAATGTTTGGCGTTGCGGACGTTCACGAAGAATATAACCGATTAATAAACCACGGAGTGAAGTTTACTATTGAGCCGACAGTAATGGGTGATGTCACATTGGCTGTCTTCGATGATACATGCGGCAACCTTATTCAAATTGCGCAGAATTAGCTTGAAAAAAGGGCATTTTTGGGGGTTCTATTTTCTCATTATGTTGCGTAATATATACGCAGACAAAATAGAGCACATTATTTCAAGATAATGGATGATTGAGGGCCGAACGTTGTGATTCTGCTTTCTATACACGAATAATGTCATTTCCTCTCGAATTCTTTTATGTAAAAAGAAATTGGGGAGGATTTTTTTATGTTAAAGAAATTTAGAAACATGCTGATGGCTCTTGCGGCTGGGGTTCTCATGCTTGCCGCTCCTTCATTTACAGAAGCGGCGCTTGGGGATCGGACACTTGCCAATGGATCATCAGGGTCAGATGTGGCCGAATTGCAGGATTACCTGATGACAAAAGGGGTTTTCCCGTACCATACATCGACAGGATACTATGGAAGTATCACGGTGGAAGCCGTTAAGGATTTTCAGCGTAAGCGCAATCTAAAGGTTGATGGGATTGCTGGGCCGCAAACAAACTATGCGCTAAAAGTGCTGAGATATGGAGATATTGGGAAACAAGTCATCCAAATTCAATATCAATTGAAACAAACAGGTCACTACAAATCTAATTTAGATGGTATTTATGGAAATGGCACAGTGAGCGCTGTCAAGAGCTTTCAAAGACAGCTAGGCCTGACTGCAGACGGAATTGCCGGTCCGAGGACAAGAGCAGAGCTGGATCGAAAGGCCAAGCGCGGTTCAGCTGCCGGTAAAACATTGACTGTGGAAAGCACAGCGTACACGGCTGATTGTGAGGGCTGTTCAGGTGTGACACGGATGGGTCTGGATTTAAAAAAGTACCCTGATGCGAAAGTGATTGCTGTCGACCCCAGTGTCATTCCGCTTGGCTCCATCGTAAAAGTAGAAGGCTATGGAGTTGCGATAGCAGCGGACATAGGAGGCGGCATAAATGGAAGTTCAATCGATGTGTTCATTCCTGACCGCAGTGATGCCCTTCAATGGGGGCGAAAAAGTGTACGTGTGGAAGTAATCGAATAGGTATGGGCTGGCCCGCACAAATGCGGGGCAGCTTTTTTGTTTTGGAAATCTCTAAAGAGATGAAAGCAAATACATATAAAGAAGTATAAGACTTCATCCATATTGTGGACGGAATATGGGATCCGTTACTGATATATTAATGTTAAGAAAATTAGGGAAAGAGGTTAAAGAATGATTAAAGGACTGTATGAAGCACATTTACCGGTAAGTAATATCAGCAAGTCGATTGAGTTTTACAGGGGCTTGGGTCTGGATTTAGCAATAAAATACGAAAAAACAGCATTTTTTTGGATCGTTAAGAATGAAAGCTGGCTGGGATTATGGGAATGTGACCAAGCAAAAATGAACTATCATCCTTCCATCAGACATGTTGCATTTAGAGTAGATTTAGAAGATTTAAAGAATGCAAAAGAGTGGCTTGAAAAGCGAGGCATTGAAATGCGTGAAGAATTCGGCTTTAAACCACTTGAACCCATTGTAATGCCAGACCAGACACATGCTATGGTCTATTTTCATGACCCAGATGGAAATTCATTAGAATTTATCTGTAAATTATCAGCTGAGCCTGAAAATGAACCTAAGATGTATCTAAGCGAATGGGAAAAGTACTTGGAGAATAAAAACTGAATTTTTTTCTTGGTTCGGCGAAATGGGCAGGGTAGAGGAACAAGGGTTATAATTAAAGAAACAGTTTCATTGAAAACTTGTACAAAAAAGGGTGCGTATCATGCCGATTAATTCTTTTGAAAACTATCCTATGACCTGGAAGCCATCCATTGATAGAACAGAAAAGCCCATTTATCAAGCACTGGCAGGGCAATTGGAACAGGATATTTTAAATGGAGTGTTATTGCCCGGAACGAAACTTCCTCCACAGCGGGAACTGGCCGATTATTTAGATTTAAATTTGAGCACCATTTCAAAAGCATTTAAAGTGTGTGAGTTAAAGGGGTTATTAAGTGCAACGGTTGGAAGCGGCACAT
This sequence comes from Cytobacillus sp. NJ13, assembly GCA_030348385.1. Classification (NCBI taxonomy): domain Bacteria; kingdom Bacillati; phylum Bacillota; class Bacilli; order Caryophanales; family Bacillaceae; genus Cytobacillus; species Cytobacillus sp. NJ13. The sequence continues at coordinate 2,883,157 of JAUCFP010000006.1, read as the reverse complement.
TTGTGTCCTATGATGCTCTATCGAATGCGTATTTACTTGAAGATACAAAGCCGAAGCATCTAATTGAAATGGGAGCAACACTTCCGGACAATGCTTCTTTCGAGCCGCTGATGCTCCAGCTGAAAAGTATGCTGCAGGAAACAGATTATGAAAAATGGTTCGGTTATGGCCGGGGAGGTGAAAGCCATTGGCAAAAGGATGCAGCGGTAAAGCTTATCCGCAGAGGCGGGTTAGAAACAACCGCTGATCACATTTTATTTGCGAATGGGGGTCAAAATGCGATTGCGGCTGCACTGGCCAGTCTTTGTAAGCCGGGAGAGCGAATTGGAGTTGACCAGCATACATACCCTGGTTTAAAAACGGCTGCTTCGATGCTTAGTGTGCAGCTGGTGCCAATAAAAACAGAAAACTATGAAATGAGCCCGGTGTCTTTTGAATATGCGTGTAAAAATGAAAATATTAAAGGCATTTACTTGATTCCGGATTATCATAATCCGACAGCTTCCTTTATGTCGGTCGGGAACCGAAAAATGATCGCAGCCATTGCTAAAAAATATAATCAGTTCATTATCGAAGATGCATCGTACCATCTTCTCAACAAAGAACCATTGCCGGCAGTCGCATCGTTTGCACCAGAACAGGTCATCTATATTGCAAGTTTATCTAAAACATTTGCACCGGGTCTGCGGCTGGCCTATGCAGCAGTGCCGAGTCAATTCAAGGAGCCAATTTCACGGGCGCTTTATAATTTAAATGTATCCGTTTCTCCACTCCTGGCAGAACTGGCAGCACGTACGATTGTATCGAATCAATTCGAAGTCTTAATTGAGGGCCATCAGAAGCAGACTATTCGCAGAAATCAACTCGTAAACCGATATCTGGCAGACTTTACGTGCTTAGGTGCTGAAACAGGCATCTTTCGCTGGCTGCTATTGCCAGGCAAGATTACAGGGGCTGAATTTGAAGTTTTAGCGAAACAGCAAGGAGTACAGGTATTTGCAGCTGAGCGGTTTGTAGTGGGAAACAGTTGTCCGGAGAGGGCTGTAAGAATTTCTGTTTGTGCCCCGGAAACGCTTAAAGAGCTTGAGCGTGGGTTGATTATCCTTAAACGTCTTTTAGACGGTCTTACCTAATATTGTTTGCCATACAATTATCATATTGTATGGTTTTTTTGTGCGTGTTAAGATAATTTAAATCTAGTTTGAATATTAAGAAAATAGTGTTGGCTGTCTAGAAAGGGAGGTGAATGATCTTGCCTAACAATAGTGAAAAGGTGTTAGACGCCCAATCTGCTTTACTGCAAAGCTGCATAATTTCTTCTGAAAAACAGCAGCAGCTATACAAAAGAACATTAATTGTTATTGTCATATCCCAGATTTTTGGAGGAGCAGGACTTGCAGCCGGAATAACAGTAGGGGCACTTCTAGCGCAAAATATGATGGGGACAGATAGTGTAACGGGAATTCCGACCGCTTTATTTACTTTAGGATCAGCGGGTGCTGCGCTGCTGGTGGGGCGGCTTTCTCAGCGGTTTGGCCGCCGTCCTGGACTTGCGGCAGGATTTTTGGCTGGAGGCATCGGCGCTTTTGGAGTAGTGATTTCATCATTAACAAACAGCATTCTGCTATTATTTATTTCACTGCTCATCTACGGGGCTGGAACGGCTACAAACTTACAAGCACGCTATGCTGGAACTGACCTGGCAAACCCGACACAGAGGGCAAAGGCTATTAGCATGGCCATGGTCTCCACCACATTCGGTGCTGTTGCCGGCCCAAACCTGGTGGATGTAATGGGGGAGTTCGCCATATCCATAGGAATTCCTGCTTTAGCCGGCCCCTTTTTATTAGCGGCTGCGGCGTATATACTTGCTGGATTCGTTCTATTTATTTTCCTTCGTCCTGACCCCTTTATTGCGGCAAAAGCCATATCAGAGGCACAAAGTAAAAACAATCATTTAGTGAAAAGTTCGAATTTGGTATCGATAAACAGGCGAGGCATTTTTGCAGGAGCTGCCGTAATGGTTTTAACTCAATTTGTGATGATGGCCATTATGACGATGACCCCCATACATATGGGACACCATGGACATGCTTTGAATGAAGTAGGGCTTGTCATTGGATTTCATATAGGAGCGATGTTTTTGCCTTCGTTAGTAACTGGTTTTCTTGTTGATAAAATTGGCCGTGCTGCTATGGCTACTGCTTCTGCTATTACACTGCTTGCTTCTGGCATTCTGGCTGCAGCGGGACCTCCTGATTCAATGGCCGTACTCAATATAGCACTTGTTTTACTCGGGCTTGGATGGAATTTTGGCTTAATTAGCGGCACGGCCATTCTTGTCGATTCAACTCACGCTACTACTCGGGCTAAGACGCAGGGTTCTATCGATGTATGGATCGCTTTATCAGGAGCATTAGGAGGAGGTGTATCTGGGATAATTGTAGCGTATTCCAGCTATGCAGCCCTTTCAATTTCTGGTGCTATCCTTTCATTATTGCTGATTCCCATTGTTTTTTGGGCAGGTATCCATCAAAAAGAGAAAAGTATAAGTTTGAGTGACTGAATTTTCAGTATTATAATTAACTCCAAAAAATAAAAAAGGAATGTTTATAAATGGAACATAAATTTGCTGAGAGAGCTCGCTTTGTAACATCTTCTGAGACACGTGAAATATTAAAAGTAACAGAAAGGCCAGAAGTAATCTCTTTTGCAGGAGGACTGCCAGCTCCAGAGCTGTTTCCTGTAGAAGCTATTAAGGATGCATGCAATGCTGTCTTGAATGATGAAGGAGCTGCTGCCCTTCAATATAGTACGACTGAAGGATATATTCCTTTAAGAGAAGCTATTTGTCAGAGAATGAAAATGGCTGGAATTGACTCTGGCATTGAAAATGTTCTTATTACATCAGGATCCCAGCAGGCAATCGATCTTACGGGAAGATTATTTATCAATGAGGGAGATGCGATTATTTGTGAAAGCCCAACCTATCTTGCAGCCATTAATGTATTCAAGTCATATAATGCAAAGTTTATTGAAGCAGCAATGGACGATGATGGAATGGTGATGGAAGAGCTGGAGAAAAAGCTGCAAGAGCATCCCAATACAAAATTTATTTATACGATTCCTGATTTCCAAAACCCTACTGGCCGCACCTTGAAACTCGAGAGGCGAAAAAGAATGATTGAGCTTGCTAATCAATATGATGTGCTGATTGTAGAGGATAATCCCTACGGAGCTGTAAGGTTTGCTGGAGAGGAACTCCCGCCTGTGAAACATTTTGACACAGAAGGCAGAGTCATTTATTTAAGCACTTTCTCGAAAATTTTCACTCCCGGTCTTCGGCTTGGATGGATTTGTGCGGACGAAGTTTTCATTGATAAGTATGTTGCTTTTAAACAAACAGCTGACTTGCATACAGATAGCTTTGCTCAAAGAATTACGGCAAAGTATATGGAGCTTTACGAAATTGAAGAGCACATTCATAAAATAAAAGCTGTTTATAAAGAAAGATGCACAGCTATGTTATGTTGCATTGAAGAATTTTTCCCAAAGAATTTGTCCTACAGTAAGCCGGAAGGCGGATTATTTATTTGGGTAGAGCTCCCGGAAGGCATTGACTCAGCACATATATTTACAGAGTGCCTGAAAAACAATGTAGCTTGTGTCCCTGGTGTTCCCTTCTTTCCAAATGGCACACAAACAAATACATTGCGTTTAAATTACTCCAATATGTCTAAAGAGAAGATTATTGAAGGGATGAAGCGTATGGGAGAAGTATTGCATCGGGAATTAAAAAATGATTCAATGCTGACAGTCTGAAGAGACCTATATTGATGGCAGGAAAGAAAATTATTTTTGCAGGTACAGAGACGAATTCATCATTTGGCGGCCATCTTGCAGGTGCTTTTCTGTCAGCTGAACAGGCAGTTTCTTAAATCGTTAAATTAGATAATAACCTTTTACGACATGAAATTAAGCTAGACATAATTAAATCCAAAGATAAGTGGAGAGAGAAATCAGGATTGAAATGATGTGGTATTTTAACAGTGTGAATACATGATTTCTCCATCACACCTTTTTAATCCCTGTTTCTATATGATATATATTCTAAAAACCTCTTGGACGCAAGAGAAAGTGATTTTTGGTCTCTCACAGCAATACCAATATTTCTAAAAGCAGGAACTTCTAGCTCTTTCGCTATAATTTTGTGAGGAATACGCTGTAAAATCAATTCCGGTAATATACTGATTCCCAGCCCGTTTTCCACCATAGACATAATTGCGTAGTCATCCCATGTTGTAAAATTAACTTGGGGTGAAATATGGTGCATTTCAAAAATTTCGGAGATTTCTGCCTTTGCCCCTTTTTCCAAAAGCATAAACGGGCTGTTCAATAAGCCGCTGATTGGAAACTTCTCGCAATCAGCAAGCGGATGATTTTGCGGAATCACTACCAGCAAACGGTCTTGCTCCAAAAAGATCGTTTCAAGTTCTGCTTTTGACGGCAGCCGCACAAATCCGAAGTCAACACGTCCATCTAAAACCCATCTTTCAATTTCTGTGTAATCACCAAGCAGAAGTTCAAAATCAATCTTCGGATAATCCTTCTTAAAAACTCTGATCATGTTAGGGAGCCAATGAGTTGCTACGCTTGAAAATGTCCCAATACGAATCATCCCGGACTGTATATCGTGTAAGTCTTCGATCTGTGTCATTAAGATTTCCTGCTCATTGCAGATCCGCTTTAATTGGGGCAGCAATTTTAAGCCATCAGAGGTTAAACTGATACCCGCACGGCCTCTTTCAAAAAGGGAAACCCCCCATTCCGTTTCTAAATCGTTAATCATACGGCTGATTCCAGACTGTGTATAGTCCAGTGCTTCTGCAGCTTTTGTGAAGCTGCCGAATTCTGCTGCTTTAACAAATGCCATATATTTTTGGATATTCATATCGCTTTTCCTTTCCATCTGGTTTTGTCATATATATCATGAGAAACATTCGTTTTTGTAATATGTGACACCATGATATGTTATTACTATCAAAAATTCAAGATAGGAAAGGAGAGCTGTAAAAAAAGTTTTTTGTGATTGAAAAGTTTCTTTAATTCTCCTCAAAGAAAGGGTCTGCGAATCATTGAGATTCCATTTGAACTACAGATGAAGCAAACTCAATGGGGACTGTGTCGAGATCAATCAAAACTATGCAAAGCGCTTTCCGACTGAGATTGAAATGTGAAATTAAGCAAACATATTAAGAATCTGCGAAATATAAGCTGATTCGCAGATTGGCAGGAGCAGAAGATGAAATCTAAAATTCAGTTTATATTATCAATGATTACTTTCGGTACAATTGGTCTGGTGGTCCGGTACATTGATTTAGCTTCGAGCGAAAGAGCTTTACTAAGCAGTTTCCTGGGATGCATATTTTTACTGTTGATATTCTTTTTGATGAAGAAAAAAATATCATGGAATTTAGTAAAAACGAATGCTTTATTTTTGATTCTTTCAGGTATTGCATTGGGAGGGAATTGGATTTTTCTTTATCAATCTTATGACTATACGACCATTGCCAATGCAACACTGGGTTATTACTTTGCGCCTGTGCTTGTGATGATTCTTTCACCGTTTATACTTCGGGAACAATTATCCATAAAAAAAATGGTTTGTATTGGTGTAGCCATCATTGGTATGTTAATGATTGTAGGAGAAGGCATGAGTGCATCGGAATCAGAGGATATACTTGGACTTTCCTTTGGATTAATCGCAGCTGCATTTTATGCTGCGTTATTGCTTTTAAATAAATTTATCAAAGATATGGGAAAGTTAGAGCTGACCATCATTCAGCTTGGAACAACCACTTTACTGCTAATGCCATATGTTTTCCTTACCGAAGGATTTGGCATCTTTGAAATATCAGGTTCTTCCATTCCTTTTATTCTAATTTTAGGGATCGTCAACACTGGGATTGGGTTTTGGTTATTTTTCTCTGGTATGGAAAAATTAAAAGGTCAGAGTATAGCTATGCTAAGTTATGTAGATCCATTTGTAGCTATATTGATTTCTGCAATTATCCTGCAAGAACAAATGACAATTGTTCAAATGCTTGGTGGTGTATTGCTATTAGGCTCTACTCTTGTTAGTGAATTCAGATCAGTCAGCCATTCAAAACAATTAATGAAAACACCAGCTGAATAAACTTAAAAACAATGGGAAGCACTCGTTTCCCGTTGTTTTATATTTTTGAGTGAATAATCATAGAATTAGTGAACTATAGACAGCTGCCAAAATGGCGGTTTGTCTTTTGGAACAATCGGAGCAGGTAAGTTAATAGAATATGCGATCAGCTGCCCAAAACATTCACTTGTTATGATTAAATAGAAATCAAGAGCTCTTTAGTAAATGAGAAATCAAGGAAAGGGGAAGTTTTACATGATTTTAGAAGCCGTAATGCTGCAAGTAAAAGAAGGAATGGAGGAAGAATATGAACTAGCGTTTCGTGAAGCATCAAAAATTATCTCTTCCATAAAAGGGTACATATCTCACGAGCTGCAGCGATGTATGGAAGTTAAGGGTAAATATTTATTGCTTGTGAAGTGGGAATCATTAGAGGCCCATACAGTTGGGTTTAGACAATCGAAAGAGTATCAAGAATGGAAAAAACAGCTGCACCATTTCTATGATCCATTTCCTGCAGTTGAACATTTTGAAAACGTTCCTCTTTAATTAGTTATTTCAATATATAAAAAACCTCCTTATAGGGAGCCATGTGGAGGCTTCGAAAAAATTAAGCTATCCTAAGCGGGATAGCTTTTCCTCATTTCAGTGTTTCTTATCCTCAAATTGGAGTGCTGTTTCCCCAATTTGCTGAATCTTTTCCCCAAATTAAGTGCTCGTTTCCCCAATTTCATAATTCTTTTCCCAAAGTTCACATTTACCTATGGCAGCTTTTGTTTAATGGGGCAGGATGGTTGGTGAAGGTAAAGAAATAGTTTAAAAGGAACGAACTAAAATGCAGAAGGGTTAATTGTACTACCGAGCAGTTAATGTCAAATAGCAGGGGGACAACCTACTTTGCTAGAATAGCAAATTTCTTGAAGTAAAAGGGAAAGGTGCTGCCGATTTTCTATAAATGGTTCATCCTCAATTTGGATGAATCATTTTTTGCTTTTAGATACTCATTTTTTATGACAAGAAAATATCTTCCTAATAATCAAATGAATGTTTGACTATTTAAAAAATGATGCATATACTAATACTCAAATAATCGTTTGATTAAGGGGGTGGCTTCTTTTGAAGCACGATGATGTTTGTGAAGTAACCTGCGTCGATGAAGAGAAAGTAAGGCGTGTGAAAGAATCTGTCTCCCAACAGAATACCTCTGCTGTTGCCCAAATATTTAAGGCGTTATCTGATGACACTAGGGTTAGGATTGCCTTTTCCCTAAGTGAAGAAGATGAACTATGCGTCTGTGATGTAGCCAATATTGTGGGGTGCACAACGGCAACGGCTTCTCACCATTTACGGCTTCTTCGAAATATGGGACTTGCGAAATATCGTAAGGAGGGCAAATTAGTCTTTTATTCGCTGGATGATGATCATGTCAAACAGCTGATTCAAATTGCCTTTACACATCAAAGGGAGGTGGAGCACTATGAGTGAGGCACTAGCGAAATCAGATGAAAAAACGGTCTATCGTGTGCAGGGATTCACCTGAGCAGGCTGCGCCACAAAGTTCGAAAAGAACGTAAAACACCTGGATGGTGTTTCTGATGCAAATGTAAATTTCGGTGCTTCAAAGCTGACCGTTTATGGAGAAGCAACCATTGAAGAACTGGAAAAGGCTGGAGCCTTTGAGAATATAAAAATTATCCCTGAGAAGGAGCGGTTTGAGGAGAAGAAGGAACCTTTTCTGAAAAAGCATGCGACTGTTATCGCTTCCTTTGTCCTCCTCGTTATTGGATGGTTTGCAGGGGAACTGAATGGGGAAGGGAGCATTTTCTCCGTTTTAGCGTATGGCGCATCGATGGTTATTGGCGGATACCGCTTATTCACAACAGGGGTAAAAAATCTATTCCGATTTCAGTTTGATATGAGAACACTTATGACGATTGCCGTCATTGGTGCTGCCTTTATTGGGGAATGGGGCGAAGGAGCAACCGTGGTCATCCTATTTGCGATTAGTGAAGCGCTTGAAACGTATTCCATGGATAAAGCTCGTCAATCAATCCGTTCCTTAATGGATATAGCTCCACGGGAAGCTTTAATCCGAAGAGGGAACCAAGAAATGATGGTTGAGGTGGAGGAGATTCAGCTTGGCGACATTATGATTGTCAAGCCAGGGCAAAAAATCGCGATGGATGGCATTGTAGTAAAGGGCTTGTCTTCCGTCAATCAAGCTGCTATTACGGGGGAATCTGTCCCTGTTGCCAAAATGGCTGAAGATGAAGTCTTTGCAGGAACCTTGAATGAAGAGGGACTGCTTGAGGTTAAAGTGACGAAGCATGTAGATGATACGACAATTGCAAAGATCATCCACTTGGTGGAAGAGGCTCAGGCTGAGAGAGCCCCTTCACAAGCCTTTGTCGACAAATTTGCTAAATACTATACGCCGCTCATCATGCTTATTGCCTTAGGTGTGGCCGTTGTTCCTCCGCTGTTTTTTGGAGCTGATTGGGATACATGGATATACCAGGGATTAGCTGCACTTGTGGTTGGCTGTCCTTGTGCGCTCGTGATCTCGACCCCTGTTGCAATTGTGACTGCGATTGGGAATGCCGCAAAAAATGGTGTACTGATTAAAGGCGGTATTCATTTAGAAGAGATGGGGGCAATCAAAGCCATTGCCTTTGACAAAACGGGAACACTAACAAAAGGGATTCCAATGGTAACAGATTATCTGCCGCAACCCCATGCAAATTCTAATGAACTTTTGTCCATTGTTGCCGCATTGGAGAAAGGATCACAGCATCCACTCGCTTCGGCTATTATGAAAAAAGCGGAAGATGAAAATGCGCCATACCAGGACATCAGTATTGAAGACTTTTCTTCTATTACCGGAAAAGGAATTAAAGGAATCTTTCAAAATCAGATGTATTATGTTGGAAGCCCAAATTTGTTTGAGGAACTATTAACAAACGGAATTCCAGCTGAATTAAAAGCAACCATTGCCCGCCTTCAAAAGCAGGGAAAAACGGTCATGGTGACAGGTACTTCAGAAGAAGTATTAGGTCTGATTGACGTTGCGGATGTGTTAAGAGAAAACAGCAAAAATGTTATTGAAAATCTTCATTCTATGGGAATTCAAAAAACCATTATGCTTACTGGCGATAACGAGGGTACTGCAAACGCGATTGGTGAACAAGTAAGCGTATCGGATATTAAAGCTGAATTATTGCCACAGGATAAATTAACGTTTATTAAAGATCTTAGAAAGAAATATGACCGTGTGGCAATGGTTGGTGACGGTGTAAATGATGCCCCTGCATTAGCTGCTTCTACCGTTGGAATTGCCATGGGGGGAGCTGGAACGGATACGGCTCTTGAAACAGCGGATATTGCCCTGATGGCAGATGATCTTGGGAAACTGCCATTTACAGTGAAGTTAAGCAGAAAAGCCCTTAGCATTATTAAGCAAAATATTACGTTTTCATTAGGAATAAAGCTTGTCGCATTACTTCTGGTCATACCAGGCTGGCTAACGCTTTGGATTGCGATTTTTGCAGATATGGGTGCGACTCTTATTGTCACATTAAACGGCTTGCGTCTTCTCAGAATTAAGGACAAATAAGTTAGGGCTTCCCGCTTTTTATGGGAAGCTCTTTTACTAGGGGGAGATATTTTGTTATACGATGTTCTGGTTATAGGGGCAGGTCAGGCTGGTCTTTCTGCAGGCTATTTCCTTAGAAAGTGGAATTTATCTTTTCTTATTCTGGATCAGGGCAATGAAATAGGTGAGAGCTGGAGGAATAGATATGATTCTCTAAAGCTCTTTACACCGCGTTTTTTCAGTTCTCTTCCGGGTTTATCTTTGAGTGGTGATCCGAATGGATATCCAACAAAAGATGAAATCAGTGACTATTTATTGAAGTATGCAAAGGAGTTCTACCTTCCAGTAAAGCTCCGAACAATGGTTACAGAACTAGAGAAAGAAGGGGATTGTTATGTTTTGTCCACCAGCCAAGGTGAATACCGAAGCAAACAGGTGGTAGTTGCCACAGGTCCTTTCCAGAAGCCAAATATACCTGAATTCTCAAAACACCTTTCAGATGAAGTCCTTCAGTTGCATTCTTCAGAGTATGAAAGTCCTGATCAGCTCCAAAGCGGTACCACAGTTGTAGTAGGCGGAGGGAATTCCGGGGCACAAATTGCAGCAGAATTGGCGGATCATCGAGATGTGTATATATCAGTGGGGCACAAACCTAAATTCCTGCCTCAGGACTTAGGTGGCAAAAGCATCTTTTGGTGGTTTGATAAATTAGGATTATTAAAGGCAAACGTAAACAGCCAAGTCGGACAGATGATCAGGAATAAGCCTGATCCGATTTTTGGATATGACCTAAAAGTGAAGCTTAAAAACGGAGGAATACAGCAGAAACCGAAGGCTGTATCTGCCGATAATCATAACCTCATCTTTGAGGACCAAAGCACAGTGAAAGTAAGAAATCTGATTTGGTCCACTGGCTTTAAATCGGATTTTAGCTGGATAAAGATTCCCGCAATCTTTGATGAGAAGGGGATGCCGATTCATAAAAGAGGAGTTGCTGATAGCCAACGGTTATACTTCTTAGGGCTCCCTTGGCAATACAGAAGGGGTTCGGCGCTGCTCCAAGGGGTTGGGGAGGATGCTGAATATTTGGTTCATGAAATGGTTAAGAACCTTCAGCCTCTCCATGAATGATTGAGTCAAAATAATAATGGTATACTTCTGTTGGGATTAAGTATATGAGAAGGGAAATTTACTATGAATAAGATACTAATGTCGTTCCTATGTTTTTTCATCCTATTGCCATCAATGGCAGCTGCTCACACTGGGCTGGAATCTTCAACTCCAAAATCAGGACAAGTGGTAACGGATGATCTAAATGAAATTACTCTTACCTTTGCAGGTGAAATTGAATCTTTGAGTGCAATGACGCTAGTCATAGAGGGACACGAAATCCCTTTTTCTAATGTTGAACCAAATGGCAAGCAAATGAGTGGAACATTAGAAGCACCACTTGAAAACGGATCCTATGTTATTCGCTGGAATATAGTCGGGGAAGACGGGCACCAGATTAATGGGGAAATCCCCTTTACTGTAAAGTCTGAAGAAAATACAAGTCAAGATTTAGAAATGGAAGAATCTCAAATCACTGATGAAGAAAAGATCCAGACAGAAGAAACAGAGAAAAGTGCAGAGGGCGAAAAAGAATCCTCCCCAAATAGGATTATGAATATCTTTATTCCAATTTTGACATTGGCTGTATTAGTGTTTGGATTGTTCCTTCTGTTCCGAAGGAAGCGTTAAAATGAGTGTAGTCGTACCATTAGCCGAAATCGCAGCGTATCTTTTATTTTCGATTTTAATCGGAAACACAGCACTTCAGTTTATACCTGAAAAGAAAAAGCCCAAAATAAATATCTCGAAAAAGACGCTGCTTTTATCAACTTTAGGCATTTATATTTTTACATTTGGACCGGTCGCACAGACGATTTCTTATTTTAGCGATGGCGTAGGTCTTACACTCGCAGCTTATTCAGTTCTGACAGATTTTCAAGTAGGAAGAGCCTGGATATTCATTGGATTAATGTCGGTATTTCTATGGATAACTTTGTTATTAAATGGTTCAAAATATCTGCAGGCGCTTTGGCTGCTCCTGATGGTTTGTGCCATTGGGTACTCCAGTCATGTTGCCTCACTGTCCTTTTGGAACGGGTTTATTGCACACTCCATCCATTTTCTTATGGTGACACTTTGGACAGGGATTCTAATTCACGTCGCCTGGTTTTCAAGTGATAAAGAAAAATGGCCAGAGTTCCTGAGGTGGTTTACCCCATGTGCAATCATAAATTTAATGATCTTGCTTATAAGCGGCTTTGCCCTCATGATCTATGTGGTTGAGCCAAAGGATTATGTAGATTCGTGGGTTTTGCCTTATGGACAAATGCTGCTGTTAAAACATCTAAGCATTATTCCTTTATTGGTATTCGCATTTTTAAATGGAGTGCTAACCAGAAAGTCATTAAGAATTTCCTCTTTTGACCCTCGGCCATGGATCAAAGAGGAGGGTATTATTATTTTCCTTGTTTTTTGTTTTACAAGTGTGTTGGGAACTTTATCGCCGCCCCATGAGGTTGAGTTTACGGTCCAGTCGGAAGGTGCTTCGGATTGGGTGGAATGGCTTTTGGGGACTGACATTCTTTCAGTCATGAATGTTCATTTAACACCAAATTTTTTATCGTTATTTTTAATGGTTAACTCACTTCTTTTCTTAGCTTTAGTTGTGATCAGTTATAAGAAAGTAAAACCTTCTATTGCAGTTCTTTTTGGGATGAGTTTTGTTTTCGCCCTTTATTTTGGTTTGATGATGTCTTTATCAATTTAATATGTGGAGAAGCGGGGGTCCTATATATTGGAATTTTATTAGCTAACAGCGTGGGGATTTGTACTATTAGCCGGCCCAGTTATCAATTTTAGAATAGGATTGTGAATAAATGTACTTTCACAACCAGTGCTTTATTATAAAGGCCTGATTGCGAAGAAAAAGCAACCCAATTTCTCGTTAATAACATTGAGAAATCGGGCTTTGAACTTTCCATATGTTACCTTAAATAAAACTAGTAAATACAACTAGAACCAAGCCTACTTGCGTGAATGGGTATTTTCTTTCAACTTATTTTTCTTATCTAGAACTAAGCTTTACAACGGAATCTATAATTTGATTCCAGTCATCACTATGAATCTCATGCCCAGTTCCCTCTAGTGTTACTAACTCAGAGTGAGGGATGGCTTTCTTAAGAGCAAGCCCGTGCTCGTATGGGAGGGCTGGGTCTTCTGTGCCATGAATAATGAGCACCGGTACGCTGATTTCATTCATTCTATCGAAATATACGTCTCCTCCTTGCAGCAAGGCATGGTTAAATCTGCTCGGCAGATGGTTGGCGCGATCCGCCTCTCTTTCTGCCAGTTTATATATTCTTTCCTGCTCGAAAGGTTTGGAGCCGGCTAACGTTTTCCATCCGCCCGCGAGATAAGGAATAGCAGCATCCCGATTCGTCCAATCGATGGAAGCACTCTTCGTGTGGTAATCCAGTATGTTCTGATCCATTGGAGGCAGCTTTTCCATCTCAGTCCCAAACACACTTGATGCAATGAGCGTAAGCGTCAGTACACGGTCCGGATATCTTAAGGCAAGAATCTGGCCAGTTAAGCCTCCCATGGACATACCAACGATATGTGCCTGCCCTATATGATAAGCATCCAGGACACCGGCGGCATCGTCAGCTAGGTCTGTTATCGTATAATTGGAAGTCCCAGGTTCATATGTGGTCGATCGTCCCAGATCCCGATGGTCGTACCGAATGACAAATCTCCCCTGATCAGCAAGGCGGAGGCAGAAATCCTCATCCCACCAGTCCAGTGAAGTCATTGCGCCCATGATCAAAAGGATAGCTGGATCCTTAGAGTTACCAAAACTTTCTGTACATATATTCACTTTATTTATTTTCATTATCTGTTCTCTCATATTTTACCTCCGTATTATTTAATCACCGTTCCTAATGTCGCAGATCAAATTCTTTCCGGAGCATGTTTGATTTGCCCCTGTTAATTATCTGTGCTGAATCCACTTGATAATCATGACGAGGCCTCCTTTTTAATTCTTATTTAACAAGGGACTCATCCCTATATTTATTACCTTAACATATGTCTAATCACTTAAAAACCAAAATTTCCCTGTGTTTTTTTCGGGCACATATTTTACGAGCTGAAGCCTCCTTACAGACAGCATAGGGAGGCTGTTTTTTTATGGAGTTAATACGTCTTGTTTCTGAAAAAATCATCTTCCTATATGTAGGTTACATGGACTATTTATAAATTTTCCCTCAAATAAAAAATGGAAATCTTTAGCCAAAAATACTCTTTTTAAACTACTTTGTTTAGAGTAATGTAATAACGGAAGGTACATTTCCCTTAGTGGATATTAAAGCTTAAATTTGCTCTTGTCCCTGATTGTTGCAGCCCAGTGACCCCCATCTTAAAGGAGGAAAAGAAATAGTATGTTGAAAGAAGTCATTCCCGTAAACGAGATTACTAATTTTCAGTCACGTGCAGAAGAGTTTTTTCCTATTGAGTGGTATAAAGACATGCTTCACCATCATCCGGTTTATTATCATGAACATACGAATACATGGAATGTTTTTACCTATGATGGTGTGAAACAGGTGCTGGGCAACTATGAATTCTTTTCAAGTGCCGGGCCGAGAACAACGATATTCGTTGGAGCAAATGACAAGCATGAAAAAGCGTCGTCTTTAACAAATCTTACACTTGCAGACCCTCCCGATCATCGGAAAGGGCGTTCCTTGTTAGCAGCAGCTTTTACTCCCCGCAGTTTGAAGAATTGGGAGCCGCGCATCGAGCAGATTGCGGAGGAACTGGCAGATAACATCCAGGGAAATACCGAAGTTAATATTGTTGAGGCTTTGGCCGCCCCGCTGCCTAGTATGGTTATTGCAGATCTATTCGGCGTGCCGATACAGGACAGGGCTCAGTTCAAGGAATGGGTGGATATCCTCTTCCAGCCTTACGATAAAGAAAGACTGGAAGATATAGAGATTCAAAAACAGAATGCTGCGAAAGAATATTTTCAATATCTCTATCCGATTGTTGTGCAAAAGCGGTCGAATCTTTCGGATGATATTATCTCTGATTTAATTCAAGCTGAAGTAGATGGTGAAAAGTTTACCGATGATGAAATTGTGCAGGTGACCATGCTGCTTTTAGGCGCAGGAGTGGAAACAACCAGCCATGCGATTGCCAATACGTTTTATTCATTGGTTTATGATGATGAGTCTTTATATGAAGAACTGCGTAAAGACCTGAAATTAGTGCCAATCGCAGTTGAAGAAATGCTCCGCTATCGTTTCCATATGTCGAGAAGAGACCGCACTGTGAAAAAAGATAACAATTTATTGGGCGTTGAGTTAAAAGAAGGGGATGTCGTTATTGCTTGGATGAGTGCATGCAATATGGACCATCGGATATTCGAAGATCCTTTTTCTGTAAACATACACCGCCCTAACAATAAAAAGCATCTAACATTCGGAAATGGCCCGCATTTCTGTCTGGGTGCACCTCTGGCACGCCTGGAAATGAAAATAGCACTGGAGACCTTCGTGAAAAAGTTCTCCAGCATCGAACCAGTGGAAGGGTTTGAATTAGAAAAGAACTTAACGGCATCAGCCACTGGCCAATCCTTAATAAATCTGCCGATGAAAGTTTATAAATAATAGCAGAGGCTCCCTTAAAGCAGACAGGCTTTAAGGGAGTCTTCTATTTAAGCCAGGTAAAGTATGAGGCTGAAATGCCAGCTTCATTTTGCTAAAATAAGGGTAATTCTCTTGAAGGAGCATAAAGAATGACCATTCAAATATTTATTTTAACCAAACTGATGGAGGGTAAGAATTATCCTTATAAAATAAAAAAGCAGCTTTCAGAGCCTATTCCATTTGATCAGCTAGCTGGATTAACAGAGAGCAAGCTGTACTACCATTTCGATTCATTGGCAAAACAAGGCTTAATTGAAACGGTCGAAATTTTAAAAGAAGAACACCGTCCTGATAAACAAATATTTGAAATCACGGCTAAAGGAAGGGAAGAGCTGCCGAAAAAAATCTGCAAATTATTTGAAACGGCCGATTCGATCGGTGAAATGATAGTGGGTCTGGCCAACATCAAATATGTAGATCGGGATAAAGCAGCCGCGATCCTTGAAGAAAAATTAAAGAACTCCAAGGCTAAGTGGGAATATTATAAAAATTTCGAAAAGCTGATTCAAATAGACAAAGATAATGAGAACCTCATAGAATTCCTTGGCGGATATGTTTCGACCAAAGCAGAGCACGCTATTTATTGGCTTGAAAGGGTAATTGAACAGATTAGGAGAGGGGATATTTAGGCAGAATTTATATTTAACGAAAAGTGAATTTTAACAAATATGAAGTTATAAAAAAATTTAAAAAAATGGACATATTTCTATTTTGTTTATGACTATTTATTTCATTAAACTCCACAATTTCTCCATATTTATTTGCTATTGTTTCCTTTGGTAGTAGAAATAGAGGGAGGAAACAAAATGAGATCAAGATTTTGGATTTCTTCATTATTAATAAGCACGATTATGATTGGAGGATGCAGTGCGGGGGATACACAGCCGGAAAATGAATCTGAAAAAAATCAAGCCATGGACCATACCAAAATGGAACCTGAACAGAAAATGGGGGATATGGAGGAAATGGGAGGGCATATGAGCCATGAGAATCCTCCAGCACTTAATGACTCGACAGAGGAAAATGAGCTGGCGATACCTCCTTTGCTTGAACCCAAGGATGGAAGTTATCCTATTACTGCGCAACAGGGAACGACGGAAATATTAGAAGGTATTCAAACAGAAACGTATGGATATAATGGTTCATTTTTAGGTCCTGTGATTCGTATAAAAAGAGGGGATGCCGTCACATTTAAAACAAGGAATGAGTTAACTGAGCCAACAACCTTTCACTGGCATGGCTTGGATATTCCGGGTAAAGGCGATGGAGGACCACACCAAATAATCGAACCTGGTGAAACAAAAGAGGTAAAATTCACAGTCAATCAGGAAGCATCTACCTTATGGTTCCATCCTCATCAAAAAGGCATTACAGCTGAACAAGTGTATAAAGGTCTGGCAGGCCTCATTTATGTGGAAGATGAAAATTCTCAAAAACTTGGTTTACCGGATCATTATGGAGTGAATGACTTTCCTTTAGTTTTTCAGGATCGTCAATTTGATGATCAAAACCAATTAAATTTCAAAGCAGTGCACAATGATGATGGAACAATTGGCAATACTTTATTGGTAAATGGCACACTGAATCCTAAATTAACTGTTGGGGCGGAAAAAGTCCGTTTGCGTTTATTAAATGGATCGAACGCTCGTAATTATACATTCAAATTAAATACTGGTGATTCATTTCAGCAGATTGCAACGGATGGCGGATTCTTAAATGAACCGTTAGAAAGGAGTGAAATTACTCTGACACCTGGCGAAAGAGCCGAAATAATCGTTGATTTTTCAAAGCAAAATTCTGTCAGCGACATTGCGCTGCTAAATGAAGAAGGCACCATTTTATTGCCGTTTAAAGTCAAAGAAGAACAAACAAATTCGGCAGAACTGCCAGAAAATCTGAATGACTATAAAGTAACGGATGAAGAAAGAAACTTGCCGGTATCTAAAAGACTAGAACTGTTTGGAATGGGAAGGCATGTAACCATTAATGGCAAACAATTTGATATGAATCGAATTGATCTTACCCAAAAAGAAGGGGAAACTGAGATTTGGGAAGTGTATAATAAGCCAGATCCGATGGGTGGAATGATCCATCCATTCCATATCCATGGAACACAATTTAAAATTGTTTCAATTGACGGAGGAGATCCTCCTGAAATCCTTCAGGGATGGAAGGATACTGTCGCAATTGAACCCGGCCAAACAGTAAAGCTGGCAGTAAAGTTTAATAATAAAGGGATCTATATGTACCACTGTCATTTGCTGGAACACGAGGATAATGGCATGATGGGACAAGTTGAAGTAAACTAAATTAGGAAGTGATAAGGATGAAGATAAAAATAGTTTTGGCTGTTTCACTTATTTCTATTGTTTTAGCTGGGTGTGGACAAGAAGCTTCAAATGATGAGGAAGCTTTAAAGGCTGAAAACATCAAAGAATTGGTGAATGATTATAGTGCAGGAAACATTAAGAGCGAGTCTGCTTCGATTACCTCACAGCAGCTAATGGTAAAAAAAGCGGATGGGGAAGAATTAGTTTATGATCTGCCGAAAAAAGAGTTTTTCGTTTCTATTGCACCTTACGTTAATGAAACCCATCCTTGAACTAATCATAGCTTGACAGGTTGTCAAGGTGAATTAGCTGATAAAGAGTTTGATGTATATATTGAAGATAAGGAAGGCAATGTCATTTTGAACGAAAAAGTAAGGTCCCAAGCAAATGGATTTTTTGATTTATGGCTCCCAAGAGATGAAACATATCAAATAAGGATTAAGTATGATGGAAAAGCATCGGAATCAGAAATTTCAACTTTTGAGAATGATGGTACTTGTATTACAACTATGCAATTAACTTAAAGGGGCCTTCGGTTCAGCTGAAGATTTCATCCATCTAATAAGAAGGTCCATTTTTTTATGAAAAGCTGCCAAGAGGCAGCTTTTTTGTTTACTTAAAGGAGCAGGCCGGCTAAAGTTTGGTAAAGAATACATTCTGTTAATTGTTAAGGAATTACATTTACAAAAAAACAAAATCCGATTATAGTTATTAAAGAGTCTTTATATCTACAATTCAAATGAGGTTAAGCAGTTTAGCACCCTAATGAAAATAAAACATAAGGAGATAGAGATCCAATGGAATTCTGGGAATCAAGTTTTATAGAAAAACAAACGATGTGGGGGTTTGAGGCTGCAGATTCCGCTGTCTTAACAAGGGACTTTTTCCTTGAAAAGAATGTTAAGGATATACTGTTGCCGGGTTTTGGATATGGAAGAAATGCGAAGGTTTTTATTGAAAATGGCATAGATGTGACAGGTATTGAGATTTCAAAAACAGCCATTGATCTGGCGAGGCAACATGGGATTGGCAGCAGAATTTTTCATGGTTCAGTAACTGACATGCCTTTTGATAAACATATTTACACTGGTGTATTCTCCCATGCCCTTATTCACTTATTGAATAAGGTTGAGAGAGAGAAGTTCATTAAAGATTGCTATGATCAGTTAAAGCCAAATGGCTATATGATTTTTACAGCTGTTTCAAAAAAAGCCCCTATGTTTGGCAAGGGCAAGCAATTGGATAAAGACTATTTTGAGATCATGGAAGGTGTGAAAATGTTTTTTTATGATTCTCACACCATAAAACAAGAATTTGGACAATATGGCCTGATAAAGATTTCAGAAATTGACGAGCCAAGTAAGGATATGAAAAATAAACCATCAATAAATTTCTTCATGATAAAATGCAAGAAAAAATAGTGCCAGCTGCCATCACGGCAGCTTATTTTTTGGATTCATTTTTGGTTTAATTACAAAATTTTAACTGTACAAACATTTGTTCTTATCATACTATTAAACTGAGGGGGAGAATAAATGAAAAATACAAATTATTTGGAATTAAAGCATTTCTCTAATGAATATATGGATATTTTGAACTCTTTTGAGCTTCCTGAAGAGCAGGTTCAATTCACTTCGCTGCCAGGCAATTATAAAGAAGTAATAGATGGCCAGCATCGGATCGTTATCCTTTGTGATGGAGAACCAGTGGGCTTCTTTTTAGTGCATTCAACTGAAAGAGTAAAGGAGTATTCGGACAATCCGCAGGCGATGCTGCTAACATCATTTTCCATCAATCAGGCTAAACAAGGACGGGGATATGCAAAGCAGGCTATGTACTTACTAAGAAAATTTGCTGCTGACGAATTCCCTGACTGTAATGAAATCGTATTAGCTGTTAATCACAAAAACATTGCTGCCCAAAATCTTTATGAAAAAGTTGGGTTTCAGGATACAGGACGCAGAAAAATGGGGCCAATTGGCGAACAGTACATAATGAATTTAATGTTGTAAATACATGTTGCCTGGTTCTTATTTGCCATTGGGAGGTTTCCGCTATGACAAATCTAAGAAGAACTCACCAATTCAATGGGGCTGAAATAATAGAAAGAAAAATAAGGTATGATTCCAAAGTGGTGGAATATAATTGTATGCTGTTGACTGTACAAAATCAGAGTGTGGTGCTTTTTCATATTATTGAAGACACTTTTACAATGAAAGCCAATCAAGCTCAATTAACAATACCGAAAGGCAGTTATACAATTGCTTATTACTGGGAAGATCGCCCATATAATTTATATTTCTGGAGAGACCATAAAGGAAATTATTTAGGCTCTTATTTTAACATTGTAAAAAATACATTTATAAGCGATAGAATGGTATCTTTTGAAGATTTAATAATCGACATTTTAGTACTTCCGAATGGAGAATATTTTATTTTAGACGAGGATGAATTGCCTGAGTCATTGGAGAAATTTGAGAATGGGTCTGTCCAGCAGGCTTTAAACTTATTAACAGAATCTTTACATACTGTTCTTTTTCAAACTATTTCAGAATCGGAAGGCATTTATGCGCATGAGAAATTTATTCCTTTGTTGGAGCAGTTTGTGAATAAGCATACGAAAAATACATTATCCCAGAAATCAGAGGAGATTTAAGTTCAATATTCAGATGGTTCATGAGGCAAGGACCACACTAGTGAAAAGAATCTATGAGGATTCTGCTAAAGTAAAAAAATTGGAGGAATTAGTTCAGGCGAAGCTTGTCAGCATTTATGCGGATATCAATATAGAAATGGACATTGCCATGACTGTTTATGTGTTTGACAAAGATATTAAGGTTAATGAAAAGTAGGCCGAGCATGTCTTGGTAATGGCTGCGACCCAGGCAGATTATTAATGGACGCAAATGACCAAATGAAACCATGGGTAAATATCTTATTATATAGTGTGCGATTGTTCAATAAGGGCAGTCGCTTTTCTTGTTTGAAAATATTTATAATAGAATAGCGGGAATTATAAAAATATTGAAATGGAGGAAACAATGTATGAATGGAATTGTAAAAACTCCTGAAACACCTTATTACGCAGTGATTTTTTCTTCACAGAGAACTGAGGGAGATAGAGGTTACGGAAAAATGGCGGAAAAAATGGCAGAGTTAGCTTCTCAGCAAAAGGGATTCTTAGGCCTTGAAAGTGCTCGTGATGAAGGGTTAGGAATTACAGTTTCATATTGGGTTTCCTTGGATGCAATAAAGAATTGGAAGGAATACTCGGCACATCAAGTTGCACAGGATAGAGGTAAAAAAGAATGGTATAAGAGCTTCGCACTAAGAGTGTGTAAAGTAGAAAGGGATAACTTTTTCGAAATATAATAATTCTTGTCTTATTCAGCTAACGGGGCAGTTAAATTGAAAATGAAAATTCTAAAAACATGATAAAATTTTTATCAGTTTTAATATTTTTGAAGTGGTGAATTTATGAAGATTATAGAAAAGTTTGCTGATGTACCTAGTATAGAAACGGAACGTCTCATACTTAGAAAAGTCACATTGGATGATACAGAAGATATGTATTTATATGCTTCGGATGAAGAAGTAACGAAATCTGTAACCTGGGACACTCATTCTTCATTAACAGATACAATTGAATTTATAAATAAGTTTTTACCTCAATATGATGCTCCATGGGGGATAGAGCTTAAAGAAAATGGTAAATTTATTGGAACGGTTCACTTTGTTTGGTGGCAGCCAGAACACGATAGTGCTGAAATAGGATATGTTCTATCTAAAGAATACTGGGGCAAAGGCTTAATTACTGAAGCTGCAAGAGCAATCATCTCTTTTGGTTTCGACAGTATGAACTTAGTTCGTATTCAAGCGAGATGCTTTTTAGAAAACAAAGGTTCAGAGCGTGTTATGGAAAAGTTAGGTATGTCTTTTGAAGGTATAAGCAGACGAGTAATGTATGTTAAAGGGGAACATAAGGACTTAAAGGTGTACTCTATATTAAAGTTTTAGATGTATGGTTATAACGAACATTTAACGCAGTAAAACAAAGTCAAATGCTGCGTTTTATGTTTTTTACTCGATTCAAGTAATGATCGTCATTTTACCAATTGTGTTAAATAAGATTTATGAAGAATTACACTTAAACTATAGAGTGCGTTGCAGATTAATAGGGTGATACGAATAATATGTATCACCCTAACTATTAAATCGAAATAACGCCAAATGCAATGGCAGCAACGATCATAAATAATGAAGAGGCAACTGCCCATTTTAAAGCAAAACGCTGATTCTGGCCATAGTCAATTCCTATCATGCCGACTAGAAGGTAACCTGCGGCATAGAGCGGGCTTAATACGTGAGCGGGCTGGCCGAGTACTGATGCACGGGCAATTTCAGCCATAGGAATATTGTAGCTGGCAGCAGTTTCTCCAATGATTGGGATAATTCCATAGTAATAGGGATCGTTTGCCATGAAATACGTAAATGGCATGCTCGTGATAGCCGTAATTAAAGGCAGCTGGGTTCCCAATTGTTCTGGAATGACCTGGACAAGTGCTGTCGCCATTGCATCTACCATTCCAGTCCCGTTCATGATTCCTGTGAATATACCAGAGGCAAAGACTAATGCGACCACTGCGAGAACATTTCCAGCATGAGCGGCAATGCGTTCTTTTTGCTGTACCAGGTTTGGATAGTTGATCATCGCGGCAATCGCGAATCCTAACATAAAGAGAACAGGGAGCGGCAGCAATCCGGCAATTAAGGCAATAAGCAGGCCTATCGTCAGTCCGGCGTTAACCCAAATTAACTTTGGACGCTGCAGCTCTGCGAACTTTTCTCCATGATCAACAGCGGCAGCGGTTTGTTCCTTGGCCGCTTGAATCTCACTGGCAATTGGGCCATCCATTTGGCAGATTCCAATCCGTTTCCGTTCCTTTAATCCAAAATGCCAAGCAACTAGAAGGGCAAAGACTATTCCAGCTGCCATTACAGGAATAAGCGGAAGAAATACTTCCTCGGTTGTGAGCTGCAAAGAGCTGATGACTCGGGCTGTCGGTCCGCCCCATGGCGTCATGTTCATGACGCCGATAGAGAGAAGTGCGAGCGTTGCGAGCATATATAAATTCATATTTAGCTTTTTGTATAGAGGCAGCATGGCTGTGACAGTAATAATGAATGTTGTTGTCCCATCTCCGTCCAGGGCAACAAGTGACGCGAGAGCAACTGTTCCGAGGGAAATCTTTAGCGGATCCCCTTTTACAATCCGTAAAATCGTATTCACAATTGGTTCAAATAAGCCGGCATCAATCATGATACCGAAATAAAGGATAGCAAACACAAGCATAACACCTGTAGGAGCAACTTGCTTAATCCCTTCGAGCATCATATCCCCGATTCCGGTATAAAAACCGCCAATTAAAGCAAAAACAATTGGTACAATAATTAATGCCAGTAGTGCAGACATTCGTTTTGTCATAATTAAGGCCATAAAAACAGCAACCATAAAATATCCAAGCAACGCGAGCATTTGAACCCTCCTAAATATTTGTAAGCGCTTCCTTTCGAATTACTTTAACAGGACTGCTCTCGTAAGAATAGATTAGTTGTTTTATTTGAATAAAAAGCAATAGTTTCATAATTTTCATATTTTTTATGAAAATAGAGAAATACCAGATTATGTAAGATTACTATCTTTCACTAGGGAGCTTATTCGTTAAATTGAACTTCTTGGTCAGGTAATGTTTATCCTATAGAAGCTTCTTTAAGACATAGCTAAAAAAAGCAAGCCCCTTTGTAAGGGGCTTGCTAGGGTTGTTTGTATCGGCGTTCTGGACGGCCCACGCTGCCATAGACAATATCGACTTCCACCAGGTCAATCGAAACCAGATACTCTAAATAGCGCCTTGCCGTGGAGTGGCTTGCTCCGATTTGCAAACCTACTTCTTCAGCGTTTAGGCTTGTAGATGCAGCTTCCATTGCTTGTGTAACTTTGCGGAGTGTATGTTTGTCGATGCCTTTTGGCAAAGTTTCGGCCTCGTGCTTTGTCTCGGCAGCTGAAGTGTTTTTTTGAAAGAGCCGCTGTATTTCATCTTGTCTGATATGGGAATTTGTTTGCCAGGCATGCCTTGTTTGGCTGTACTCTTCAAATGTTGAAAAAAAGCTGTCAACCATAATCGGTTTCAGGAGATAGCTATATGCTCCTCCACGCATGGCGTCTCTTACTGTTTTAGCATCATTTGAAGCGGTTATCATAATGATATCTACATGACGGTGTGCGTGTTTGATTTGGAATAGCAAATCAATGCCATTTGCATCTGGCAGATGAACATCGAGCAGGATCAGATCTGGTGTAATAACGTTTAGCAATTGCATGGTTTCTGAAGCAGTTTGTGCTTTTCCGATGACAGTGAAGTCTTTTCTGTTTTGAATAAGCTGCTCATATACAGACGAAGCGACAGGGTCATCCTCAACGATAAGCACCCCAATTGATGGGTTAGTCATGATTCTCTCTCCTTCCCGTTTGGGTAATCGGGCTTAGTTTTTGGAATGGCGATTGTCATACATGTTCCTTCTGATCGATCTGTACGGTACCATTCCCCGCCAAGCTGGCTCAATGCATGCTGCATAATGGTCAGGCCCAGTCCATGCTGGGGGTGATTTTTGGTTGTCGCTCCTTCTGTAAAAAAGTAAGCTTCTTCTTCAGAGGTCATGCCTTTGCCATTGTCTTCAATATCCATAATCAGCTCGTCTCCGTAGTCTGTAAAGGACAGGTGGACAGTGGCGTTTTTTCCTTTCCATGCAGAAGACGCTTCCAGAGCATTATCAATCAGATTACCAACCACTGTCACGACATGCTCGCTTTGAATGGTATCAGGGAAGTCCAGCCACTGGCTGTTTTCGTCGAATGTAATTAATACTTTCATTTCTTTGGCGCGGTTCACTTTCCCAAGAAGAAGGGCAACAATCAAAGGATCTTTGATTGCAGACATTAAAAAGGTGACAGTTTGCTGCAATTCCTGCACTTCCATCTTCATAAGTGCCTTTGCTTCTTCGTAACGATCCAATAGCAGGAGCCCGTTTAATGTGTTCAATTTATTTAAATATTCATGGGTCTGTGCCCGAATATGGTTGGCATGCTGCCGGATTTCAATAAGTTCATTTGCCAAATCTTCAACTTCAGAGAAGGGGCGAATAGTCAGCACTAATCCTGATATTGCCGTTTCTTGAGCCTGGATGGGCGAGATGTCTACAATATATATCGAGTTGTTTATGAGCACTTGTTCCTGAATGAAAAGGTTCGGATTCAGCAAGGCAGTTTGTATAAGCGCTTTCAAATGTGGCTCAGTCAGTGTATCTTTTGTATGTTCACCCAGAATGGTACGCGCTTTTTTATTGGCTGATAAAATATTGAGATCAGGGCTGATAGCAAGAGTGGCATCCGCAATTGATTCCAGAATAGCCTGCTTTTCAGAGAAGGCATGAGAAATTTCCTCTGGCTCCAGATTAAAAATAAGCTTCTTGACACGGCGGGCAATATAGAAGGCGCCTGGTATGCCAATGAGAAGGGCAAGTCCGCCGAAACCGGCTACCCGCAATTGATAGACGAAAATTTTACCTTCTACTTCATTGGTCAAGAAACCAACGGAAGATACACCGATAATCGTACCGGACTCATCATAAATGGGTGTTTTCGCTTTAACTGCTTCTCCTAAAACGCCGTTTCCAATAAAAACAATAGAATCTCCTGCCAGCGGGGCTTTATTGCTCGTTTCTGTAACTCTGCCAATTTGATTCGGATAGGGATGGGAATAACGGATACCATCCTCGTTCGCTATTACAATATAATCAGCGCCTGTCCGTTCTCTTAGCTTCTCGGCAATAGGCTGAATCAATTGTGCTGGATGATCTGTATAAAACGCATTAATGATGGAATCGTTTTCGGCAACCAATTCCGCAACTGTCAGCGCCTGCTGTCCAGTTGTCTTCTCAATCATTTGGTCAATAATGGATGAAAAAGAAATAATAATTAACAATATGCAAATTAAGAGTACAGTAAGCACGAGCAGAACCATTTGGCCGAAAAGCCCAGGCTGTTTAAATTTAAAAGGTTTCGACAAAATGGCCACCTCCAGCAATTTTATTTTACTACTAGATTAAAGGAGGCGATGCTATTCGGCAAGGTAAAGTTCACGTGCTCTAAATGAATAAAGCTTTGGATGCATGAAAGTAATAAGAAATATAAAATAGCAATCTTTTGAAAAAATTACTTAAATAAATGGATATTCGATAACCGGACGCTTTTCAGGGACAGGGCTGGTGCTCAGTCTTTAAAAGGCCAGACTATTTGTTAACAATGGGGAAGTTATTAAGAAAATGTCCTGATGCAAACGGGGCGGGGATCAGTAAAATAAAAAAAGGGGATAAAAAAATAAAAAGAGCCGTAATTAACATTGGAAACGTTAATTACGGCTCTGTCAGAAGTCAAAGAATTAAGTAAATACCATTGAAAAAAATGTAACCCTGTGGTAAATTTATATAGATGCGCATTATGTAATAAAATTTAAATATATTTTCCCTATCTTAATTATATAATGCAATCAATTCGTTTGTCAACCCTTTTATAAATTTTTTTAAGGAGTGTTTGCTATGAATTCGAAACTTCAGCAGGAGCAAAAACGATTGGACAGTGTCATGGGGACAATTGCGGAGGAAGTCAGCAGATTGGAAGAAGAAACCTCCAGGCGTAAAAACGAAGTGGTTCATATACGCAAACACTTTTGGGATGAAGTCAAGGTGAATATTGATACCTTCGATGATTACCTGGAGACCATTATCGGGTTGAGGCAGGAGGCTCAAGCTCTTTCGGTCAGCCAAAGCACTCATAGACATGCATCCAAGCGCTTGTCCACGCTGCGCAGGATGGAGGAGGTTCCCTACTTCGGCCGGATTGATTTTATGGAAGAGGGCTCATCAAATCAGGAACAAATCTATATTGGCATCAGCTCGCTGAGGGATGCCAGCGGTGAAAATTTCCTTATTTACGATTGGAGGGCACCGATCTCGAGTGTCTACTACGATTACCAGCCCGGTCCCGCTAAGTATGAAACACCCGGAGGCACTATCCAGGGCACATTGGAGAAGAAGTGGCAATATCTTATCCGCGGCGGCGTTCTTCAGTCCATGTTCGATACAAGTCTCACCATTGGCGATGAGATCCTGCAGGAGGCTCTGGGCAAGGGTACTGATAAACATATGCACAATATAGTAGCTACCATTCAACAGGATCAAAACCGGATCATCCGTCATGATCGCGGAAGGCTGCTCATTGTTCACGGTGCGGCTGGCAGCGGCAAGACATCGGCTGCCCTGCAGCGGATTGCTTATTTGCTGTACAAAGATCGGGATAATCTAAATGCGGAGCAAATTATTTTGTTTTCGCCTAATTCAATGTTTAACAGTTACGTGTCCAATGTGCTGCCGGAACTCGGTGAAGAGAATATGCAGCAGGTCACATTCCAGGAATATTTGGACCATCGGCTGAGTAAAGAGTTTGAAGTTGAAAATCCATACGGGCAGCTGGAATATGTGTTAACAGCATCCAATACCCCTTCCTGCAGGGCAAGGGTTGCGGGCATTCAATTCAAAGCATCGGCCCGCTTTTTTGAGGCGATCCATGCATACCTGAAGTCGCTGGAGTTATCTGGAATGCTATTTAAGGACATAATCTTCAGAGGAAAGCCGATTGTTTCCGCGCAGCAAATGGCAGAGAGGTTTTATAGCAGTGACACTTCACTACGTTTTCATAACAGACTTGAAAAGCTGATGGATTGGCTCATTAAGCTAATCAAAGAAGCTGAAAAGGCTGAACGGAATAAGCCGTGGGTACAGGAGGAAATCGAGCTGCTCAGCAATGAGGAATATCATAAGGCACATGCCTATCTCGCGAAAAAACGAGGCTTTAAAGGAGATTCGATTCATGATTATGAAATCGAGCCTGAAGCGTTAGCCCGGTTGATTGTCCGGCAAAAGCTGAAGCCGCTGCGAAAACGAATCCGGGCGTTGCGTTTTGTTGATTTTAAGGGGATATACACGCAGGTTTTTGCTGATCCCATCCAGATCAAACAGTGGATAGAAGGGGAGACTCCAGCGGAATGGACAGAAATTTGCCGGATGACGCTTGAAATGCTGGATAGAGATCACCTGCTTTATGAAGATGCTACCCCGTTTTTATATCTGAAGGAGCAGATTCAAGGATTCCAGACGAACAGTTCGATTAAACACATCGTCGTTGATGAGGCACAGGATTACTCGCCTTTTCAATTTGAGTTTCTAAAACGTCTGTTTCCTGCGTCCAAGATGACGGTGCTCGGCGACTTTAATCAGGCGATATTTGCCCATGCCAGCGAAATGGCTGATTTTCATCCGCTTGTCAGCCTATACGGACCGGATGAAACAGAAGTGATTAATATAGCACGAAGCTACCGCTCCACAAAGCCGATCATAGAATTCACACGAAGACTTGTACCAAACGGCGAAAGGATCATCCCTTTTGATCGCAGCGGCAAGCGGCCCGAGCTGAAACAAGTAGCCGGTCACGTGGAGCTGCACAGCTGCATCGCCTCTAAAGTCGCGGATTTACGAAGCCAAGGGTTTAAAAGTATTGCGATCATATGCAAATCGGCTGAAGAAAGTTTACGTGCATATGAGGCCTTGTCCGGCATCGATGGAATTAAACTCTTGAAAAGCAACTCGACTGAATATGAACAAGGAGTGGTGGTCGTACCGTCGTATTTGTCCAAGGGCATCGAATTTGATGCTGTCATCATTTATGATGCGTCCGAGTATGTCTATGGTGATGAAAGCCTGCGCCGAGTTTTCTACACCGCCTGCACCAGAGCTATGCATGATTTGCAGCTTTACAGCGCAGGGGCACCGAGCCCGTTTTTGCAAAACGTTTTGCGGGAAGGCTTCATTCAGGTCTGACCCGGTTGGGTGTATCCGATAAACAAATCTATATTTAACATAGAAAGAAGGATTGATTCTATATGTCGCAGGAAACCAATGAGGTTCAAAACAAACCGCCATATGGCATGATCGCCATTTTATTTATCGGGGCTTTTGTTGCGATATTGAATGAAACATTGCTGAACGTTGCCCTCCCATCCATTATGGAAGAGTTCGATGTGAATGCAACTGCCGTACAATGGCTGTCTACAGGCTATATGCTTATTAACGGGATTTTAATCCCGGCGAGTGCGTTCTTCATTCAGCGATTTTCTGATAAAAAGTTATTTATTACAGCCATGGCATTATTTACTTTGGGAACATTCCTGGCCAGTATTGCGCCTGCATTTGGTGTGTTATTAGGAGCTCGGATGATTCAGGCTTCAGGATCCGCGATTATGATGCCGTTATTAATGAATGTCATGCTTACCGCATTTCCGGTTGAAAAAAGAGGGGCAGCAATGGGGATGTTTGGTCTTGTCATGATTACGGCTCCAGCGATTGGGCCGACTCTTTCAGGATGGCTGATTGAACATTACAGCTGGAGAATGTTATTTGACCTTGTTCTGCCAATTGCCCTGATAACCGTAGTTTTTGCAGTCATTAAATTAAAAGATATCACACCGCAGAGAGCGATTAAGCTTGATTTCATCTCGCTGGTATTATCAAGCATCGGATTTGGCGGGCTGCTTTATGGCTTTAGTTCAGCAGGGGAAAAAGGATGGGTTAGTCCCCTCGTGTACGGCACGATTGCGATTGGGGCACTTGCTTTAGTTACCTTTATAGTCCGTCAGCTTCGAATGGATGATCCTATGCTTGAGTTTCGCATCTACAAATATCCGATGTTTGCCCTCTCATCGGCCATTTCAATTGTGATAGCTGTCGCCATGTTTTCAGCGATGATTTTGATGCCCATCTATGTACAGACCATCCGCGGAATTTCACCAATGGATTCGGGTCTATTGATGCTTCCGGGAGCGATTGTCATGGGGATTATGTCTCCCATTACAGGGAAACTCTTTGATAAGTATGGGGCAAGAGTTTTGGCGGTGATTGGGCTGACCATTACCGTTGTAACATCTTATTACTTCAGCAGAATCGGCATGAATACGGCCTATTCTACCCTTGTTCTGCTGTATACCTTTCGGATGTTCGGGATGTCAATGGTCATGATGCCTGTCATGACAAATGGATTGAATCAGCTGCCGGCGATAAATAATCCGCACGGAACCGCTATGAATAATACGCTGCAGCAGGTATCCGGCGCCATTGGCTCCGCGCTGCTGATTACCGTCATGAACAACCGCACGAAAGAAAAAGCAGAGGAACTGGCTTCTGACACACTGGCCAATATGAGTGCCAGTGCAGCTCAGCCATCTGCACAAGCCGCAGCTGACATGCAGCAGCAAATCATGAATGAAGCGATGCTGCATGGCATTAATTTCACTTTCTTCATTTCTGCATTGATTGCGGTGATCGCACTCATACTTGCTTTCTTTATTAAGAGAGTGAAACCCCATAATGAAAATCAGACAGGTGAAGAATCGGCTGTTAAAGAGTGATAAATATACTGAAAACCGGGTAGTGTCCAGCTCTGGCACCGCCCGGTTTTTATTTGCAGCCACTATTTTTTTAATAAAAAAGGGGCGGTTGCGATGACTCCAATCACATACAAAAGCAATGCGAAGTAAGCAGGAAGCAGGTGGATAAAATCCGTATAGTTAATAAAAAAATGAGTTAAGATCCCGGCGGCGAATGCCGGAATGGCCCCAATGGTGAAGGACCACCACACCCATCTTTCCCCCTCGCGGATTCCCCATAAAGCCAGCATCAAGACGAGCAAGCCCACACTTAAAAGCGCACTTCCAAATCCCGCACGGTCATGTGCGATCACAGGAATCAACCGATCGTTAAACTCGTTCAGAGCCTCCGGAGTCAGACAAAGATAAGCAAGGTCCGTCGGTACAAATACATGTGAAGCTCCAATGACGGAAATGACCATTCCGCCAATAGCTAATGAAAACCCAAGTATCACAAAGCAAAGCTGGCCGAATAAGCTCAGTTTCCACTGCGGACTGTTGGAAAGGTTTGAACTGGCGGGGGATGCATTTGCCGCTCTTGTTTTTGCATAACCCAAAATAAACAAGGGCAGTAAAATAAGCCAAAACAGCCCATGGAGCCAATCGAAATAACCGTAGCCAATAAACAGGACAATTCCCAGGAAGCCGATAGTTCCTGCTATATTTACTGCTTTTCTTGCCCAGTGGAGACCATTTCTTATTCCATGCCTGGCAAGCTGCATATAGATGATTCCCCCAGAAATCATCGTTCCTGAAAGCGTCATTCTGTCATGAGCCATAAAGTATAAAATGGCAGGGTTAAAATAAATAATATCTTTCCTAAAGATCCCCAGAAATCTTTCATCATAGGGAAGGATCACCGAAGTCATGCTGAAGAACAGGGCAATGAACCCTGCAATGGCAATAGCTAAGCCAAAAAGCCAGTACCAGCGCCATCCCTCCGCTTCGACAGGCTCCATGTTGAATGTGCTGGTATAGGCCTCATAAATCCTCTTCGGCAATCCGGGTCCAGTGAAAATGTACTCATCACCTAACATGATTAAAGAAGCTCTGTTTTCAAGCAGTTTAATAGCATCTGAAGGCTCTTTAACACAGCCTGTAGTGATGATGGGCAAATCTTCGCTGTACAGCTTCCTGAGAGCTGCAAGCTTATGAATGAGTTCTTCCAGTGAATCATTGCCAGTAAGAAGAATTCCGTCCGGGCTATAGTCCAGGCTGAGAGTATCATCCTGTGAAATAGAAAGGATGATAGGTTTATTTAATTCGTATTTAAATTTATTAAATTGACTCGCTGATTGAAAAGTATGGCTGCCCAAAATAAATCCGTCGCTAAAAGGAAGCAATTCTTCACAAATTTGGATTGCCTCTTGATAAGTACCTTCAACGTTTATAAGAAGCGGAATCTTCTTTTTCTTTAGTGAAAGCAACTGTGTCTTAGCAGCCGTTAACTCTACGGAAGAGTCAGTTAATCTATGTATCTTCTCTTGTTTCGGGTCTGCATATAGTTCTTCTGATGACCCTCGAATGGAAACGGGCCCAATTTCGATAAAACCAAACCCCAGATTCTGAAAAGCCTTCATCCCCGATAATTGAGGATCAATCCTGCCGCTTAGTCCGACTGGAGTGGAAAAATGAACGCCAAATACATTTTTCGCAAGCTTGCTGGAGGGTTCCAAATGACCAAGAAATTCGATTAATCCTTCCCCTATACGGCTGGATGAATCATGCTCATTCCGCGATGGATAAACTCCCTGCTGAAGGAAGGCGGCAGCTTTTGAAGTATGGGCTTAAAAATAGGATGATACGACCAATCCGGCAAATAAACACCTCCCATCTTTATCTATTTTAGCATATGCTTTTGGGTGGTTAGGTTGTTTATTGTGGTGAAAGTTTGCTCTTTCGGTTAATAAATTTCCAAAGACAATTGAACCATTGGAATATTTTATTGCAAATGCAACAAAAATAGGTTAGATTAAATATATGGCATTATTATTGCATTTACAACAAAAAATATATTAAGGAGCTGAGTACGCTGGAAATTCTCCGTGAAATTGGCATGATCGCGAGGGCTCTGGATTCCATAAGCAATATTGAATTTAAAGAGCTTGACCTTACAAAAGGGCAGTATCTGTACCTTGTGCGAATATGTGAAAATCCTGGAATTATTCAGGAAAAGTTAGCTGAGATGATAAAAGTAGATCGGACAACGGCAGCCCGTGCGATTAAAAAGCTTGAAATGAATGGCTTTATAGAAAAGAAAGATGATGAACAGAACAAGAAAATCAGGAAGCTCTTCCCAACACAGAAAGGGAAAAAAGCTTTTCCTTTTATAAAAAGAGAACATGAATATTCCAATGCGATTTGCTTAGAGGGATTTTCCGAGAAAGAGGCAGAAACCATTTTCAAGCTGCTTCAAAGAGTTAGAAAAAATGTGGAGAAAGACTGGGAATATGTGAAAAAGGGAAACAAGAGAAATTATTAAAGGAGTGGCATAATGACTATTAATATGAAAAAATGTACGCTTGAAGATTTAAGCAGACTTCAGGAAATTAGTTATGAAACCTTTAATGAGACGTTTAAAGAACAGAATTCGCCCGAAAATATGGAAGCCTATTTGGAAAAGGCATTTAACCTAAAGCAATTAGAAACTGAACTATCTCAATCTTCCTCACAGTTCTGCTTTGTTGAATTTAATGGCGAGACTGCTGGGTATTTAAAGGTCAATATCGATGAGGCTCAGACTGAAGAAATGGGCGATGAAGCACTCGAAATCGAGAGGATTTATATCAGAAGCCCATTTCAGAAACAGGGGCTTGGTAAATATCTGTTCAATAAAGCCCTGGAAGCTGCGATGGAACATAATAAAAAGAAAATCTGGCTGGGTGTATGGGAAAAAAATGAAAAGGCAATTGCCTTTTATAAGAAAATGGGGTTTGTCCAAACGGGAGCCCACTCCTTTTATATGGGTGATGAAGAACAAACGGATTTTATAATGGCCAAGATTCTCAAATAATCTTTTCGAAGGGCGGATGGTTATGTATATTCCAAAATACTATAAAGTCACAAATGCGGATGAAATTTGGGAGTTTGTTCAAAGCAACTCGTTTGGCACGATGGTCACAGCAAAACAAGGAAGACCCATTGCTACGCATCTGCCATTGCAGTTAATGAAAGAAGGAGATATTTATTATTTAACAGGCCATATGGCATATGGGAACCCGCAATGGAGAACATTTACTGCCTCTGAAGATGTACTGGCTATGTTCCAGGGGCCACATGCTTACATCTCCTCCTCCTGGTATGAGGAAGAAAATGTCCCGACATGGAACTATCAGGCTGTCCATGTATATGGTCAAGCGAGTATTCTGAGCGAAGAGGAATTAAAGAGGGGCCTGGCCATGCTGCTTCAAAAATATGAAAAGCATCGCAAGGATCCTGTCTTATGGGATAAGCTTTCTCCGGAGCTTTTAGAACAGCAGCTAAAAGGAATTGTTGGATTCAAGATTAAAGTACAGGAAATCCAAGCTGCCAATAAACTAAGCCAGAACCGTAATGAAAGAGACTATCAAAACATATTTCATAAACTCTATGAAGAGAATGATCTTAATTCTAAGCAAATGGCCCAGCTGATGGAGGAGAAGTTAAAAAAGGGATTATAAGTTTATTGGAAAAAACAGAGGAACCCAGATGTCCCTCTGTTTTTTAGTGTTTGGAATATTGTTAGTATAGATGCAGGGGATATTGATTTATGCTACATTAAACGAATTAATATCAATCTCATACATTAGTTATTAAAAGGGAGGTTTAATTGTGGCTGGGTGTAATTTATTAGCTGTTTTTATTGCCAGGAACAAGAAAGAAAATCAGCATTCAGTCTAAAACAGATGCATAATTTAAGAATTGGGATTTGTCTTTTATAAGAGTGCAAATATAAAACATCTCCCAGCGAGGAAGATGTTTTATTTCAGTTGGGGAAATCCCTGCTGCCGCAGAGCCTCATACACTAATATTGCAGCTGTGCTCGAAAGGTTGAGTGAACGGACATTATCATTCATGGGTATTCTTAAAAAGTGATCTTTATTGTCTTCCAGTAAGTCTTTTGGCAAGCCCGTTGTTTCTTTTCCAAACATAAAATAATGTTCCTTAGATGCATCGCTGAAATCAAAGGATGAATGTGCCTGTTCACCAAAGGTTTCAATATAGTAAAACTCGCCATGGTTTTGTGAAAAAAAGTCATCCATTGAATCATAATACTTTATGTTCACGGATTCCCAGAAATCAAAGCCTGCCCGTTTTATCATTTCTGGATCTGTTGAAAAGCCCAGTGGCCGGATTAAATGCAAGGATGTATCCGTTGCAGCGCAAGTAAGGGCAATATTTCCAGTATTTGCCGGAATATCCGGCTGATATAGTACGACATGTATGGCCAAGGATTGTCACCTCTATCTTCATTTCTCCCTCCAAAT
This sequence comes from Cytobacillus sp. NJ13, assembly GCA_030348385.1. Taxonomy (NCBI): domain Bacteria; kingdom Bacillati; phylum Bacillota; class Bacilli; order Caryophanales; family Bacillaceae; genus Cytobacillus; species Cytobacillus sp. NJ13. The sequence continues at coordinate 2,848,239 of JAUCFP010000006.1, read as the reverse complement.
TATAGCATATTGATTAGGAGCATTAGTAATTATGCTAACGGGGCAGGTTTGTTTAAGAAGGAAAAAATTAATTTTTGTTAGTTTGGGGCAATGATGATACCTTTTATCGTTTTAATCGTCTAATTAATCTTAAGGAGTAAATTATTGTTAATTTGTTTATAAGCGGCTTTTTTACACTATTTATTATGTTTAGCACAGGTAAGATCCCTATAAAGTGTAATAATTTAGAAACTAGGAGGGGATAGGTATGTCATACTTTAAATGGCATTATATTGGTTGGTTAATTTTTGGGTTAACACTTATTGTTACTTATTTTATTGTTCCGCATAAATACGGTTTTACTGCTATTATTGTCTTAACTGCGTTGTTTGCTATGTATGACTTATTAATAATGTTTATGGCAAAAAGATGGGAAAAAAATAGGAATCAGAAAACCACGAAGAATTCCATCAGATCATAGGGTGGAAAGGGATATATTAATCCTCATTTTACAATTGAGGGTGACTGTGTTCAGATCAGCTGCCAAACTAGGTGGCTTTTTTTTGTTTAACTAAAGGGACAGGTAAATTGAAGAAGAACATTTGAGGAACCCCCCATAATTTAGGGGTTTTTTGTTTAATTAATAGTTTTTAGAGATTTTAAAAAATCTAATAAACGAGCCCTTTTTCTTTGGTAATGCATCAACAATTTAGTAACAGAGATCTTTAAGAAAAGAACCTGGACTAATTAACTAAAGCATTAGGGAGATAATAGGAAGTAAATCTTAGATACAATAGTTATATGATATCAATTATTATCTGAAATATTAGAAAAATTAGTAAATTGTGTTAATGTTAGATTGTTAAAATTCAGGATGAGGAGGCGAAAACGGCTATTGCGTTTTAAAGAAGATTACAGGGAGGGTATAAGGTGAATAGTTTTAGGAAACGTTTTCTGTGTCTATTGTCAGCCGCTGTTTTGCTTGTAGGAATAGTATGTGTAGGATACCCGCAGACCGGACAATCAAAGGAGAAGACCAAACAGGAATTTGACCTTATCCTGCACGATGGGACGATTATTGATGGAACTGGATCCAAACGCTATACAGCTGATGTTGGTATTTCCGATGGGTATATCCAATCAATTGGCAACCTGGACGGGGCAATTGGAAAAACAGAAATCAATGTATCAGGTAAAATTGTTTCACCCGGGTTTATTGATATGCACAGCCATGCGGATACTGAAGTCCTTGCAACGGCAAAAAGCTCACTGACTCAAGGGGTTACGACGGAATTGATCAGTCCGGATGGAGGAGGCCCGGTTGATCTTTCCTATTTGTCCGAGCTAGAAGACAAGGGGCTTGCCATCAATATTGGAAGCTACATCGGATTTAATTCGGTTTGGGAAGAAGTAGTAGGGTTTGACGATCGCCGTGCCACTGCAGAAGAAATAACCGATATGCAATCACTGATAGAAGAAGCCCTCCAAAAAGGAGCCTGGGGAATTTCTGCAGGTTTATTCTACGCCCCTGGGAATTATGCAAAAATGCAGGAAGTCATTGACGTTGTCAGTATCGCGGAAAAATGGAGGACAAACTTTCCGAATCATATCAGAAATGAAAGCAGCCATGTTCTCCAAGCGACAGCTGAAACCATTGAAATTGGCGAAAATGCAGGGATTGTCCCTGTTATTACACATATGAAGGTTATGGGACCAAGCAACTGGGGGAAATCCTTGGAGACGATTAAGCTGATTCAGGATGCAAATAAACGGGGAACTTTTGCTGCGGCTGATCAGTATCCTTATTTGGCCAGCCAAACGGGCTTGATTGCCATTGTTCCGCAGTGGGTCCAGGATGGCGGCCATGAAGAAATGCTAAATCGCTTTGCGGATCCTGCCATGAGAGGGCAGATTGAAGAAGAAATTCATGAGACCATTCAAAGCCGGGTGAGTGATGCTGGTGATGTCTATTTCCCAACAAAACAAACGACGTTAGCGGATATTGCCGCTGAACAAGGGGTTTCACCTGGAGAAGCGACCATGCAAATACTCGAAAAAGAAGGAAGCATAAGAACCATTTACTTCTTCGGCCACCAGGAGGATTTCGAACGGATACTTAAGAATCCTACCACCGCAATTGCTTCTGATGGCGGAGCTACTGTTTCCAGCAGCACACATCCAAGAAGGTATGGTACTCAGCCTCGAGTTTTAGGAAAGTTTGTAAGAGAAGAGGGGTTATTATCTCTGGAGGAAGCGGTTCAAAAAATGTCGGGACTTCCTGCCAATATCATTGGCATGGTTGATCGCGGGTTTATTGCCGAAGGGATGATAGCTGATATTACTGTGTTTGATGCCACTACAGTAACGGATAAAGCTACGTTCGATAATCCAAAACAGTATGCAGAAGGTATCGAGCATGTAATTATTAATGGGCAGTTTGCGATAAAAAACAGTGAGCCAACAGGCGTACAGGCTGGTAAAGCCCTAAAACGAAGCTACGACATGCCTAGCCGGCCAATCAGTCTGAATGAAGCACATAAAGTTTCCGTTAAAGGCCAGCTCGTCAATGAAAATCAAGGAGGAGCCAAAAAGGGGCCAAAAATTAATATTATGGTAGATCAGCAAGCCGATCAAACACAATCTAAAGCAAAACTTCAAATTATTGATAAAGATAATAATGTCCAAATTAATCTCGACAAACTGGGAATCCTGCAAACCTATAAAGGGTGGGCGAGCTTTACTGGCACCGTAAAGTTGAAGAAAAATGAAACCATGCCAATCCTCGTTACGATTGACGAAAAAGATCCATTCACCGGAAAAGAAACAATCAGAGTGAAAATTGGCGAGAATTATCAGTACAGCGGAACTTTAAAAGGAGAATTAAAAGTAGATTAGTTTGTTCCTTCCAATTTTATAGTAATACCTTTTAAAAGGCAGAGAGCTTCTCTGTCTTTTATTTTTTTACTTTCGCATGAAAACTCTTGCTGTAACAGGAGCTAGTGTCATCCTTTTAGATAAGAATAATGGTTGTTATTACAAGTAAGGAAAGACGGAGAAATTAGAGTCGATAACCAAAAGGTAAAAGATTTACGCATTTTTAATGTTCATCAAATTCCTTCGAATATAAGCCCTCCAGACATTAGAGTGATAAGAGAGTTTATCATTTCTTGACTTATGAGCTAAAAGATCCCTTGCGATAAGAATGGGGTGCTGCGGCTGCCCTTTTTCTTTTTAAACTAAAGGGCCGGGTTAGTTGAAAAAAGTGAAACAAATTTTTGAGGGTTATATCGATAAAAATTAAGCTCAGAATATGATTGCAAGTTGAGTTAATACTAAAGAAAAAATGAATGGGGGAGTCCCTATGCATTCGATTAAACCGATTAAATTAAGTTCATATAAAACAAATGTTACTGAAAAACTGACATCAGCAGAAATGGGTAAACTCTGGGCTACATATATGGGAAACAGCATGGCAAAATGCATTCTAAGCTATTATCATCAACACGTTGAGGATAAGAATATAAAAAAATTATTAGAAAATGCATTAAAATTAACCGAAGAATTTTTGAAAATAACTAAAGAAATTTTTGAAAAGGAGAACTTCCCTGTTCCTAAAGGTTTTACTGAGGAGGATGTAAACCTTAATGCTCCTCGTTTATTTGAAGATGAATACTACGTTCACTATTTGAAATATGCAGCAAAAGCAGGGATGAGTATTTATAACGTAGGAATACCTCTTGTATATAGAAAAGATGTAAATGAATTTTTTAGATATTGTATGGATTCTACTATGGATTTAATGGATCAAATCAAAGGAATATTAATGAATAAAGGGCTTATCATAACACCTCCTTTAATTCCAATTCCGGAAAAAGTGGATTTTGCTAATAAGGATTTTTTAAATGGTTTCTTAGGAAATGTAAGACCTTTACATGCATTAGAAATTGCCCATTTTTACGATAATATTGAAAATAATGTAACTAGTAAAGCTCTAATTATGGCTTTTGCTCAAGTAGCAAAGGATGAAAATATTCGGCAATTGTTTGAAAAAGGAAGGGACATGACGACTAAAAATATTGAGAGCTATATCCAAAAACTCCATGATGAAAATTTACCTTCACCAACTTTTCTTGACGATTTAGTTACAACTTCTTTATTTTCCCCCTTTTCCGATAAGCTAATGTTATTTCATAAAATGGATATGTTTTCAATGAAAATAAGAGCGTTTGGAAATTCAGTCGCTGTAAACGGAAGGCGTGACGTAGGTTTACTTTATACTAAATCATTTATGAAAATTGGAGCATTTGTTGAAGATGCAGCTAAGATTATGATTGAGAAGGGTTGGATGGAACAACCGCCAATAGCAGCAAAGAGGTGAAAATCAAAGGTCTTTTATAGGGATACTGCTAAAAAAGGATAAAGAAAAGGCTAATGGATTTTTTTAAATTTTTTAATGTTTTGGCTCAATATATAAACTAAAGGAAAAAAAGTTAACTTTTAGCATAGTGAGTGTTCCCGTATAGCTTTTACCCAAGGATAATTGTGAAATATTGTACTTAACTTAAAGGGTGCATTACTTTAAGATCCGGCTGCCAACTCAGGCGGCTTTTCTTATTGCACTAAAGGGGCGGGTTATTTTAAGAAGGAAATTTCCAATGATTAGGCGAAATAGTTAGGAGAATTTCTTTTAGGATGATTAAATTGAGTAATGTTGTAAAAATTAAAGCTCTTAAATTCCCTAATATTCTTCACTATGAATGGGAAGGCGAATTGATTCATCACACCTCTGATTATTTACTTGTCCTTTGCAAACCAGGCCGCAAGTTAATTCACCATACCAAAAGTAATGTTTTTACTATTGATAATACCTCATTAGAGTATTTTTCCTTGAAAGAATGGTTCACAGCTGCGATGGAAGTTGAAGATGGAAAAGTTGTATCTACTTATTGCAATGTAGCAAAACCTTCCTTATTTAATAACAAAGAAATAAGTTTTGTTGATTTAGATTTAGATTTTATTCAAGAGAAGAATATCCAATGGACAGTCGTTGATGAGGATGAATTTGAAGTAAATAGTATTAAATATGGGTATTCAAAAGAATTAAAGGTGGAGGCATTAAAAGCACTAGAAAGGTTAAAGGAAGAAGTGAGACAGAGGAATTTCCCTTTCAACAATCAAGTTGCATCTCTACTTAAAAACCAAATTTCTTAGACACTGAGAACTAGGCGCTTTTTTATACAATGGGTTGCTTCTGCATCTCTTTTTCTTTTTGACGATAACCTAGGAGATTTAGTTCTAAGCCTGGATTTAAAAAGCGAAGTAGAAAAGAAGAAATTTGTCTCGATAATTCATAAACGTTTTATAGATACATTGTGAATTATTACACTTAAACAATCTTGAATATTAGACAGAAATGATGAGTGTGGAGGGATAGTATGATCTCTGATTTAGAATTGATGGAGCATCATGTGAATGTGTTATTTAGACATGATAGTGAAAATCGAGTGACAGTTGTGAATGAGCCACCTTACGGTTCAGCGCCACTAATTTTCGTTGGAGACACTAGAATGGGTAGTATTGTAAGGTATTCAAACTCCCTCGATAAGAGTATTGTAGAGAAGTTAGACCAAGTTATAGGAACTAACCCTGGTGCTCACATAGAAAAAATTATAAAGGTATTAAGCATGGACCACCTTTTAAATAATGTATGGACTGGGCCAGCGTATGTATTCCCTGATGTAAGGGACAGGACTTATTCAAGAGCAATTAAAATAACTCATGAAAACAAAGAAATTTTAATGCCTCATTTTCCATATACATATGAAGATTTTGAGTATAAGCAACCCTGTTTTGTAATAATTGAAGACAATAGACCAGTTTCAATTTGCTGTAGTGCAAGGCAGACTTCCAAAGCCGACGAAGCAAGTGTATTTACACATGAAGACTATCGTGGAAGAGCATACGGTGCAGATGTTGCAAAGGCCTGGGCTGCAGAAGTACAAATACAAGGACGAATTGCTCTATATAGCACTTCTAAGGACAACTTAGCGTCCCAATCTGTGGCAAGGAAACTGCAATTAGCTCAGTATGGAACAGACATTCATATAAGTTGATTAACACAGGCCTGCTTTTGCAACTAAAAGGGCATTAATCCAGGAGGGAATATTGCTTCTTTTGTTAAAGTCACTATTGGGCAAATGGGGCAGAATACTTCAATAAGATTTTGTATAATGACTATATAAAAAAACTTAGTTTGGGGTGATTTGGTGTCAATAAAAGGCATTAATCATTTTTTATTTTCAGTTTCCAATTTAGAAGCTTCTATTGAGTTTTATAAAAATGTTTTTGATGCAATGTTGTTAGTTAAGGGAAGAAGTACTGCATATTTTGATTTAAACGGTATATGGCTTGCCCTTAATGAAGAAAAGGATATTCCTCGTACTGAAATTTGCCAATCATATACACATATAGCTTTTTCAATAGAAGAAGCGGAATTTGATAATATGTACCGTAAACTAAAAAAATTGAAGGTAAACATCCTGTCAGGTCGTCCAAGAGACGAAAAAGATAAAAAGTCTATTTACTTTACTGATCCAGATGGGCATAAGTTTGAATTTCATACAGGTACTTTACAAGACAGACTAGATTATTACAAAAAGGAAAAAACACATATGGAGTTTTACAATTAAATGATTTTAGTTGGTTTGAAGAGTTTTTGAAGGATTGTACTTAATGTAACTGATGCTTATATTCAAGATCAGCTGCTAATCAGGCAGCTTTTTTCCATCAATGGTTTTTAAAAAACTGCATAAAATGAAAAAAATATAAACGCCAATCCCCGATTCATATGGGTTTGGCGTTTTATAGTTGTGTTTATGTAAACCTAAAATTACATTTGATTGTTTTTGCTCTGCCTAATTTTCACCTTTATCACTCACACAGATAGCATTATAGAATTTTTAGCCTAACGGTTGTTGAGAACCGGGTGGGACGTAAAAAGGTGGGACTTGAATCCATCCGCGCTTACGCATTAAATGTTTTAATCTAGTCGCGTAAGCTAATTTTTCTGCTTGAAACTGAATAAACAATATACCTACATCAGTACGAATTGATTCTGAAGCAGCACTGGCAGCACGCATAATTAAGCTAATAATTTTTAAAGATAATTCGTTTGCAATTACATCATCCGTTAATTTAACACCGAGAGGAACACTGTTAGGGTCTGATTTTGGCATATCTTCAGGGGCAGAAGGCAAAGTAATTCCTTCCTTAATCATAAAATCATGAAGTCGTTCCCTCTGACTGTTCCCTAGTTTCATGTCTTCTTCAAGTATTGCTTTTAGTTCATTATCCGCCGTGGTATTTATACCTGCTTGAACAGAAACTTTTGCTAATTCAAGGCCTGCTAAGTAAATCCAGCATGCCATCACTTCTCCTACATGAAGAGGTTGATCTTCATCTTGATCTGTCATCGATTTCATGGTATCCATAACTGTTTCCCATAAATTTAGCATGTGATCCCTCCTGATTTTTTAGCTTAATTACTTATATTGTTTGTTGCATATGAATATTTATTCAACCGGTTCAGCTTCTGATTTCAGCAGCTGCGTTCATATTACATAATTGTTAGATTCATGTAAGGTAAATCGATTTTTAACTAATAAATGATTGACTATACTTCTTTCATAGTGATAAAACAGGAAGGAAGTATAAATGATGGATTTATCCCAAATGAACGTGGAACTGTTTAGGATCATTAATGATTTTGGTAAAGAACATACATATTTAAACCATACATTCATATTTTTAGCTGAGTATATGGTATTTGTCCTTGGTTTAATGGCTTTAATTTTCTGGTTTACCAGGAGAAAAGAAAACAGGTTTATGATCATCTCGGCTGCTTTAGCCTTTATTATGGCTGAGATTATCGGTAAAATTGCTGGAAAGTTACATTCAAATAATCAGCCATTTGCAGAATTGTCTAATGTAAACAAATTAATAGAGAAAGCAGTAGATAATTCCTTTCCAAGTGACCATACCATTTTATTCTTTGCATTTTGTACGACTTTTTTCATCTATCAAAAAAGATGGGGATACCTTTGGATCATTATTGCCCTTTTGGTTGGCGTATCCCGTATATGGGTGGGGGTCCACTATCCTGCAGATGTCTTGGCTGGAGCACTAATAAGCATTGTTTCGGCAATAATCGTTTCTTACATTGTCCCCCGTCTCAACTTTATAAAAAAGTTTCTACTGCTTTATGAAAAAGGGGAAAAACATATTTCTCCTGGCAGGGACAGATCCAGAGAATTATAAATGAAAGGATTTAATAAATGTGGTTCATTGCTGGCGGATGGGAGATTGGATTTCATACCCAATTAATTCAATTTTGAGTTATTCTGAAACCGGAATCCCCTTTCTAGATCCAGAAATAGTACTTTTATATAAAGCGAAAAGCACAAGGGAAAAAGACCATCAAGACTTTATGACAATAAAGGATTATCTCGGTAATGAGCAGAAACAATGGCTTTGTTATACATTAGAAATGCACCAGCCAACACATAAGTGGCTTCAATTTCATTCCTATTAATTATTCCAACTTATGTTCAAGAACAGCTGCTAATCAGGCAGCTTTTTTTTATTGTGTTACTGGGGCAGGCTAGTTGAAGAAGGAGGGCGATTAAGCGCTTGTAAGTAATACATTTTTGGAATAAAAAATAGGAAAAGCAGTCCAAAACGGACTGCCTGTAATTCTGGTGATATATTCTGGGCTTTAGCTGTTCTTTTACATTTTTATCTGTATTGGAGCTAATTACGCTATAAGTTTTTTTCTCCTCATTGGTTACTTTTTAAATATAACAGGCGAAAAATCTACATCTTCTATCCAAATTCTCGCTTCATTCTGCTTTTCATGCCTTATCAATACATTACCTTTCTGCGTTTCATCTTGTCTGCGTACCCATATGAGATAAGATCCAACGACCTGAGGATCTATATCTAACTCATTTTCTTTTGGAAATGTGATTTGATTCTGAGTGCCTGAGTCTAAATCTATCTCAAATAGAGAGGTGAACATTGTGGGAACTGGACCCTCTTTCCACGCTTTGTTTTCCTGTGACCGTGCGACGATTACTTTGGATGGTGACATCCACTCCAAATCTAAGTCTGCATATCCTTTCGGTGTATACTCTACCTGCTTGGTGGATGCCTTTATTTCAGCAATTTTAGTAATTTTATTTTCAACAAAAAACCGTCCTTCTCCTGAAATATAAGCTAATTGGTTGCCGTGTGGTGCCCACTTAAACCAGTCACTAAATCCTAACATCCTACCGATGTCCTGAAACACTTTTCCATCAAAAGATAAGACACATAAAGGATTACTGTCCATTGCCCAAGAAGGTGTAGGGGTGCCGAGAAAGCTGACCCATTTGCCGTCATGACTCCACTTAAAGTCACCAACAGTAACGGCAAATATATCATTTTCATCGATTGGAATTGAGTACAATAGTTTCGCTTTTTTCTCGTTAAGATTCATATCCTTTGGTATACGATACAACTTAATCGGCTCCCAGCCTGTGGGAAGGCGGTTTGAGCTAGCAGAAACAATAAACTCTTTCCCGTTTGGATACCACTCAAAGCCACTAACACCTAACGACACATTTTGAAATCCATAAGGCCTGCCATCCTTCATTTTTGTAACATTTAATACCCATCCAGATAAATAAGCCAGTTCATTTGAAACAGGGGACCAAGTAAAAGAATGTGTCTCAATACTATGGTAAGGTTCATAGCTTTCTTTCTTCTCTGTATCATACATCCACAAGTTAAACTTTTCTCCCTGCTCATCACCGTCGATGTACGCAATAAATCTGCCATCATAGGACCACTTCGGTGAATAGACATATTTATCTTTGGTAAGTTGTATTTCATAATCTCCCTCTTTCATCCATAACTGGTGGTCACGAACAAACGCAGCCTTCAATGGAACTTCTGCCTTCGTCACAGAAATGAACTGAAATATGAAAAGCATCATAAATAGAAATATTTTTATTGGCACGTCAATCCCTCCTTTTAATTAGATTTTCCTAAGAAATTCAAGGTGATGCTCGGTATTGAGTGTGAATAGGTCTTCAAATCTAAGTGAGGTGAGTTTTTTCGAACGGATTGAATATGGAGCAAGAAAAGGTATTGATCTAAGAAGGAATATTACCTTTTCCTTTCTTATTGAAGTAAAGGGGCAGGTTAGTGAAAGAAGGAATATTATAATAAAGCACAGAATATCTAAAAAAATTTTATTAAAAGGGGGACTATAGGTGTTTGAAAAATCCGCTTTAGATTACCTTTATCGTGAGAGAGATGACTTTACCCCTTTAGTAGTAATGATGTGCGGGATAGCCGGTTCTGGAAAAACGACTTTCTCTCAAAAGTTAGAAAAGGCGGGTTTTGTACGTCTTTCTATAGATGAAGAAGTCTGGTCTGCTAATGGTCGATACGGAATTGATTATCCGATTGAAAAGTATAGAGAGTATTTGGAAAAAGCTCATTTAAGATTGCGTGATAAACTAGTAAAGTTAATCCTTAATAAGAAACAAGTAGTGGTTGACTCTAGTTTTTGGAGAAAGTCTGAAAGGATTGAATATAAGCAGCTAGTTGAAGCTGCTGGAGGTAAATGGTGTCTTATTTATTTGAAAGTGAATCATAATGATTTGCGTGATCGTCTAAAGATAAGAAGTAACCGGTTTGATGCAAATGCTGCCTTCCCAATAACAGAGGAAATATTAACTGCTTTCCTAAATGGATTCGAAGTTCCAAAGGGAGAAGGAGAGATTGTAATTGAGTATTAAGAGAACTTTTCTTCTTTTAGCATTCCAGTAACAATTTTTATTAAAGAGCCTTTATGATTTGGTTACATTTTAACCCAAGGATCGGGTAAAGGGGCAATTAATTTATGGAATTTAGATTATTAAAGTTAATTTGATCTACCATAGACAACTTCTTTTGGTTTAAAAATATAGTTTGTGAAGAAGTGTGCTTAAGCTAACGGGTGCGTTGATCCAGGAAGGATTAATGCCTTTTTTGTTCAATATCTTCTTATTGAACAAACAGCAGGATAGTTGAAGAAGGAAAAGGAATAGTTTAAAGAGATACGTAATAAAATGCAGGGAGTTAATTGTACTAACGTGCATTTCAGATTAATTACAGGGGGATAAACTTTGGATCAAAAGAAAGAACGTATAGGAAGAGTCAAAGAAATCAATAGGTTTCCTGTGAAATCAATTTTGGGGGAGTCTTTATCCTCTGCCCTAGTTGATAGTCGAGGCATACTTGGAGACCGCTTATGGGCAATAAAAAATGAGAATGGAAAATTTGGCAGTGGTAAGACTACACGGCGCTTTCAACAGATGGAAGGTTTATTTAACTATAAAGCAAGATATGAGGGGGACACTCCTCTAGTAACTATGCCCGATGGAACAGAATATCGAGGTGATCAGGAAGGGATAAACAAAGCATTAAGTGAGTTGTTAGGGTTTCCAGTATCATTGGCAAAGGAAGAATCAATATCACATTTCGATGAAGGGCCAATAAGTATCATCACAACCTCTGCGTTAAACATGTTAAGTAAGGATTTAGGAGAAATAGCAGACCCTCGCCGATTTCGAGCAAACATGTTAATTGAAACAGAAGCAACAGGATATCTTGAGGATGAATGGGTGGATCGACTAATTCAAGTAGGAGAAAGTGTTACCCTGAAAATTGTTGCCCCACTTCAAAGGTGCATTATGGTCAACAATCCTCAGGAGGAACTAAAACAGGATGCTGGAATATTGAATACCTTGGTAACTAATCATGCTGCAACATTTGGTGTTTGGGCAAAAGTTGAACGATGTGGTGAGGTAAGTGTTGGGGATGAGGCTGTGTTACTTGAATAATATGTGCTGAGTGTTTGTTCTGCAAGAAAAGTAAAATTCCCTGAAGTAAAAGGTGCGAGAGTGACTAAGGCTGCAATGAGGCATCTATTTTTTATTAAAGTAACGGGGCAGGTTAGGTATTACAGGAAAAGTGATACATTAATAAAATAGGTCTTGTTTCGAGGAGGTAAAGCATGGATTATATGTTACCGGAAGAAGCGGTGTTAAAGGTGAAACGGTGGCCTAAAAATACCATAGCGGCGGGTCGTCGTCATACCGTTGGGCTTAAATCGGAAGGAACGGTGACGGCAGTGGGGGATAATAAATATGGCCAATGTGATGTAAGCGGCTGGCGCAATATTGTGGCGGTTGCGGCTGGTAATGTTCATATGGCAGCGAACACGGGTAATGCTCATACAATCGGTCTTAAATCTGACGGTACTGTGGCGGCTGTGGGCTGGAATAAGCATAACCAATGCGATGTAAATGACTGGAGTAATATTGTAGCGGTTACGGCAGGCTGGCGTCGTACCATTGGGCTTAAATCGGATGGCACGGTGATGGCAGTGGGCCGGAATCATGGGGTTGAGTTCAAGCTAAGCGGCTGGCATGATATTATAGCGGTCGCGGCGGGTGACTGGCATACCCTCGGTCTTAAATTGGACGGAACGGTGACGGCTGCGGGTAATAATCGGTATCGCCAATGCGATGTAAGAGGCTGGGGCGATATTGTGGCGGTCGCGGCGGGTTATCTTCATACCCTCGGTCTTAAATCGGACGGAACGGTGACGGCAGTGGGCTTGAATAAAAATGACCAATGCGATGTAAGCGGCTGGGGCGATATTGTGGCGATAGCGGCGGGTAGTAATCATACCCTCGGCCTTAAATCTGACGGTACTATGGCGGCGGTGGGTTGGAATGAGTATGGCCAATGCAATGTAAGTGATTGGCGCGATATTGTGGCGATTGCAGCGGGTTGTGCCCATACCGTCGGGCTAAAATCGGACGGAACGGTGGTCGCTGTGGGTGATAATGAATATGGCCAATGTGATGTAAGCGGCTGGCGCGGCATCCAACTGCCCAAGAATTAGTTTTCGGGGTAAAGATTCCTTCTTCAGCTAACGGGTGCTTACGTTCAAGGTCAGCTGCTGCTCAGGCAGCGGCAACAAGCCTGAATTTTCTAATAAATAAAAAAACTTCCTGACCTGTAAAAGAAGTCAGGAAGATTAGTCAGTTACCTTTAACAATGTGCCGTTTCACTTATGGCTATTCTCTGCCTCATACTCATTCTTGAGACCTTTGTGCAGGGAAAAGCACATCAAAATCAAGATAATCGCAAATGGCAGTGCTGCTGCGAGAGAGGCAGATTGCAGGACGTTCAGACCGCCAGCGAATAGCAATACTGCAGCTACAGCAGATTGAATAATGCCCCATGTTACTTTAATCTTGTTGGAAGGATTTAATGTGCCGCCTTCACTTAGCATTCCTAACACAAAGGTTGCAGTATCGGCAACTGTTATATAGTAAATGGCTACAACGGTAAAACCGATGATACTTAACAGAAAACCTAGTGGAAGCTGATCAAAGAATGTAAAGATAGACAAGTCTACATTATTTGCGATTGATGTTGCCAGGTCACGGTTTCCTTGAACGAGATCCAGCGCAGAACCGCCAAAAATGGACATCCATAAACATGTTCCTAGAGTTGGAACAATCAACACCCCAATAACAAACTCCCTGACTGTTCGTCCTCTTGAAACGCGCGCGATAAACATACCTACGAATGGAGCCCAGGCAATCCACCATGCCCAGTAGAATAACGTCCAGGAGGCGATCCAGCTGTCTCCTTCGGAAAATGGTGCCAGTCTAAAGCTTAAATGCAGGAAATCACTAAGATAAAGACCAGTCGTATTAAAGAAGACTTTCACAATAGTCAAGGTAGGGCCGACAATCAAAATCAGCAGCATAATCAAAAAGGATAGGATCATAGCGCCATTTGATAAGTATTGAATTCCTTTATCCAACCCTGTATTAATTGAAATGATAAAAATGACGGTTGCAACGGCAATAACAATCAGCTGGACGAATAGATGATTCGGAACGCCGAAGATGTGATGCATTCCCGCTGTTACCTGCATGGCACCAAGGCCCAAAGATGTCGCAATACCGAAGACCGTTGCGAAAATTGACAGAATATCTATCGTTTTTCCGATCGGTCCGTAAATGCGGTCACCTAATACTGGATAGAATGCAGAACTTATTGCTGCCGGAAGCTTTTTCTTGTATTGGAAAAAGGCAAGTGCCAATCCAATTACAGTGTAGATCGCCCAGGGATCCAGACCCCAATGGAAGAATGTATATTTCATAGCGGTATTGGCAGCCTCGGCTGTGAACCCTTCCCCGTAGGGAGGTTTTACGTAATGGGTTACTGGTTCAGCAACACTCCAGTAAACGATCCCAACTCCCATTCCAGCTCCAAACAGCATAGCAAGCCAGGAGCCGGTGTTGAAATCAGGCTTGTCTGTTTCCTTACCCAGGCGAATACTGCCGTATTTAGAGAAGAGTATATAAACGGAGAAGATTACAAAGAATAGTGCCGCGCCAAGATAAACCCATCCAAGGTAATCGATTGCACCCTTGTAGATGATATCAGTGACATTGGTGAGACTATTTTTAAAAAAGACGCCCCAAATAATAAAGATTAGTGTAATTAATATAGAAATGATAAAAACAGTATTACCAGTTTGTTTTTTACTGCCCATAGAATCCTCCTAGTATCTTAGCTTGTCCGGTTAATTACATATCGAGGAGATGATAAATAACCTCCCATATATCTGAGTCCGTTAACTCATGCAGCGGAACTTCTAAACCGCCCCCAAGATATATGGTCTGGCCCTTGATTGCGATTACCATCGCTTCCAATAACTCATTGTCGTCTTTCTTTCGATAAATGCTGCCTACTCTTGGCAGTTGCTCACTGCTGGTAGTAATGACAGGTCCGAGCGCACTGTCATCTAAGTTCTCCGCAGTCACATTTTCCATACTCTGATAATCGATAGGATTGCTGGCATCAGCACGGCCAGGTTCCATTACCATGTATTCGTAATGCTTGAGTCCGTGAGAATTACTCGTAGTAACTCCGTTTTTATCTGACGATTCCACCACATCGATTTCATTCAAAGAGTATGTATCAAGGGGATCAGGCTTCGGATTGTGAATTATTATATGATCGCCTTCCTCAGCATTCCTTTTGCTCAGCGTATAGACATTCCGATTGAATACAAAGCTGTCATGTTCATTTGGTTTGTATTTTTCTACACTCGCTGCTGTCGTTAAAATCTGTGTTAAATCCCTCAATCTTATTGCATGAACGGATTGCTTATACATCTGTTTAACACCGTATATCCGATGCAGCTCATTGTTATAATATACAAGCTGTCCTTTTCTTATTTGATATAGTTTCACGGATAATTCCCCCTTCTAGCTAAATTCTTAAGTCAGGATTATAAAAAAAGAGGATTGCACAACATCTATCATAATTAGGGGTCACTTTATATAAATTATGATGCATAAAAGAAGCAGATAAATACATTCGAAAAATCGAGAAATTGTTGTGATTTCCGCCCATTACAATATTCTTATATAATCCAAAAAGCAGCAGAATAAACTTCCTAACGCTGATTATTGCCTAAACGGACAGCCTTCCGTTTATTTAATTCCATTCCGCTTTAATAATACCCACATCTGCTCTGCCATCAGCTGTGGAGGCTGCGGCATCCCGTTAATTATCCAATTCTCCACAGTCCCAACAAAAGCCAGCGCCATAAAATCAACAATTAACGTTTTATCCATGTTCTGGTTTACCCCATCCATATCAATCTTATCCTGAATTAAAGACGTAATAACTAACAGCATCCGTTCACGAAATGTTGAAGTTCTTCTGTTGGATAGCAAAGAAAAGAATAAAGAGAAATTCTCCTCCACATAAAGGAACAAAGTCCTCAGCCCCTCTATCGTTTCCGCTTCCTCCACATCCTTCTCCATGAACTTAGAAAAACCAGGAGAGTTAAACATTCCGCTTAAATGATCATCAATGCATTGAGCCAGCAGAGCGTATTTATCCGTATAATGCAGATAAAAAGTCCCCCGGTTTACATCCGCCCGCTCCGTAATGTCATTAATGGTGATTCGATCAAACTCTTTCTCCTCAAACAACTCAAGAAACGCCTTATTAATGGCCTTCTTCGTTCTAAGGATCCGTCTGTCTGTCCTTGTCTCCATCCAATCTCGCCTCCTTTGACAAAAAAACTTAATCAATTGTTCTTTTGCATTACAAATGCATACATCAAGCGAACTTAATTCTGAACCTTTGTTAAGATAAACAACATAATTAGGATAAACAACATTATAATAATAAACAACAATAGTTAATAAAACAACAGTTGTTCAATAATTTGATGAGGATTTACTTGGAAAATGCAAATAAAGGAGGATTCAAAGCGACATAAATTCAATTTCAGGAAGGAGGGAAAAAATATTATGCCATTTGTTTTTTCTGCCTATTTTGTCACATTCAATATTATTTAATCGTCTCAATTTATAAACACCACTGGGAATAGGTGAGATTTATAAGAAGGTTGGATAAAATGGGGTACCGAGCAATTCAATGTGCTCAGGGAATTAAAAATTCAGCTGCTTTAACTGCATCATAAATGAATAAGAGTTCAAAAAAACTTAGAAAAAACTATCCGAAATCTCCGCTATTGGACCAGCCTCATCCGTGTTCATTTAGAACGCCATTGGTTATATAAACATACTTTCATATCAAACTATTGCGTCTATATACTTTATAGATGAAAATTTGTGCAGTAACTACGCTTAATCTAACGGGTGCTTTTGCTCAAAAAAGCGTTGCAATGGTCTTCAGCAATCTAGCAGGGCTTTTTACATTGAAGACCGAAGTATTTAGGAAGGAAAAATTTAACTAAAAGGGAGGAAGTCCTTGATGGGAAAACATCATGCGTTAAAACTGTATGATTATCACGTTTGGGCGAATAAAAAGTTTTTCGAGCGATTGAAAGAATTGCCCAAGGACATTTATGATCGGGAAATACAAAGTGTTTTTTCCTCGATTGCGAAGGCACTTGTTCATATTTATACGACAGATACAATATGGCTCGGTGTAATGCAGGAGAATAGTATGGAAGAGATTCAAGCTTCTATCGCCATTGCTCAAGAAAAGACAAAGGATAAGAGTCTTGAAGAAATGGAAAAACTGTTTCAAAGCTTGTCAGAGGAATATCAAAAGCTTCTTAACAATGTTAGCGATTTGGATAAAGAGATTTCCCCAGAGCATCCTAAATTTGGGCGTTTGGATACTCATTTTTCTGAATTGATTCAGCATGTTGTTAACCATGGCACATATCACCGCGGAAATCTTACGGCAATGATTCGTCAACAGGGTTACTCAAGTGTATCTAATGATTATGTTTTTTATCTTTACGATATCAGCACGTCAAATTAGTTTTTTGCATAACTTCATTCCGGAAGGTAAATAAAGTTTTATATCTGATTATCGCACTCGGGTTCTTTTCGAGTAACGCGTCTTTTTGTGTATAGGGCCATTTAAGGGGAATCAGTTTATATCTGCAAATTTTTCAACATTTTAAGAGTTGTAGGTTGATAAGACAATATGACAGACTAAGGAAGTGAGAAAACGGTGCCTGCTCATAAAATTGCTGGTTCAAAAAGTATTCCTTTTAGATTGATAGAACAAAAGGAAGAAGCAAACAGTTTAGTTATTGTCTTGCCCGGGGCTGGCTACACAACAAAAGCTCCGCTGCTGCACTTTACAACAGGGCTATTTTACACGAAAGGTTTTGATGTATTACACATTAACTATACATTTAGCAGGGAGGAAATGTCTGTTCTAAGTGAAGTGGATTTCACACGAGATGTACAACATGCAATCGACAACGCCATTAAGAACAAAAAATACAGAAATTATTATGTAGTGGCTAAATCAATAGGAACAATAGCTTTAAGTCATCTGCTTAATAATGCAATGTATAAAGGTGCGAAAGCAGTATGGCTGACGCCATTGCTGCAAAGAGATGATGTATTTAACGCATTGGTTAATAGTGATCATAAGGGACTTTGTATGATTGGAGATCAGGATAGTTGTTTCATTGAGGAGCGCTTTGAAAAATTGAAAAAGAATCAAAATCTTATATTAAAAGTGATTGATGGTGGAAATCACAGTTTAGAGCTTGATGAAGAACCAATAAAATCTATTGAAATATTAAAAGGTGTCATTTCAAACATTAATGAGTTTTAATATCTGAAGGGGCCATTCTGTAGAATGCCTTATTGCTTTTTGAACTGAGGGGCTGGTTAGTGGAACTTGATAATTTAAAGAAATTTTTTATTAAAAAGGATGACTGTCATGAAAAAAGCAGTGAAAATAGCCTCCTAAGATAAATTTAATTATATTAGGAGGCGTTGAATATGAAATTTAACATTATTAATCGTGACAATTGGGATCGAAAAGAATATTTTGAGCACTATTTACAGCAGCAGACAACATTCAGTATAACGAATGAAATGAATATTACTATTCTGATGAAGAACTTAAAGAAAAAGAATTATAAGTTATATCCTGCGTTTATTTTTATGGTTACAAAAATAGTTAACTCCCACAGAGAATTTAGAATAAGTTTTAACTCAGAAGGTAATTTAGGTTATTGGACAGAGATATGCCCTCTCTATACAATTTTTGATAAGAAGACGCACACATTTTCTGGCATCTGGTCACCAAACTTATTTATTTTTTCTGAGTTTCATTCTCAATATGAAAATGATGTAGAAAACTACAATGGTACGGAGAGATTATTTCCAAAAACACCTATACCAGATAATAATATTCCGATCTCTATGATTCCTTGGAGTTCTTTTACCGCATTTAATTTAAATATAAATAATGGCGGGGATTTTCTCTTACCCATAATAACCGGAGGGAAGTATTCACAAGTAAATGATGAATTCTTCCTGCCTGTCTCTTTACAAATGCATCATGCTGTTTGTGATGGCTATCATGCTGGTGTTTTTATGAATGATTTACAAAGACTTGCTGATGAAAGTGCAGACTGGGTTTAACTGGTCATTGGAGGAGTATACCAAAGGAACTGGGTGCAGCAGTTCCTTTTTTTATAGAGATACTGAAGTTTGTAAAGAACTGCACTTTAAAATATAGGGCTCAATAGTGGCTAGGATTAGGAGCTTTTTTTTATTCGACTAAAGGGGCAGTATAGTTGAAGAAGGGAATTAACATTAAATCTCGTATATTTAATGTAATCGAAAAACTAAAAATTAAAGAAAGTCAGGAGTTAGTTACGATGATAAAAGGTTTTGGCGGAATATTTTGGAGGACTAAGAATCTTGATTTTGTAAAAAAATGGTATAGTGAAGTACTGAAGATTGAAATAGAAAATTGGAATGGGACTGTGGTTAAACCCCAATTAGGGAATGAAACCATCTTTTCTTTCTTTGCCGAAAATGACAGCTATTTTCCAACAGAACAACAAGTGATGCTGAATTTTCAAGTACATGATCTAGACGAGACTATAAATCATCTTGAACAAATTGGTGTACCTCTTGCTAAGGAAAAAGAGGTAGGTGAGTTTGGGAAGTTTATTTGGATTGAAGACCCTGAAGGCCGGCTGATCGAGCTTTGGGAAAAATAGCGAGTTGTATTTTATTTGCTATGAGCTATCGGGTGCGTCAGCTGCCGAACTAGGCGGCTTTTGACTAATAAACAAGCAGAGGGGGTTAGTTTAAAAAGGAGTTTCTGCCATTTTGTTGAAGTACTCTTTAGTTGATGCCAATTTTTAAGGAGTGGATATGAATGAATCGAACTGACTTGCTTTTAAGAATGCTCGATACTACATACGATAATGAGAGCTGGTATGCACCATTCAAACCTGCAATAGAAGGACTCACGGCAGAACAGGCCAGGTGGAGACCAGCGGGAGACACAGCAAAATCAATTTGGGAAAATGTTAATCATCTTATTTACTATAAAAAGAGACTTGCCGCAAATTTAGAAGGCCGTGAATGGGCACAAAATCTCGATGGGGATCAAACTTTCTCCCTAACAGACCAAATAAATGATGACAAGGAATGGATGGCTGTCGTGGAACGCGCAGAAATGGTTCAGCGCAGTTTAAGAGAAGCTTTAATTAATACAGCCACTGAAGCGCTTGAACAAAATTCTCTTGTAGAAAAGCTATTAGACATAATGCTTCACGATGCATACCATACGGGTCAAATTATTCAAATTAGGAAGATGCAGGGTTCCTGGCCATCACATCGTTGATAGGTGGAAAAGCAGCTGAATAAATGTATATAAGTAAACGGGTGTTTCGCTCCTGGATCCTGCTGCCAATAGTGGCTCTTTTCCTTTTTAAACTTAAATGGGGGTAACCAATTTTTTTGTTATTAAAAGGATGATTTAATTGGAATTCAGAACTGAAAGATTATTAATTAGGCCGTTTAAGAGTACCGACTTACAAGATGTATTTAACATTTATAAAAATGACTATACATGTAGATACCTCTTGCATGATAAGTGGACCCATGAAAATATCAAAGGAAATTTTAATAAAAAGTTAGAGAATAGTGCACTCACAAAAGAAACAATGTTAAGTTTAGCAGTAGTACACGGTACCAGGGTAATTGGTGATTTATCTGTATGGTATACAGATATGAAAGATACTGTTGAAATTGGCTATAGCTTTTCTAATGAAGCTTCGGGAAGGGGGTATGCAACTGAAGCTGTGAGTAATTTAGTGAAGAAGTTATTTGTTGAGTTTGGTGTGCATCGTATACAAGCCAGCCTTGATGCAAGAAATAAACCCTCACAAAAGTTGTGTGAGCGTATAGGTATGAGAAAAGAAGCTCATTTCATACAGGACTTTTGGAATAAGGATGAATGGACAGATAGCATTGTGTATGGAATGCTGCGTTCAGATTTAAATTTAAGAAACTAGCAGCAGGATTGTACTGAGATTTTATCAGTCTTATATATATTAATTCCGTTGAAATACTCCTCTCGTTACTAGCTGAGTTACTGTTCAGACAAAACACCCCTAAAGATTTCACTGCTGTTTTAATTGATTAT
Source organism: Cytobacillus sp. NJ13 (assembly GCA_030348385.1). Taxonomy (NCBI): domain Bacteria; kingdom Bacillati; phylum Bacillota; class Bacilli; order Caryophanales; family Bacillaceae; genus Cytobacillus; species Cytobacillus sp. NJ13. The sequence continues at coordinate 2,827,173 of JAUCFP010000006.1, read as the reverse complement.
AGAGCTGCTTATGCTTAGGGATGCTGCCGAATAAGGCGGCATTTATTATTTAATTAACGGGAGCAACTTAGTTGAAACTTTTTTAAATAAATAGTTGACACCCCTTGCTACTTGGTGATACAATGTACTTGTAATAAGCAATACTGAATAGCAAAAGCTGTTCAGTATAAATTTTACCTGGTACTAAGTAATACTGAATATAAGTCAGACACAATAGAGGAGGCTCTGAATATGGAAAATTTAACTGAAATGCTGAAGGGATCGCTTGAAGGCTGTGTAATGGAAATCATCAGCCGACATGAAACCTATGGCTACGAAATTACCCGCCGGCTGAACCAGCTCGGTTTTACCGAAGTCGTGGAAGGGACGGTCTACACCATCCTCGTGCGATTAGAAAAGAAAAAGCTGGTGAACGTGGAAAAGAAACCGTCAGATATGGGGCCGCCCCGCAAGTTTTACTCCCTTAATGATGCCGGCCGCCAGGAACTTGAATTATTTTGGGAAAAATGGGATTTTGTATCATCAAAAATCAACGTCTTGAAGTCAACCTAGTTTCATAAGATACTCTGTCGGATATTTTTGGAGTGTCTTGTTCAGCTTTATAAAAAAGGAGGAAAAATAACATGTTGGAAATGTTCAAAAAAATGCTTGGTGATAAAAAAGAATACAAGATGATGATGGCACGGGTTGAAGCCCTGCCAGAGGATTACCAATTTGTATTTAAGAAAATTCAAAACTACATGTGGAATTTCTCAGCGGGCAACGGAATGGATATGCTGCACATGCAGTATGAATTAATCGAGTTGTTCGAAGCCGGTGCGGCGGAAGGCAGACAAGTGCTGGAAATCACCGGGGATGACGTGGCGTCCTTTGCCGACGAATTAGTGGCAAATGCTAAAACCTATGTTGCCAAGTATCGTGAAGATTTAAATGAGAGTATCATGAAGCGATTGGGAAAAAAGTAAATTCACTAGATGAGACCGACTGAATAGGTGTTTTACAAATGTGATTTGTCACCTGCACTATTCAGTTTCATTTTTACCCCGGTACTAAGTTATACAGAATATCTGTCAGACTAAGTAGAGGTTTGTATGCAATCCAGCTCCGCAAGGCGCTTACTATAAGGAGGAAAAACGTATGAACAATGCAGCGATTTCTGTAAAAGGGTTAAAAAAATCCTTTAAAGACAAGGAGGTCTTAAAGGGGGTGGATTTTGAGGTGCAGCGTGGTGAAATTTTCGCCCTGCTGGGTTCAAATGGAGCGGGCAAGACGACGACCGTCAACATCCTCTCGACGCTGATGAAGTCCGATGGCGGAGAAGCAGGTATTTGTGGCTTTGACGTCCAGCGTCAGCCGGATCAGGTTCGCCAGAGCATCAGCCTGACAGGGCAGTTCGCAGCTTTAGACGGCATGCTCACCGGGCGGGAAAATCTGATGATGATCGCCAAGCTGCGTGGAGTTTCCAATCCCGCACAAGTCGCTGACAATTTGCTTGCAAGATTCAGCCTGACCGATGCGGCCAACCGCCGGGCTGACCAGTATTCCGGCGGGATGAAGCGCCGGCTTGACATTGGGATGAGTCTGATCGGGACGCCAGCAGTCATTTTTCTCGACGAACCGACGACAGGGCTTGACCCGGAAGCGCGGATTGAAGTCTGGGATACCGTCAAGGAGCTTGCCGGCGGCGGTACGACCATCCTGCTGACGACCCAGTACCTGGAGGAAGCCGAACAACTGGCAGACCGTATCGCTATTCTGCATGGGGGAAAAATCATCACGACCGGTACTCTAACCGAACTCAAGGAGATGTTCCCGCCAGTGAAGGTGGAGTATATCGAGAAGCAGCCGACATTGGAGGAAATTTTCCTTGCAATCATCGGCAAAAAGGAGGAGATGTAAATGAAAAGCAAAACAGGGGTATTACTAGGCCGTTTAATGCGCAACATCATGCGCAGCCCGGATACGATTATTACGGTGGCGATTACACCGATTATGATGATGCTGCTGTTTGTCTACGTATTTGGCGGGGCCATAGAGACAGGATCGGACAATTACGTCAATTATTTATTGCCGGGAATCTTGCTGATGGCTATCGCATCCGGCGTTGCTTACACTTCCGTGCGGCTGTTTACGGATGTAAAGAGCGGGCTGATGTCGCGTTTCATTACGATGCCCATCAAGCGCTCGTCAGTATTGTGGGCTCATGTTTTGACCTCGCTTGTTTCCAATGCACTTACTATCATGGTGGTTTTACTCGTCGCGCTCTTGATGGGCTTCCGTTCCAGCGCTGATATCCTGGATTGGCTTGCGGTAGCTGGGATACTCGGGCTGTTTACGCTGGCACTGACATGGCTGGCGGTCATTCCCGGATTGAAAGCGGGGTCTATGGAAGGTGCGACAGCCTATTCTTACCCGCTGATTTTCCTGCCGTTTATCAGTTCGGCCTTTGTTCCCACCGATACCATGCCTAAAATAGTCCGTAAGTTCGCTGAGAACCAGCCCGTGACTTCAATCGTGGATGCGATCCGTGCCCTCTTGTATGAAGGGTCTGTTGGCAGCGGCATCTGGATTGCGCTTGCCTGGTGCGTCGGCATCATCTTACTTCTTCGCTGTTAAAGAATTCAAACGCCAGTTAGGGTAAGTACACCATTATAGGATTGACGGAATCATAGCCCTATAGAACACTTTGGCTAAAGGTTAATGAAGCATGTAAATAATGAAAAAGGTGAATCTGCAGTGGATTCACCTTTTTCTTATTGTATGATACTTTTTTCAATGACAAGTGACATGCTTTCAGCTATTTGCTGATAAGTAGCATCATTCGGATGAAAGACGTCACTGGAAAGATCGCGTTTGGCATCCGTGACCAGATTGAAAGTATCCACTACTTGAACTTTGTATTTCAACCCTAATGTACGGGCAGACTCATTCCATTTTTGGATGATGGAATCAAATGAATCCCCGTTGGGCGATTGCTTGAATGGATTATAAAGCCCCATATAGAGTATGACTGCATTCGGATTACTTTCACGAATGTTTTTAAACGTTTTTTCCAAGTTAGGAATTTCGGTCTCTAGGATGCCAAGGGCGGTTTCTTCTGAATATTTTTTGAGTGTCTCCCCGCTATTAAAAAGGTTATTTCCCCCTATTGTGATGGTAATGATTTTGGCATCCTTAAGAGATCTCTTGACTTCTTTTTGTTCTAACTGGGCCAGCAAATCTTCAATTCTGGCACCCCTTACACCTAGGTTTTGGAAACGATCAACAGTATTATTTTCTTTAAGTTCATTTCCAATCAGCGGGACAAAACCTTCTCCCTTTGATGAGCCGACCCCCCTGGTCAATGAATCACCAAGTGCGATATATGTATCACCAGGTGTGACAGGAACTTCTTCTGATTTCGCTAATATCTCCGCTCGAGGCGGACTGGTAACATCCATGTAGGCACTGACAAGGCCATACCCAAAAAGAACTGTAAGCACAAGGGACAATGTTAAAAATAACTGCCGCATCCATTTTTTCATCGTTTGACCTCTCCTTTAATGTAATTGTATCTAAATTTTTCGCAAATTGAGTATTTAAAAGAGTCATTATTCGAAAATTTAGTTAGAATAGAACAAGGGTGATGCTATGAGCTTAAAGCCGACAGTTCAATTGGAAAATGTAACGAAAATCATTGGAAAGAAAACGATTATTGATAATATATCATTTGAAATTTATCCAGGAGAAGTATTTGGGTTCCTTGGTCCTAATGGTGCCGGGAAAACTACCACAATTCGGATGCTCGTTGGGCTCATTAAGCCAACGTCCGGAAAGATTCACATCTGCGGCTTTGATGTAAGAAAGCAATTTGTTCAAGCGATGCAGCGCCTCGGTTCTATCGTCGAAAATCCAGAGTTATACAAGTATTTGAGCGGCCGCGAAAACCTGCAAATCTTTGCACGGATGCTGCCTGATGTGGATGAAGAACGGGTTCAAGAGGTCATTGATTTGGTTGATCTGACTGCAAGAATTGATGATCAGGTTAGGACCTATTCATTAGGAATGCGTCAGCGTCTTGGTATTGCACAAGCATTGTTAGGCCGTCCGGATGTGCTTATATTGGATGAGCCTACGAATGGCTTGGACCCTATGGGAATAAAAGACCTTCGAGCATTTATCAGGAAGCTGGTCGATGAAACGGGCCTTTCGGTACTCGTATCCAGTCATATTTTAAGTGAAATCGAGTTGCTGGCGGACCGTGTGGCTATTATGAGCCATGGAAAAATCGTGAAGGTCGGAAGCGTAAGCGATTTAGTTGGTGCACTGTCATCTGGTGTGGATTGGAGAGTCAGTGATTCTTTTCGTGCACTTGCTATTCTTAAAGAATCCCCCTATGTCCAGGCTGCAGAACTATACGATGACCATACTATACACACTCTTATGGATGAAAGCAAAACCTCAATCCTGAATGAAGCTTTAATGAAGGCGGGTATTGATGTATGGACGATCGAAAGGAAAGTGCAGACATTGGAGGATCTATTTATTAGTTTGACAGGAGGCGATCATATTGTCTAATCCAAATATGGTTGGCCTGATTCATAATGAAGTGATGAAGATTGCTTCTAAAAAACGCATGGCGGTTGTCATCGTTATTTTAGTCATTCTAGTCTCTATGTTTACCTACGCACAATACCGGGAGATACAGGAAAAAATCGAAAAGCAGGGCACTCTGGACTGGAGAGTGGAGCTTCAGCAGGAGATTGTCGATCGGCAAAATCGGCTGGCATCGAGTGGAATCCAGGACGAGTTCAGACAGTTTCTTGAATTTGATTTGAAGCAAAAGCAGTATTATCTGGACAACGATATTAACCCAAACTATCCTGGAGCCCCTACGTTTATCCGCATCTTTTTCTCACAGGGAGTCACACTTGTCCTGCCATTATTCATTATTATTATAATGGCTGATATTGTGAGCGGGGAATATAATGATGGGACCATCAAAACATTACTGTCCCGGCCAGTTAAACGATGGAGAATCCTGATGGCTAAATGGCTGACGGTTTTGCTGTATACCTCCATGCTGATGGCGGCAGCCGTGATTGTCTGTTATGGGGTTTCAGGTATCGTGCTCGAATATGATGGCTGGACGGCACCTATTTTGACCGGATTTCAAGCTTCCGCATCTGGTGAGTTTTCAACGGAGTACATCCATACCCTGCCGATGTGGGAATACTTGCTGATGTCTGTTGGACTTTCCTGGGTGGTAACAGCGGTTGTTGGAACCATAAGTCTCATGATATCAGTTCTAGTGAAAAATACAGCGACTGGAATTGGGGCTATGATGGCTGTGTTAATCGCAGGCACCCTGCTATCTTCTATCGGTTCGAGCTGGACGAGCTCCAAGTATTTAGTGAACTTGAACTTTGATCTGATTAACTACTTAGAAGGTCAAGCTCCGCCGATTGAAGGGATGTCACTGCCATTTTCATTAACCATGCTTGGGATTTGGGCTGCCGCCTGTCTTGCTGTTGCGTTTTGGAATTTTACTCAGAAGGATATGTATTAAGTGCGTCTTGAAAAGAGACAAAAAATGGACGTAGAGTGTGGGCGGTACTTGGGAATCTATCCACGCAATGCCTGCCATATTGGACAAATCATTTACGTCCGGAAACTGCAAAAGAAGTTGGAAAAATGAGAGATTAAAAGAATTTCGAAAGTATCAAAAGTAAAAAGTAAAAAGTACACTGCTTCAAGATCGGCAGCAATTAAGCCGATCATTTTTATTCAACAACCAGAGAATCAGAAATTAATTCTGATTCTCCTTTATAACACTAGGAATAAAAAACAATGGATAGATAAGTAAATATAAATTTGGTAACCACCAGGATAAATCGAAGTCACTTCTAAGTATCCAAAAGGAAATTGCCTGAAGGCCTGAACAAGAGGTTAAAACTAAGGATATTAGAGCAATCTTACTCCAGTTCGGATTATTTTTTTTATACAAAAACAAACTAGCAAATCCAGTTATAGAAATTAGAATATCAAGAGGAAAGAATGACCAGTTCCAAGCAGAAAGAATTGGATTTTCGTAATCCTTGAAAAGATATTCATTTGGAATAATATGCAGTAAAGTGATGATCCAATAAACAATGAAACCAACATCAGTTAACCAGAAAAAAAAGCGCAAAAATCTCATCCGCATGGTTTTATCTCCTTAAATTGTATAATTTGGAGATACGATTAAAGCATGACAAAAGTTTCAAAGATTACTGCAGAATTGCTAAGTTTTACAGTCGGGGAGGAAATGAAGCATTTAGACATCTTCTCATTCGAGAACCAAGTTTCTATAATTCATCAACTAATATGGATATTTACATGCTGAAGCATAGGCAAATGAAAAAGGCTTGCCAATGACTCAAGACTAATGCACAGTGCGATGAAGTTGTGAAAAAAATGATGGTTTTGTTTATAAAAAAGGAGCCTAAGGAACTCCGAAGAGTTTATGGTGAATGTTAAAGATATAATCAAAAACTAATTGAAAGCCAAAAGGTAAAATAGAAGCGACAGTTTTTCCAGTTACTAAAGAACACGCGGTAAATAGGATTAATTTTTTCAGAGGTATTTCATGCCTTTTATATGCGATATGTAACACTTTGTTTATTGAAAATACAGAAATGAAAATAATTATTGCCGAGAAAATACTCGCAAGTATCACCGGCATATTAAAACACCTTTCTTTGACTAGTTTATGTATCTGTAATTTACGGGAAATGAAGGGGGAAGTTTCATTAAATCACCGGATTTATTAATACCAGCCTTAAGGATTATTAATCCGCGTTATTCTGGATGTATCTCTTTAATCTGTGCTAGACTAAACAAAAAACAGCTACTATAAAAGTTCAAAGGAGGTAAAAATGTTAAAAAAAATATTAAAACAAATCAAGCAGCTCTCTCAAGGAAGCAGTGCGCGAAGACATGGTCATTATCGCAAAGGCAGCAGCAGCGGTCGTTATAAACGATCTCCAATGAGTGGAAGTAACTACTACAAAAGGAAGAGGAGAAGCAGCAGCTAATTCCATCTCTGAGGTTCATGTACTTTCTCTTTCGCTTTAAGTGCTGCATGAAGATCTGCTGAAATCTCACAAATGCTTGAATAAGGTTCTTTAGTTTGCAATAGCCTTTTCAGTAAATTAACAGTTTCCTTTTCTAAAGAAAGTTCTTCTGTCCAAGGAAGAGCTTTTTTATTTTTGGAAGAGTACGTTGTATAAAGCAAATATAAAAGTATTTCACCTAAATCATAGTAGTCCTGGTGTTTCATTTCCTGGAAGTCTTGTTTTATAAGTAAAGAGCTAGAGGGTGAGTGAAATTGATCAATTGCGGCTCTCTGCATTGACAATCCAAAATCAATCAAAAAGGGCTCATTATTTTTTAGTATTATGTTTGGAATACGTAAATCTCTATGATAAATGTCTTTTTTGTGAAGATAATCAACTAATTCGAGTAGTCTATCTAAAATAAGCAGAGACTCTTTCTCGCCAAAAGTTTTCTTGCTGAGAAAAATTTGATCTTCTAAATTATCGCCTTCAATAAAACTCATTACATAAAAAAAATATTCATTATTTGAAGAAGCATCAAATAGTATTGGCATATTTTTGTGGTTCAATGTACGCATAATAAAGGTTTCATTTTGAAAGAGCTCAATCTCTTTTTTCGAACGACATTTACTAGGACGAAGCTGTTTAACCACTCTATTTTCTTTTGAACACAAATCATTACAGAGATAAACAATGCCATAGCTTCCAGACCCTATTACACTCAAAACCTCATAACGAGAGTTCAAAATCGTCCCTTCTTTAATTGGTATATCTACAAAAAACTGATAAATTCTTCGAATTGATTGCAAAATTGTAACTTTCCTCACCTCTTCTTTTAAATTATGATCTTTTACAGAGCAATGTAAATATAATATGAGGTATAAAAGAGTACTCTCCTTAAAGTTTGAAGAGCTCTATAGATGCAGAAGCCGAAACCTTGTATCTTTATTAATTTCTATTTCTATAACTTTGAAATATGGATAAAAAATCTGATATATATTTTAACCTAGTTAACGATAGGTCTCATAGCCCTCAAAACGTTTATTCACATAGTATGTTTTCCGTAAATAGTAACATATTATTTCTTCCTATTTTATTGTCAAAAGGAATTCCTTTTTTATTGTACTTTAACCTGTAAAAAACACGTTAGATTTTCTAACATACTCCTTTTATTAATTTTTTTGTGTGGTATATTTAACCATAAAAAATGAGTTAGGGTGATTCCTCTTGGAAAAAGCAGCAAATAATATAAAAGTAGAAAAATGTATAAAAATTGAGGAACATATAATTGAACTTGCAGACCTTCTAATCGATGTTGTTAAGGATGGTGCTTCTATCGGATTTTTACCATCACTAAAACCTTCAGAGGCAATTAAATCCTGGGAAAGCGTACTAAATCCTGATGTAATTCTTTTTGTTGCAAAGGTTAATAACGAAATAGTTGGCAGCGTGCAATTACACCTCTGCTCAAAACAGAATGGCGGACATAGAGCTGAAATTGCAAAATTAATGACTCACCCAAATTATCGGCGTAATGGAATTGGCCGTTTATTAATGGAGAAGGCTCATGAAACAGCTTTAAAAATGGGTAGAACACTATTGGTTCTCGATACTAGAGAAGGTGATCCCTCAAATTTACTTTATACTTCATTAGGATACACTAATGCTGGCCGGATACCTGCTTATGCAATGTCCGAAAACGGTAACTTCGATGCGACAATAATTTATTATAAAAATATGATGTAGGCATGCAGGATTGTAGATTGTGAAATATTATAATTACACTATAGGGTTCATTACTAATAGAACTAACTGCCAGCTCAGAAATTAGGAAACTCTTATTAACAATGTAATAATTGATTGACAATTTGATGAATTTAAATTATTATCGCTTTAAATAATTAAATAGTTAAATATTTTTCTTCTTATCCAGAGAGGTGGAGGGACTGGCCCTTTGAAGCCTCGGCAGCAGGTTCTGATGAATACTGTGCCAATTCCAGCAAGCGTATCGCTTGAAAGATGAGAAGAGAGTTGATAAAACTCTCTTCTTAGGAGGAGAGTTTTTTAATTGTTTATAAATCCAACTTAAGTTATGTGAAAAGTAGTTATTTAGAATGCAAGAGGAGAGAAGAGAAATGAAATATGGTTTCTGGCTGCCGATTTTTGGAGGCTGGCTGCGAAATGAGGAAGACGAAAATATGCCGCCAACCTTTGAATATGCAAAAAACGTCATTCAGTCGGCTGAAAGATGGGGATACTCGACTACATTAATTGCTGAATTATATTTAAATGATATTAAAGGACCGGATCATGATTCTCTTGAAGCCTGGTCCACGGCAGCCGCACTTGCAGCCGTGACAGAAAAAATTGAAATTATGACCGCGATCCGTCCCGGTTTCCATAATCCTGCTGTAGCAGCAAAAATGGCCGCCAATATTGATCAAATCAGCAGCGGACGTTTTACTCTTAACGTTGTTTCTGCCTGGTGGGCCGAAGAAGCCCGTCAATATGGCGGTATTTTTACAGAGCATGATGAGCGTTATGCCCGTACCGAGGAGTTCATCGATGTTCTAAAAGGACTATGGACGGAAGAAACCTTCAATTATTCCGGCCAATTTTACAACCTAAGGGACACGAAGCTTGCTCCGAAGCCTGTTCAACGACCTAACCCGATTCTTTATGCAGGCGGTGAAAGTGAAAAAGGCAAGCAGACTATTGCAGAGAAATGTGACGCTTATGTTATGCACGGAGGAACAGTTGAAGAGATTGAACGGAAAATAGGAGAAATGAAGGCACGGCGTGAGCAAACGGGCAATGCGCCATTCAGTTCTTTCGGAATGGCTGCTTATGTTATTTGCCGTGATACAGAAGAAGAGGCTCTTGCTGAGCTTGAAAAAATCACTACTGTGAAGGATTCCAGCGGTTATGCAGGTTTTAAGGACTTCACGACAAAGTCACAATTAGAGCAGCAGATTCAGCTGCAGGATTACTCTGTCTCCAATAGAGGTCTGCGGCCAAACTTAGCAGGAACACCAGAGCAAATTGCTGATCGGATTTTACAATATGAAGAAGCTGGCCTGGACCTGCTATTATTGCAATTCTCACCTCAGCTGGAGGAAATGGAACGCTTTGCAAAGACGGTTATGCCATTAGTGGAACAAAAACGCAGTTTAATAAAGAGCTAGAAAGGGGCATGAATAATGAGCAAGGTATATGTAATACATGAAAATAGTGAGTGGACAGTCCATTTGACAAAAAGGCTGAAGGAACTGGGTGTTCCTTATGAAGAATGGCATTTAGACGAAGGGACGCTGGATTTATCGGCGGAACCGCCGGAAGGGATCTTCTATAGCCGGATGAGTGCTTCTTCTCATACCCGCGATCATCGTTTTGCGGCTGAATTTTCCGGACAAGTATTGGCCTGGCTTGAAGCACATGGCCGTACAGTGTTAAATGGAACGAGCGCTCTGAAGCTTGAAGTTAGTAAGGTTTTGCAATACTTGGAGTTAAACAAATCTGGTGTCAGGACTCCAAAAACGATTGCAGCAGTGGGAAAACAACATATTATTAAGGCAGCTGAAGCATTTGCAGGACAGCCGTTTATCACGAAACATAACCGTGCCGGTAAAGGTTTGGGTGTTCAATTATTCCATAGTATTGAAGCTCTAAAGGCTTATGTGGAAGGACCTTCCTTCGAAGAACCTGTTGATGGCATTACCCTTATTCAGGAATACATTCAATCCCCTGAAAGCTATATCACCCGCTGTGAATTTGTCGGAGGCAACTTTGTTTATGCCGTAAGGGTTGATACTTCGGAAGGATTTGAACTTTGCCCGGCGGACGCATGCCAGATTGGCGACTTATTCTGCCCTGTAGGAGAAGAGGTTGAAGAGAAGCTTAAGTTCCAGATCATTGAGGATTTTGAGGACGAAATTATAGAAAAATATAAAGAGGTTCTGGCCAGGAATCATATTCAAGTCGCTGGCATTGAATTTATCAGAAATGCTGAAGGTGACATTTACACTTATGATATTAATACAAACACAAACTATAATTCTGATGCAGAATCGAAAGCTGGAAAATATGGAATGCTTGAGTTAGCTTCATTATTAAAGAAGACCTTGGAAGAAAAATACGCTGCATCTGTAACGGCTTAAGTTGCGGGGACCTGCATTAGCAGGTCCTTTTCTCATATATTATCTGTTACATAAGGAGAAAAATCTATAACCCATTCTATTACCTTACTAAAAGCCTATAAATACGATCCAAATACTTTTTTTAATTACAAAAAGTCTCCTGCATATTTCATATACTATAATAATATTTGGACTAAGTTTGTCGAATGATAGAAAGTGTATTTGGGGGCATTTATTATTATTACATTTACTATGTTCTTAATAGGGATTTTACTAGGATTTATTGGGGCCGGAGGGTCCGGGTTTCTTATTGCCATATTAACCGTTGTTTTTGGAGTGCCTATCCACACAGCGCTAGGGACTTCGCTTGCGGCTATGGTCTTTACGACCTTGTCCGGAGCTTACAGCCATTACCGGCAGGGCAATATTGATGTGAAAGCGGGCTTAACCGCAGGTATCTTTGGAGCCATTTTTTCCTACTTTGGTTCCAGGATTGCTGTAGGAATTCCTGTCGATTCACTTCATTGGCTCACTGCGGGAATGCTGTTCTTATCTGCTGTTATGCTTATGACCCGCCTTTTATTAGTCAACAGGCTTAAAGAAACAAACAAAAGTGAAACAAAATCTGCTTTCAGTTTTCTAATAAGAGCAGCTTCTGTCGGTATAGTGACTGGCGTCTTATCTGGTACATTTGGTATTGGATCTGCTCCTTTCATCCAGCTTGGTCTGTTGATTGTTTTGGGTCTTTCTATACAAAAATCTGTTGGGACAACCATGCTTGTCATTCTCCCAATTGCCATGGCTGGAGGGATAGGCTACTATTTTGAGGGCTATTTCAACGCCCTGCTCCTGGTCCAAGTACTGGCCGGCACGATGATTGGCTCTTATATTGGGGCTAAATTTACAAACCATGTTCCCGTGCCGATTTTAAAAATTGCAATGGTTCTCACCCCCATAATGGCGGGTGCAACTTTGCTGATTCTATGATTTTACTTTAAGGCTGCTTAAAACTCGTCAGTGGGTTTTACAGTCTTTTTTCATTTAATGGAAAAAATTTTACACATACTAAAACGAGCAAACAACCTGGAGGAGATCATGAAAAAGGGGAAATTTAGTTTACAGTTCATCATTATTATGTTTGTATGCATTGTCGTTGCGCTATCACTTGGGATAACTGACCTGCTGATAAGCAAAACCATTACCTCCAGTGTTGAAGAGACACAGGAAGATAAGGCTCTTAATGTTGCAAGGATGGTTTCTTTAAACCAGCTGGTGATTGATTCTTTGGAAGGCTCAGCCAGTTCTGAGGGAATACAGGCTTTTGCCAGCCAAATTGAAAATAGAACGAATGTTAATTTTGTTACTATTATGGATATGGAGGGAATTCGGCTTACCCATCCGGATCCTGAACAAGTGGGCAAACCCTTCAGGGGAGGAGATGAAGGGCCTGCCCTTAAAGGGAAAGAGTACGTATCCATTTCAAAGGGAACTCTTGGTCCATCGCTGAGGGCTTTCACGCCAATAATAAATGCCCAGGGAAAGCAAGTCGGTGCGGCTGCCGTAGGGATTTCATTAGAAAATGTGACAAAGGCGGTCAATAATGGCCGGAAGGGAATGGTGATCGGTACATTAATCGGAATCTTGATCGGAATCATGGGGGCTGTTGGCCTGGCAAGGTATATTAAAAAAACTCTGCTGGGGCTTGAACCGTTTGCCATTGCCAGACTGCTTGAAGAGCGAAGTTCCATGCTTCAGTCTGTGCGAGAGGGGATTATAGCCATTGACCAGGAAGGGAAAATTACCCTTGTCAACAGAGCGGCAAGCAAAATTTTTAAAAAGGCTGGACTTGAAGAAGATCCATTGGGGCAGAGCATTGAAGAATATTTGCCGGATACTAGATTAAACCGAATTACAAAATCGGGTGAAATGGAAATGGACCAGGAGCAGAACCTGCATGGGGTTACTATTTTAGTAAACAGAGTACCAGTGGTGGTCGAAAATCAGCCGGTTGGAGCCATCGCTACATTCCGTGATAAAACCGAGGTCCAATTATTGGCCGAACAGCTTACAGGTGTACGCAAGTATGCGGATGCCCTCCGTGCCCAGGCGCATGAATTCATGAATAAGCTTCATGTCATTCTTGGGCTGGTCCGTACTGAACAATACGATACGCTTGCTAACTATGTCAGTGAAACGGTTACCCATCGGGAAACGGAAGTGGGCTTTGTAACCAAGATGGTTATAGATCCAGTTCTTGCAGGATTTTTGATTGGAAAGCTTAGTTTTGCCAGAGAATCAGGAGTCTCTCTATCAATTAATTGTGAAAATAAACTGCCCAAGCCAGAAAATCAGAAAATCACTCATGAGCTGATAACAATCATTGGAAATCTAGTCGATAATGCATTGGAGGCAGTTGCAGACCGGCCAACTAAAAAAGTCGATCTAATGCTGGATTACGCAGAGGATATTTTGACCATTGAGGTAAAAGACTCAGGGGTGGGGATGACGAAGGCAATCCAAAACCAAATCCTTGCAAAAGGCTTCTCCACGAAAGGAGCTAACCGCGGGTTGGGATTATATATTTTGGCGCAGGCAATCGAAAGGCTGGAAGGGGACCTTATTATTTCTTCCAAGCCGGAAAAGGGAACAAATTTTGCTGTTTATATACCTTATAAAGCGGAGGATGAGCAGAATTGATTAATGTAATGATTGTCGAAGATGACCCGATGGTCGCAGAAATCAATAAACAATACCTCAGCAAAATGGATGGGTTCCGTCTGGCAGCTCAAGCAAGCTCAGTTGATGAAGCCATCAGGCTGCTGGGAAAGGAAGATATACAGTTAATTCTCCTGGATATCTTTATGCCTGGTAAGCAGGGCCTGGACCTGTTGGCGTATCTTAGAAAAAATGACCATGAAATTGATGTCATCATTATTTCTGCCGCTTCAGACTTAGATCGTATCCAAAAGGCATTGAGGTATGGAGTGGCGGATTATTTAATTAAGCCTTTTGAGTTTGAAAGGTTCCATATGGCTCTTGCCAGTTATCTGAAGAAAACCAGGTTTATCGATAAACAAGAAGCTGTCAGCCAGCAGGAACTCGATAATTATCTATTAAACAGAGAGGAAAATACAATAGTTGATGAGCTCCCAAAGGGACTGACCAGGGATACATTAAAACAAGTCTGGAATGCGATTCAGGAATTGAAGGCTTTTCCTTTTTCCACCGATGAAGTTTCCAATATCGTGGGCATATCACGAGTTTCTGCAAGAAAATATCTTAACTTCCTGAAGGATTTGGGAATACTGGAGGTCAAGGTGATCTACGGCACCGTAGGAAGGCCAGTTTACCAGCATGAATTCAATCCATATAAGGAGCATTTAATTAAAAACTTTCTGTAAGCAGTCCTTGTAACTGCTTACTTTTTTTATTTACTAAAAGGATTACGATAATTTCATATTCTATGAAAACGTTTTATGGGGGAATATGATGGACAGGTAACAAAATAAAGGGGGTTTACAAATGGCACAGCCTGCAAAAGAGTTGGAACCGCTTACTCCAATTTATGAAAATAAAGGTAAATCAAATAATAGTAATAAAGGTATGTTTGCCAAGTTATCCAGTGTGAAGGTCGGCACAGTGCCGCTTCCGCTGTACATCATTATCGCCGCTGTTGTCTTTTTTGCAACGGCATTTGACATATTGCCGGCCGATATGATTGGAGGCTTTGCCCTTATCATTACGATGGGAATTCTTCTGGGAGAGCTTGGAATGAGGATTCCTGTCCTTAAGGATATTGGAGGCCCGGCTATTATGGCACTCCTTGTTCCATCACTATTAGTTTATTTTAGTGTGATTAATGAAACTGGGATGAACGCTGTCACACAATTAATGAAAACCTCGAACTTCCTTTATCTATATATCTCGATCCTTGTGGTAGGAAGTATTCTTGGGATGAACCGGAAAGTACTCATCCAGGGCTTTACAAGGATGTTCGTGCCCCTTGCTTTAGGTACGCTCGCTTCTGTTGGTGCTGGAGTACTGGTTGGGATGCTGTTTGGATATTCAGCAAAGCATACATTATTCTTTATTGTTGTTCCTATTATCGGGGGCGGAATTGGAGAAGGAATCCTTCCGCTTTCCATTGGGTATGGCCAAATTCTCGGACAGGATCCGGAAACATTTGTTGGCCAATTGATTCCAGCTGCTGTCATTGGAAATATCGCGGCCATTATCTGTGCGGGTCTCCTTTCTCGTTTAGGCGAAAAGAAACCTCATCTTACGGGCAACGGTGTTTTAGTTAAAGCAAAAGGCGGAGATGGCATTACGGAATCCGCCACCATTAATAAGCCAGTAGACTTCCCGCTCATGGGAGCAGGTCTCTTATTGGCATGTGCATTCTTTATTCTTGGCGGCGTTGGGCACAAGCTTTTGGGCATGCCGGGTCCTGTCCTTATGATTGTGGCTGCAGCATTGGTGAAAAGCCTGCAGCTTTTACCGGCAA
Organism: Cytobacillus sp. NJ13; assembly: GCA_030348385.1. Lineage (NCBI taxonomy): Bacteria > Bacillati > Bacillota > Bacilli > Caryophanales > Bacillaceae > Cytobacillus > Cytobacillus sp. NJ13. The sequence continues at coordinate 2,811,457 of JAUCFP010000006.1, read as the reverse complement.
AAATGGAGCAAGGTGCTTTCCATATGTACAAATTTACTTCATCCAGTCTGACATGGCCATTAATGGTTGGACTTGGAATGCTTTACATCCCGCTTGAAGATGTAGTAAAAATCGTGACTCCTTCATACGTGATGGTCTGTGTTGCTGTCGTGTTGGCGATGGTCACAACCGGTTATTTTGTTGGAAAACTGATGAAAATGCATCCGGTTGATTCTGCGATTGTCACAGGCTGCCATAGCGGACTTGGCGGAACAGGGGACGTTGCAATCCTTTCTGCTTCTAACCGTATGTCCCTCATGCCTTTCGCCCAAGTATCCACAAGACTTGGCGGAGCATCTACAGTCATCCTTGCCATTATGCTGCTAAAGTTTTTTAACTGATTTGTAAAGTAATGAAAAAACAGGCAGCCGCTTTTATTGCCTGTTTTTTTAGTTACAAAAAAGGGTACTTTATTTAAATAACCTAGTGGGAAAGAGCAAAGGTCATTAACATGAATAGGGGAAATTTGCACAGCTAATTTTAAGAAAGAAAGAAGGGAAATTCCATGAATATTCCTGATAATGTTATTATTACCACATTGAAAGGAAAAGAAGTTCTCTCAAACCCTTTTTTGAATAAAGGAACGGCTTTTACAAAAGAGGAAAGGGAAGAGCTTGGACTTGACGGCCTGCTGCCGCCCCAGGTTCTGACACTTGATGAACAGGCGAAAAGGGTCTATGAGCAATACTCCATGCGGACGACGGATCTTTTCAAAAACGGGCTTCTATATGATTTATATAACCGCAATGTCGTTCTGTTTTACCGGCTTTTGAAAGACCACCTGGCAGAAATGCTGCCAATTATCTATACCCCAACTGTCGGAGAAGCGATCCAGACATACTCCCACAGCTACCGGCGCCCAGGCGGCTTATATCTTTCGATTGATGATCCTGCCGGGATTGAAAAGGCATTTCAAAATCTGGGACAGCCTAAAAATGGCATTGATTTAATTGTTGTTACTGACTCTGAAAGTATTCTGGGCATCGGGGACCAGGGAGTAGGAGGCATTAACATTGCGATTGGCAAACTTGCTGTATATACAGCTGCAGCCGGTATTGATCCAAGCCGAGTCCTGCCCGTTGTGCTGGATGCAGGTACAAACAATAAGGATTTGATTGCCGATCCTATCTATATTGGCAACAAATTCTCTCGTGTCCGCGGTGATCGTTATGATGAATTCATTGATCTATTCATACAGACTGCAAGGAAGTTTTTTCCGGAGGTTCTCCTTCACTGGGAGGATCTTGGCAATGTGAACGCGCGAAATATTATTGATAAATATGGTGACAAAATCCTGACCTTCAACGATGACATTCAGGGAACAGGGGCCGTCACCCTTGCTGCTGTCATGTCTGCTTTGAAAGTAACCGGGGTTTCCATGAAGGACCAGCGTATTGTTGTCTTCGGTCCGGGGGCTGCCGGGATCGGTAATGCTGACCAAATAGCAGATGCCATGGTTCTTGAAGGGCTGACCAGAGAAGAAGCCTATGACCGTTTCTGGGCTATTGATTACCGGGGCTTACTGACAGATGACATACCAGATGTCCTGAAGTTTCAAAAGCCTTATGTAAGGAAATCGGATGAAGTGAAGGGCTGGGACAGAAATGAGGACGGAATTATTTCATTAATGGAAGTTGTACAGAGGGTGAAGCCAACAATCCTGATCGGTACATCTGGCCAGGCAGGTGCCTTCTCTGAAGAAATTATTAAAGAAATGGCCAAGCATGTTGAGCGGCCAATCATCATGCCGATGTCCAACCCAACTGCTCTGGCTGAAGCGGTACCGGAAAACCTGATCAAATGGACAGACGGCAAGGCGCTCATTGCAACCGGAAGTCCATTTGCCGATGTAGAATACAATGGTGTTTCTTATAACATTGGGCAGTCAAACAACGCATTTGTATTCCCTGGCCTCGGGCTGGGAGCCATAGTTGCCAAAGCTGAAATAGTATCAAAAGGAATGTTCGCTGCAGCTGCCAACGCTGTTGCTGAGATGTCAGACAGCAGCCAGCCAGGAGCATCCCTGCTCCCTTCGATTGAAAAATTGCATGATGTCTCTATCTATGTAGGTGTTGAAGTAGCGAAAGCCGCGATAGAAGAAGGTATTGCAAGAGCAAATATTACTGATGTTGCAAAAGCTGTGGCAGATGCAGTATGGGAACCTGAATATAAAGAATTTAAAAGTGTCGGTAATTGGGCAAGTGTAAGATCCTGATTAAATAGGCATACGGAAGTAGCAGAGGAATTCTAACACCGTAGAGCCAATAAGAAATGACTCAAAACATTATGTTTGGGTCATTTTTTTTGTTTGCAAAAAGTAGTTATTAGTTGCCCTGTTATTTCTATCTTGGCTGATTGTTTAAAGCGCTTCAACCAAGCTTCAGTGGCCAAATTATAGCTGATTCTTTTAAAACACTAAGAAAATCTTAAGAATTGCATAAAGTGTTTGTTAAGATTTAACTGATATTATTCTATTAACAGGAATAATAAAGGGATGGCATTTATATTGAAAATCATATTTAGGAGTGAACTTTCATGAACATATTGGTTTGTGATGATGATAAAGCCATTGTAGATGCGGTAGGCATTTATTTAGAAAATGAAGGCTATAAAATACTTAAAGCTTTTAATGGAGTAGAAGCCATCGAAGTAATAAGAGATCATGAGGTTCATCTTATTATCATGGACATTATGATGCCCAAGATGGATGGGATTAGAGCTACCATGAAGATTAGAGAAGAAAATAATATCCCATTGATCATGCTTTCTGCCAAATCGGAGGATTCGGATAAAATTTTAGGCTTAAACTTAGGGGCAGATGATTATATCACTAAGCCATTTAATCCCCTGGAGCTAATCGCAAGGGTTAAATCACAGCTGAGACGATATACGACATTTGGAAGTCTTGAAACAAGAAGCAATGTATATCAGACTGGGGGACTTATAATCGATGATGAAAGGAGAACAGTCACGATCGATGGGAAGGAGGTCCATCTCACACCCGTACAATATAAGATATTAAAGCTTCTGACTGCAAACGCCGGAAGAGTTTTCTCCATCGAGGAGATCTATGAAAAGATATGGAATGAAAAATCCTTCAGTCCGGAAAACACGGTAACCGTTCATATCAGGAAAATTAGAGAAAAAATAGAGATAAATCCGAAAGAGCCAAAATATTTGAAGGTGGTGTGGGGAGTTGGATATAAAGTTGAAAAAATATAGTCATTCTGTCATGACGAAAATAATTGTTTTCATCATAGCCATCGTATGCTTTACGGGGGCAATTCGAGCCGTTGTTGAGGTAGAGGTCGTCAATGATGGACAATTCAGCAGCGTATTAGAAGACAATTACTTAGAGAGCAGGGCATTTGTGCTGGAAAATGAGACTCTCATCGGTGATCTCACAAGACTATTAGGGGAATTTAAGAATGAGGAGCATATTTTAAGCGGCAAAACAATCAGCCAGGATACATGGAGAAGTGTTGAAGAGAACTTATACTCAGAATTTCGGAATCAATCCAGAAGCTATAATCCTGAATTAAGTGAAGAAAAAAATTTCAAAAAGTTTAAAGAAGAGTACGCAGAGACACTCTCTCAGGAAAGGGATCAGCTGATCAGGGAGGATTTAAGAGAATTTCATTTGCTTTTGCAGAATATTGAGGATTCAGAGCTGATGTTTTATGCCAGTGATGGTACAAATGTGTTTAAAAACAGTACAAAGACCGAAAAGGAACAGTTTGAAAACGCCCCTTCTTATATGCTGTTCGAGGAATATAATCGAGAGTTTTATCCAAAAGAAACGGAAGAAAATGAACATTTGCATTTGATAACAGAACAAATGGATGAACTGAATTCAGGGAACACGGTTGTGTATATTGCTTTTCCGGACGAATTTTTAGACCTTAAAATAGAAGAGTGGCAAGAAAACAAAGCCATTGCTGGGAAAAACGTATATCAATTATTTGGATGCATGGCCGGATTTATTCTTTCATTTTTTTACCTTGTGCTCATAGCGGGCAGAAAGTCATTTAAGGACCAAGAGCTGCATTTTCATCCAGCAGATAAATTATACAATGATATCAATATCGTACTATGTACTATGCTTATAGTATTTTGGGTTGCATTAGTGGATGATGTGTTTGAGAATACAGCAAAAATGATTACACCCATCACGATCCCTTTTGCCTCTCTGGGATTGATGCTGATTCTGTCACTCGTAAAGCATTTCAAAAATAGAACCCTTATCAGACATACATTAATTTTTACATTGATCCACAAGCTAGTTAAATTTATAGGGGATGTCTATCAAAGCGGAAGCGTTGGCGTAAAGACGGTACTGCTTGTCATTGGCTATCCGGTATTAATTGCTTTAACGTTCTTCATGTTTCCGGTGACGATTGGCTTGGCAGCCTGGTTTGCCTTAAAGAAAATCAAGACCTTTAACTCTATACAGAGCGGGGTGGAGAGAATTAAGGAAGGGAATCTTCATCACCGTATTGAAGCAGATGGAAAAGGAGAATTCAGCAGGCTTGCTGCCAACATCAACAGCATCACGGATGGATTAAAAAAAGCGGTGGATAACGAACTAAAAAGTGAGCGGTTGAAAACAGAGCTAATCACCAATGTATCGCATGATATTCGGAACCCCTTAACTTCCATTATTACTTATGTTGATTTATTGAAAGATGAAAAGGACCCATCGAAGGCAGAAGATTACATTGAAGTACTGGATCAAAAGTCAAAAAGGCTAAAAATACTGGCAGAAGATTTATTTGAAGCTACAAAGGCATCCAGCGGAAATATTCCAGTTCATCTTGAAAAAATAGATGTCGTGTCTTTAATCACCCAGGGGCTAGGGGAAGTGAATGACAAGATTGAATTACTGGATTTAGATATTAAGTTGAGTTATCCACGGGAGAAAGTTTATATTACAGCAGACGGGAAATTATTGTGGAGGTCCATCGAGAATTTATTATCCAATATATTTAAATATGCCCTCAAAAGCTCAAGGGTATATATATCTATTGAGGAATTGGGCAGTGAAATCCTCCTAACCTTCAAAAACATCTCAGCTACTGAGTTAAATATCTCAGCAGACGAATTAATGGAGCGTTTTAAAAGAGGCGATGAATCCAGATCCAGCCAAGGCAGCGGGTTAGGACTGTCCATTGCAAAAAGCCTGATTGAAATACAAAAAGGGAAATTCAACATCCAAATTGACGGAGATTTATTTAAGGCCATAATCTATCTTCCGAAACATAATCCTGATAATGAATGATTATATAGAGGCGGGATTTCAAAAAAGTCTTAAAGATCTGGCTTAACATCGTGAAAAAGTTAATAGTATAATAATTGGTTTCATAAATAGTAAATTGTGTTTTTACCCATTAAAAAAATGGTTCCAGTTTTAATCCATCAAATAGATAAAGTTTGTGAAGCGAAGTAATTGAACTATGGAGTGCTTAAATGTAAGAAGAGCTGCCTAAATCAGGCGGCTTTTCTTATTCAACAAACGGGGCAGGTTTGTTGAATAAGGATATATGAAAAAGACGTTGAAATATTAAGTATAGTATCTAAATTTAAATTTTTTGGATCAGCTGTCATCACGGTAGCATATTTTTGTGAGCTTATTTTTATTTGATATACATAATGGGGGGATTAGTTTGTCAAAAGGATTGCTTCACCATATCGAACTGTACGTATCAAATTTGGAAAAGTCGGTGGAATTATGGGGATGGTTTCTTCAGGAATTAGGGTATAGTTCTTTTCAAAAATGGGATGGAGGGCAAAGCTGGAGACTAGGTGAAACTTATATTGTGTTTGTGCAGGCAGAGGAACGTTTCCTCGATATTCAATATCACAGATGCCGAGTAGGGCTGAATCATCTAGCATTTTTTGCTGAATCACGCGTTCACGTTGATGAAATAACGAAAATTTTGGTATCAAAAGGGATACATATCCTTTATAAAACCAAACATCCATTTGCTGGAGGATGTAATCATTACGCAGTATATTTTGAAGATCCTGACAGGATTAAAGTTGAATTGGTAGCCCCTTAATTGAACAGGGTGCCTATTCTTTGTGAACAAACGGGCAGGTTAATTCAATAATTTGGAAGGAAAGGAACACAAAAAAGAGAATTATTTGATATACCAGATTAAAGTAAGGAGAGGTAAATATGAGTAAATCATTTATTGAGCAAGTACATTATATTAGAATTCCTGTAAAAGATTTAGAACAGTCTGCACAATGGTATAGAGATGTATTAGGGATTCAGTTATTAAACATTACTGACGATCCATTTGCGATTTTTAAAGTAAATGAGGGAGCTTTTTTACTTATCTTAGTTCCAACTGACGATGAAACATTTGCCCACTTTACAATTAATAATGAATCAGCTTTTAGTATTGGCTTTACAAGCCCAGAACTATCCGAATTTCGTCAACACCTAATTAATAATCAAGTTAAAGTCGAGGATATACAAGAAGATAACGGTCATTCGTATTTCCACTTTTATGATCCAAATGGTAATAAACTTCAAGTACACTGGTAGGAACAAAATAAATTTCCTTATTGCATTAACGGATGCATTACTTTAACATCCAGCTGCCAAAAGGCGGCTATTTTTGTTACTTAACGGGGTGCGACTATTCAATAAGAAATGATCGCCTTTTCCTTATTCAACGGGTGCTAAAGTTTAAAGAAGGGGGATCGTTGCTGCAATCCCTATTCTTATGTTAAGGAAAAAGCGATTCTTCTTTATTAAAGATAGACCCCAATTAGGAATAAGAAATAAAGAATTGAAGTAAGAATCCTTTGGTATTCTGCTCAGTTCCTTTTTACAAAAAATGATGTACTTTCATTAGTAAAACTTGTTTTATTTTCTCATGACTTGCAAGGCTAGTGGGACTTACCTCTATTCTATGAAGGTTCTTATTTTAGTTCAGGCGCTTTACGATGGTAAGTTCCTTCTTGATAAGCGTAGGCTAGTTTAATCAATGTTGGCTCGTCGAATTCTTTTCCTAGCAGCTCGAGCCCGACTGGAAGGCCGTTGTCACTGAAGCCAGCAGGAACCGAGATTGCAGGGAATCCTGAATAAGGACTTAAGCGATTAGCGTTCCCTGCACCTTGACTTTTGCCCACCTGTGCGGGCAAAGCACTCGAAGTTGGATAGAGTAGTGCATCAAGGTCATGTTCATTAAACGTTACCATTAAGCTTTCCCTTGCCATTTTAGGACGATTGGTAATAATGTCATGGTATTCCTCATCATTTTCTAATGATTCTCTTTCATTTCGGGATTTTAATCCACTTTCCAAACTTGGATGGAATTTCCCGCTTTCGATAATATCTGATAACGTTCTTACAGGTGCATCCGGCCCAAGGCTAGCCAAATAATCATTTAACTGAAATTTAAATTCATATCCGCTTAAGCTTGGATAAGAAAGAATTGGACTAAGACTGGGAACGGTTACCTCGAACACTTCTGCTCCAAGCGCTTCCATGTCCGCAATCACTTGATCCATCACTTTATTGACTTTAGGATCATTCCCAAACAGGTCGCGAATAACGCCTATCCGAGCTTTCTTTAATCCATTTTTCTTAAGATAATGAGTATAGGTTTTTGGAACTTTTCCGATACTGGCTTCAGTAACTGGATCTGCTGGGTCATAGCCAGCAATTGCATCGAGCACGACAGCCACATCTTCAACCGTACGTCCCATCGGTCCGCCGACATCCTGTGATAGTGCAAGTGGAATGATTCCATCGCGGCTGGCAAGTCCCATAGTAGGGCGAAGTCCAACCAGGTTATTAAAGGACGAAGGTATTCGGATGGACCCACCAGTGTCTGTCCCTAATCCGACAGTGGCAAAGTTGGAAGCAACCGCTGCTGCCGTACCACCGCTTGAACCACCTGGGTATCTTGTTAAATCATATGGATTATAGGTTTGTCCACCAAGGGAACTAATTGTTTGGAATCCGAAAGCAAATTCATGCAGGTTCGCTTTCCCTAAGATGATTGCACCTTGATCTCTTAATCTTTTTGTTTGATAGGCATCCTTTAGAGGGATGGAACCTTCAAGTGACAGGGATCCTGCAGTAGTTTGCATATCGTATGTATCATAGTTGTCTTTTAATATAACCGGAATTCCATGCAAGGGACCGCGAACTTTTCCCGCTTCGCGCTCTTTATCTAGTTGTTTTGCTTCTTCTAATACATTTTCGTCAACCGTAATGATGGAGTTAATGCTGTCATCGTACTCCTCAATTCGATTGAGATAGAATTGAACCAATTCCTCAGAGGTTAACCCCCCCCTCTGCATCGCATGCTGCAATTCAAATATCGTCGCTTCCTCAATCTCAACAGATAAAACTCTTTCAGCGACGGGGTCCGCTAAATTAGAAACAGCACCTGCTGGAGCTGTGTACAGCCCCAAAGCCATTACTAGAGCAGTGAAGAAAACTATAAATTTGTTATACCTCTTTACCATTTGGAACTCCTTTCATTTTTTGGAATAATTTGAATATACCAATCTATATTTATACTGTATATAAGAGGAAGGTCATGAAAGACCTGGTCATATAGGGAGTATTGACCGATTAGAAGGATGCATTTTAAGCTGAAGATGTTAGCTTTAGACGTTGGGAAGATGACCCTAAATTTAAGAAGAAACGTGAAGCAGTTCTCCTGAGCTAAAAGAACAATTAAATTCCCCGCAACCACAAACTAAAAATGGCTTATTTTTGTGGAATTTTTTTGATTGACTTACACAATGGGTGGATTAATTTGTCAAAATGATTGCTCCAGCATATCGAGTTGTATGTATCAAATTTGGAAAAATCGGTGGAATTTTGGGGATGGTTTCTTCAGGAATTAGGGTATAGTTCTTTTCAAAAATGGGATAGAGGGCAAAGCTGGAGACTAGGTGAAACCTATATTGTGTTTGTGCAGGCAGAGGAACGTTTCCTTGATATTCAATATCATAGATGCCGAGTAGGGCTGAATCATCTAGCATTTTTTGCTGAATCACGGGTTCACGTTAATGAAATAACGAAAATTTTGGAATCAAAGGGATAAATATCCTTTATAAAAACAAACATCCATTTGCTGGAGGATATAATCATTACGCAGTATATTTTGAAGACCCTGATAGGATTAAAGTTGAATCGGTAGCTCCTTAACGCAACAGGGTGCCTTTTCTTTTGAACAAACGGGGCAGGTTAGTTTAATAAAGGGTAAACAAAAGGGCATTTTTACTTTGTTAAACCATTGCAAATAAATAGAATACTCTTAACCTAGTGCTAGTAAGATACCATTGTAAGAATTAAGCTGACTTCGTTCAAATTATTGGATGAAATGCATGTCCTTTGCTGAAACACCGATAAAGGGAGACAAACTAATTCCTTTGAATTCAAAAAAAGAAGCTCATCCTAATTTGTATAACAAGTATTCGAAAAAGTATTTTGACCAAGAACAAAATTACTGGCAAGCCATCTGGAATATTTTTCAAAACAACTTGCGTTCTTTTATGATTTCCAATATAATACTTTTTGAATGGTACCTTGCATTGAACAGTACTGAATTTTATTAAGCTACCTTTCAAAGTTTACTACCTTATAAAGAATTAGGTGATCATGTGAATGTACAATATAAAAAAGGCGTTCTTACATTATGTGTAATGGCTTTATCGATGAATAAAGACCATTACGGGTATGAACTTGTGAAAAACATCTCAGAAAAATTCTTGATTGCTGAAGGAACGATTTACCCTTTGCTTAGAAGATTGACAAAGGAAGGTTATTTTTCGACCTATCTTGTTGAATCCCAAGAAGGGCCGCCAAGAAAATATTACAAGTTAACTGAATTAGGAAGAAATCATGTACTTGAATTAATTGACGATTGGAAGAATTTTTCTAAATCGGTCGATCTGATCATTGGGGAGGGGATAAAGAATGAGGCAAACTGAATTTTTACAGAGACTCAGCAAATTGTTGGAGAATGTTCCGAAAGAGGAAAAACAAGATATGTTATATGATTATGAGGAGCATTTCCGATTAGCTATGGAAAGCGGGAAATCTGAAACTGAAATTACAGCTGAACTAGGGAAGCCTGAAATCATTGCAAAAGAATGCATTGCAAATTACCATTTGGAAAGAGCTTCAGAAAACCAATCCGTATCAAGCCTTTTTCGGGCTATATACGCAGCTATAGGATTAGGATTCTTTAACTTTGTATTTTTGCTTGGTCCGTTCATTGCAGCTGTAGCAGTTATTTTTTCTTTCTTTGTTGTTTCATTTGCGTTTTTAATTACACCTTTGGCAGCGATTGCTTCCATTTTTACGGTGGGCAGCATAGCAGAATTCTTTCTTAATCTTTTTATTTCAATTGGTCTCGCCGGCTTAGGCCTTATAATTGGAGTTGGTTCGTTGAAGCTAACAAGGGCGTTTTTGGCATTGTCTACAAATTATGTACGATCAAATCTAAACATAATTAAAGGCGAAAACAAGAAAAGTGTACTCTTGGAAGATACAAAACGGGGGATAAAAAATGGGTAAAATATTAAAAGTTGGTTTGTTATTGTTTGTAATCGGACTAATCGGGACCGTAACACTTCTATTCAGCGGCGTAGGCTTTGCTGATAATAAAGTAATTGAAAAACAAACGCTTATCAGCAACGGCCTTAAGAAGGTTTCTATTCATAGCGATCTGGCTGATGTGATTATACTCCCTGCAAATGATGATGAAGTGAAAATGGAGCTTACAGGGAGTACAACGCAGAAACTTAAAACAACATTTCAACCCTCAGATGACGGTGAAACATTAAATATCTCAGTAAAGCAAAAAGATAAGTTTTTCTTTAATATTAATTTTGACTTTATGAACAGTAATGATGTCAACCTAAACGTCTATCTTCCCCAAAAAAACTATGACTCGCTAGAAATTAGTACAAATTTAGGTGATATTTCAACAGATTATAAGCTTACAGCAAAAAATGCAATAATCAAGACAGAGATGGGAGATGTACAATTAAAAGGGTTTGAAGGGGAAAAAATCATTGGCAAAACAGCATTAGGCGAGATTGAAATAAAAGAATTAAATGCAGCTTTTGATATTCAATCAGAGAAAGGTGATGTAAATCTTCAATCTGTACTTTCATTTAGTAATGAGAACAAAATTAAAACGGCTTTGGGCGATGTTGAAGTCGGAATCACAGAAGACCCAGAAGGACTCGCTCTGGATTTATCGACTGAGTTGGGTGATATAGAATCAGATATTTTTATTACAGACGCTATTAAATTCTCAGGTGATGCCATCAGTAACAAATTAAAGGGTCAATATGGAAAGAATATAAATGACGGCCCAAGCTTGACAATTAAAGCAGAGATGGGCGATATTACCTTGAAAAAATAGCTTCTAGGCAGTAACCTCAGGGGTAGGTCTTGATGTTCTTTTTCAATAATGGATTGTGGTTCGGGCTGCTGCTGCAATCTTTTTTTATTCGAACGGGGGCAGGTTGAGCGCCTAGTAGTTAAGATAAAAGGAATATAAACTATTGATAGCGAAATTTGTTTTAAGGGAACCATTTCCTTTATAGGGGGGGATGATTGAAATGAAAATTGTAATTAAGGAATTGACGGAATATGAGGTAGCGTTTATTAGACGAACAGGAATTTTGAACCACAAGACCATTCAAAAAGAGGTTGGGTATCTTTTGGACGTCCAGAAGGTACCCAACCTTTTTAATTGATGATAATAATGGTTATGTAAAAAAATTTTGCATATAGTTAGTTGCTTTTTTGTTGAACTACCGGGTGCATTACTTAAAGAACGGCTGCCATTACGGCCGTTCTTTTTATTGAACTACAGGTTAGTTGAATAAGGTATGGTTGGTCGAATAAACATACCCATACAGGGCTAGAGCTGATGAACGATTATAGATCGTCGTTCTCTATATTTTTTAACAGGGCAGCATTTCATTAATAAAAGAATTATAGAAAGATAAATATGTGAAGAAATACACTTAAATTATAGGGTGCAATACTTTAAGTCCAGCTGCCAACTCAGGCGGCTTTTCTTATTGTACTAAAGGGGCAGGTTTGTTGCAGAAGGAAATTTCCAATTATCAGGCGAAGTAGTTAAGAGAGTTTTTATTGAGGATGATTAAATTGGGTAATATTGTAAAAATTAAAGCTCTAAAATTCCCTAATATTCTCCACTATGAATGGGAAGGTGAATTGATTCAGCACACCTCTGATTATTTACTTGTCCTATGCAAACCAGGGCGCAAGTTAATTCACCATACCAAAAATAATATTTTTACTATTGATAATACCTCTTTAGAGTATTTTCCCTTGAAAGAATGGTTCACAGCTGCAATGGAAGTTGAAGATGGAAAAGTTGTTTCTACTTATTGCAATGTAGCAAAACCATCCTTATTTATTAACGAAGAAATAAGTTTTGTTGATTTAGATTTGGATTTTATTCAGGAGAAGAATAACCATTGGACAGTAGTTGATGAGGATGAATTTGAATTAAATAGTATTAAATATGGTTACTCCAAAGAAATAAAGGTCGAGGCAGTAAAAGCCCTAGAAAGGTTAAAGGAAGAGGTGAGACTGGGAATTTCCCTTTCAACAATCAAGTTGCATCTCTACTTAAAAAACAAATTTCCTAAACACAGAACTTTGTGCTTTTTTATACAATGGGTTGCTACGGCAGCTCTTTTTCTTATTTAGTTTTGTTAAAGTAGTAAAGGTGAATTACTTATAGAAATCTTTAAGAAAAGATAAGGGTGGAAATAAGTATGATATTGAAGAATGAACTGCTTATTCGACTTATGAACGGTGATGATTTTGAAGTTATGGTTAAATGGCTAAATGACCAGGGCGTGTTAGAATTCTATGAAGAGCCACCTTCAAATATAGATATGGTGATAAGAAAATACGGGCCAAGAGTTGAAGGGAAACATTATGTTACTCCTTGTATTGTAGAATACAAAAACGAACCAGCAGGTTATATACAATACTATGAGATTCCAAGAGGGTGAATTAAAGAGATACGGCTATACAGCAAACCAAAATATCTATGGAATGGACCAATTTATTGGAGAAATCCAATTATGGGGTAAAGGGATAGGCACTTCAATGATTCTAATGATGTTAAATTACCTCAGTAAAAATAAAGGTGCCTCAAGTGTGGTATTAGAGGTAAAAAAAATAATGGTAGAGCAATATCAAGTTATAAGAAGTGTGGTTTTAGAAAAATTAAAGAGCTTTATAATGACCTTTACTTAATGGAATGGAATAAGGGAACCGACTAAATTCAATAAATAAGCTAAGGGGTCAGCTGACATCTAAGGCAGCTCCGCTTATTGCACTAAAGGGGCAGGCAATAACAGTTGTATGAAAAAGTATATACTCCTTACTTGATGCAGGAAGTAAGGGTTTTTTGTTGAATAATTAATTTAGAATATTTTGGTATTTCGAGAGGAGAAAAAAATGGGCGAGAAATTATTAAGGGTAGGCACAACATATATTCCAGTGGCAAATGTAGATCTTTCCTCTGATTGGTATGTAAATAAACTAGGAGCAGAGTTAAGCTACAAAGATCATGACAAAGCTATTTTAAACTTTGCCAATCAAAGTATTTTTCTTGTGAAATCTAATGAAAATCAAAGCTCCAATTTCTTTGATATTTACGGTAATGAACGTTTTTCGTTAACATTCGAAGTTAATGGATTAAATGCCTTAGAAGCAATACATAAAGACTTTAGGCAAAGTGACATTAGAGTCGGAGAGATTGAAAACAGAGGACACACGGGAAGAAATTTTGTTTTTTATGATTTAGATGGAAATAAATTTGATGTATGGAGTGAACTTAGTCCAATCTTCAAAGAAAAATATCTAATTTCCCAATAGATAATTTAAACGATGTTTTAATAAAACATCGCATCGACCGTTCATTCTTCAATAGCAGGAAAGGTTGAGAGTTGAAGATCCACCAGGGATCGGCAGCTCTTTTTTTTTATCCGACTAACGGGGCAGGTTTATTTAATAAGGAAGTTAGGCTCCTTATAATTCTACATCTAAAGTTGTAGGGAATTTCAAACTATACCTGGAGGTAATAATTTCGTATTAATGTAAAAATAAATAAAGAAGGATATATAAATGTTTAAAGGGATTTATTTTCGAAAATATTTGAGAAGAAAATAAATATGGCCAAACCTACAAAAATAGCTGCTTTAACAAGGTTAAATTTGGCTGAGAAAATTAATGGGATGAAACAAGAATGGGAGGATGGAAAGGGATGACCATATTAGTGGCAGGAGCAACGGGAACCGTAGGGCGGCATGTCGTAGATCACCTTATTCAAAAGGGGGAAAAAGTGAGGGCATTGACACGTAATCCACTAAAGGCCAATCTGCCTGCAGGTGTGGAGGTTGTTTCGGGGGACTTAAGTGAACCAGGTACGATCGGTTCTGCTTTGGTTGACGTAAGCGGTATGCATTTGATTACTACTGGCGCAGAATATACTCCGTTACAAACGGGACCAGAAATCATTAAGCTTGCTGAGAAAACTGGAGTGCGCAGGGTTACTGTTTTATGGAACGGTGAAAAGGGCCCATTTGAAAGTGCAGTTGAGGCAAGTTCCCTGGAGTGGACTCAACTTCAAGCCTTTGAATTTATGGCAAATGCACGAAAATGGGCAAACTCCATACGCTCAGAGGGGCTGGTTCGAGACCTGTTTGGGGGATCACCAATTGCTCCTATTCATGAAGCTGATATTGGAAGGGTCGCAGCAGTCGCACTGACTGAAGACGGCCATGCAGGTAAAATATATACCTTAACAGGGCCTGAGAGTTTGTCAGTTAAAGATAAAGTTGGGATTATTAGCAAGGTTATCGGACGGGAAATCCGATTTGTTGAGAGTTCCGAAGAAGAAGAACGTGAGCAGATGAGGAAGATGGGTGTTGAGGAAGATGCCATTGATTATGTGATTAACTGGCACCTTAACCCGCCTCCATCCGCTCATAAGGTATTGTCGACAGTTGAGGAAGTTACAGGACATAAGCCGTCTACTTTCGAAGAGTGGGTTAAGGCGAATACAGGATATTTTTTAAATTCAAACAGCTAATCATTCCGAAAACTTTTGAGGAATTGAAATTAACATCAGCGGGAGAGCATATATAACAATAGGTACTATTATTAAAAACCAGCTGCCAAACCAGGCAGCTTTTTCTTATTAAACAAAAGGGGCAGGTTAGTTCAATAAGAAATGTTATTATAGATACTACTAAAAGTACTAATAAGGGGGTTATTCAATGGGAAATTGGCTTGAACTATCCGAGGCACAAAATGAAAAAGTATGGACTAAAATATGCGGAGAATTGAAGTTTATCACCTACGATATTTCCATTTACTTTGGAGAATCTGAAGATTTAGATGCGTATGATGACTTGGAAGAAAAGGCACTAGAATTTGGAGTATAATCCTACTCCTCTATTTAACTATGTCTTCACGTAGCCATTTGTCCAGAATCTACTCTTTTCAATTTAGAAATATATATCCATGGAGGATGAAATCCTGCGAATAAGCGAGCATTCGTGAGTAAACCGTATTAAACTGAGGGAGTTGAATAAAAAATTTTAAAAAGGAATAAGAGGAGAAAAATAGCTATAATTTTTATAGGTGTTCCGATGGGGTTGACATTATGAAAAATGATATCTTTTGTATTTACTCTCCTTATACCAAGACAAAAAAGGACCATTCATTAAAATAGCCCTCATGGATATCCTAATTAATAATCTTATTACTATCTATTAATAACTGTACATTCTCTTGCGCCTCTGGCGATTAAACGACGTGCCTCAGCCAATGTGATTCTCACGAGAACTGCTTCGTCTGTGTCTTCTTCTTCCACATCAAACACTGCAAATGCGTCTACACCTACAATCAAAACACAAATAAACTCTACTTCTACGTCATTAGACCTCGGAAAACTACTCCTAATCTCACAAAGTTCTACTCCTGCATTCAGCAATGTCCTGGCCTCTCGTTGCGATATTCGAATAAACACGAATTCCTCGATCTCAACATTACCCGCTTCAACTTCGATTTCTACTAAAAGAAAAAATCGATTCCTAATTCGTACGATACAATTTGCCCCAATTGAAATAACGTCCTCCAAACGCATATATATCACCTCCTATTTCTAATAAATGCAGGGAGTACTCGGAAGGTTTGGACAAAGGTATCTAAATTCTGAAATTAAGAAAAAAGCCTTTCTTAAGTAAATGCAACCCATTTTTATTAGCTCTAATTAAATTAATGCCTAGAAATAATGATTCACTGTAATCTAAAATAAGTTCAAAAAGATTTTGAACTACTGTAGTTAAAAATACCGGGTGCTTTTGTTCAAGAACAGCTGCCAAAAAGCGGCTTTTTTTCTTAATTAAATAAAGGGGCAGTTAGTTGAATAAGGACTAATAAAGAAGTAAGGAAGAGATAATACCCTATGAGGTGATTGATTTGCGTTTATTTTTTCTCCCCCTTTTATTTTCGTTAATTTTACTACAATGCAATTCTACTTATGCTCAAACAGAAAATCCATTAGAAAGCCAAATAACTTCATTTATGACAGGCTTACAATCTGAAAATCCTAAACAAACTGTAGAATTGTGGGTACTAGGTTTAAATAATAGAAGTGGAGCTGTTCAGTATGCTTTACTTTCACCATCTCTTCAAAGAAAAACACGAAAGCAGTTCGAAGAAAGAGGTTGGGGCACTGGGCAATCAAGCCCTTGGGTAGATAATGTTCAAATAACAAAAGTTGTAAACATAAGTGATGAAAAGGTTAAATTTACAATTACTTACGATTTACTTAGTTCTTATAAAAACTTTGGAAGTGGGCAGAAGGTGATTACTTTAGAGAAAAATCCAGAAACAGGTAAGAGAACTTGGTTTATAATCCAAATAGTCACAAAGTATAATCAATATGAAGGATTTACACCTGCTGAAACAGTGACTAAATAAAGTGAATGCTAATTATTCATATATAACTAACAGGGGCAAGAGTTAAAGATTGGAGCTGCTATTTTTGGCAGCTTTTCTTATTCGACTAACTAAGCAGGTTTGCTTAAAAAGCCCCCTAAACATAAATAAAAATCAAACGTCTAATATTATGAGGAACAAGATTTGAATAGGATATACATCATACTTTTGCCTAATTAGAATAAAATGGTAGTAAAAAGATATTGGAGGGGTATTATGAAGCTAGTAGGGCAACAAATTTATCTTCAACTTTACAAAACTTCTGACGCCAGCGAGTTAGCTAACTTACATACTAGAAATCGCGAATTTTTTCAACGAGTTAGCCCATTACTCCCAGAAGCCTTTTATACAGAAGAACATCAAAAAATACGCATTGAACAGGCATTAAAAAAGTCAGATGAAGGGCAATTATATGCTTTTGGAATCTTTTTAAAAGCAACTGATAAACTTATCGGAGACATTTCATTAACTCAAATTGCTAGAGGAGACCTCCAAAGCTGTTATACGGGATTTACTTTAGATAAGGAGTATAATACAAAGGGCTATACAACAGAAGCTCTTCAACTTGTTGTAGACTTTGCTTTTAGAGAATTAAAACTACATAGAATTGAAGCAGGAGCTATGCCTGACAATATAGCATCTATTCGTGTATTAGAAAAAGTAGGGTTTAAAAAAGAAGGTATAGCTAAAGAAAATCTAAAGATTAATGGCAAATGGGCAGATCATCAAATATTAGCTATCATCAACAGCTCGGATGTGTAACGATAATATTATGTAAACGAAACGCAGTCTCGCGCGAGACGCCACTACTTCAAGAAATTGTACGTAGCGGTAAAATTGTATATTGTACGAGGGATTTGGTACTTATCTAAGGAGTTGCTTGGCAACTCTCTTTTTTATCGAAGATTGTGAAGTGTTTCACTTAAACTAACGGGTGCATTACTTTAACATCCAGCTGCCAAATGACGGCTTTTTTTCTTAACTAACGGGGCGGGTTAATTGAAGAAGATGTCACCTATGTGATGTTGGGGAAGAAATGGGACTCTAGACGATATGAAATATTGTGATATTGTATTCCGGGAAAAAAATTGTTACTATAAGGATACGATTTATGAGAGGACTGATGGATGGACAATGATTAACTAATCTATATTTTTATTTGAAATGAATAACTTCAAACTACAAAATATAGGGGTTAGTCTATCCATTTTTATAAAAAAACTTTTATTTGTCATGATTCAGCGGGCAAATAGGAGCTTATTTAGTATTAAAGACTAATCCTTCCAATTATATAATGGGAGGATTTTTTATACTCCCAAAGATAAGAGAGATCGTATAAAAATTAATTTGAAAAATAGGAGACCGGGAAATGGGCAATTCAGACACTATTGTTACGCATGCAGACTCCGTATAAGTCGTTAGTATCCATCAAACTTATACGGAGAACTAGTAAAATAGATGGGTACACCGACTTTGTATAAAAAGAAAAATGAATTGATATACAAAGGAGGAATAATTATGTCGATGATAAAGGTTCAAGACTTAACTTTTTCTTATCCAGGCAGCTTTGACAATATTTTTGAAGGTGTAAACTTTCAAATAGATACGGATTGGAAACTTGGATTTATTGGCAGGAATGGACGCGGTAAAACAACATTCTTTAATTTATTATTAGGAAATTATGAGTATAGCGGGACAATCATCTCTTCGGTAGAATTTAATTATTTCCCTTATCCCGTTTCGGATAAAAATAAGTATACCCATGAAATCTTAGAAGAGATTTGCCCACAGGCTGAAGATTGGGAATTTTTTCGTGAAATATCCTATCTAAATGTTGATGCAGAGGTCATGTACCGCACATTTAAAACATTATCAAATGGAGAACAAACAAAGGTATTGCTTGCTGCACTATTTTTGAATGAGGGCCAATTTCTTTTGATAGATGAGCCAACCAATCATCTGGATACTGATGCACGAAAGGTGGTCTCTGATTATCTAAGGAAGAAAAAAGGGTTTATTTTAATTTCACATGATAGAATCTTTTTGGATGGATGCGTTGACCATATTTTATCTATAAATAGAGCAAATATTGAAATACAGAGTGGTAACTATTCTTCATGGAAGCTAAATTTTGATCGGCAGCAAGAACACGAAGAGGCAGCAAATCAGCGTTTGCAGAAAGACATTGGGAGATTAAAGCAATCTTCAAAGCGTTCAGCAGGCTGGTCTAATCAAGTGGAGGCTTCAAAGAATGGAACAACGAATTCGGGCTCTAAGCTGGACAAGGGGTTTGTTGGACATAAAGCAGCGAAGATGATGAAAAGAGCAAAGAACCTGGAATCAAGGCAGCAAAAAGCGATTGAGGAAAAATCAAAACTGCTTAAAAATGTGGAAAAAACCGAATCATTAAAATTAGAACCATTTGAATTTCAGTCCAATGAATTGATTTCTTTGGCTGATGTGTCTGTTAAGTACGATGGCCAAATAGTAAATAAGCCCATTAGTTTTAAAGTTGAACAAGGTGACAGAATTGTACTTGATGGCAAGAATGGAAGCGGAAAAAGCAGTATTTTAAAACTAATTTTAGGAACTCTGATTCAGCATACGGGCTCAATAACTGCAGGTTCTGGCCTCACCATTTCCTATGTCCAGCAAGATACCTCTAATTTAAAGGGGCTGTTATCGGATTTTATTGAAGAGCACAAGATTGATGAGACTCTATTTAAATCCATTTTGCGAAAGATGGACTTTGACCGGATACAATTTGAGAAAGATATTTCGCATTATTCCGGCGGCCAAAAGAAAAAGCTGCTTATTGCTAAAAGTTTATGTGAAAAAGCTCATTTATATATTTGGGATGAACCGCTAAATTTTATTGATATATATTCGCGAATGCAGATTGAAGAGCTTATTCAAAGGTTTAATCCCACAATGGTTATTGTTGAGCATGATCAGGCATTTCAACAAACAGTTGCTACAAAAATAATATCTATGCAGTAAAATATGGAGAATTGAAAATAAATTAGGTTAATCTTCGAAGACCGGCTGTAATTGCAGTGATATTATCCCCTCTAAGTAGACAGTGTAAAAAGACCATCATAAAAAATGGTGATACACTTAACTTGGAGGGGATTTTTCATGGGGAAAACAGGAAGAACGTATCAAAAATATACAGAAGATTTTAAAATAAGAGCAGTAAACCTATACAAAGAAGGAAACAAAAGTTACCGAACAGTATCGGAAGAGCTAGGTCTTCGAAGTCCAACCCAATTAAAGAAATGGGTTATGAAATTTAATCAGGGAGAGTCCTTTGAAGATTTAAGGGGACGTGCAGGCGGTAACACAGACAGTAATCCACTTAAAGGGCGCCCCAGAACGAACTTTAAAAGTATCCAAGAGGAAAGGGATTATTATAAAGCTCAGGTTGAATACCTAAAAAAGCGGTATCCAAATCTACACGAGGAGGGATCATCCCAAAAGCAGAACGATTCGAAATCATAAACGAACTAAGTGGTATTTACCCTATCGCTTGGTTAGCTGAGATTGCGCAAGTCTCAAGATCAGGTTATTATAAGTGGCTTAAAACGACCTCCCTTAGGGAGGACAGGCAGACCAAAGAATATCTAATAAAATCACATATTATGGCTATTCATCATACATACCCTTTTTATGGTTACCCTCGTATGAAAATAGCTCTTAAAGACGAAGGATTTCATATTAATCATAAGAAGGTATATCGATTAATGACTGATATGAATATTCGAGCTGAAATTAGGAAGAAGCGAAACTTCTTCGGAAGGAAGCCTTCCGTTATTTACTCAAACTTATTAAACCGTAACTTTAAGGCTCTAAAACCAGATGAGAAATACGTAACAGACATTACGTATATTCAAGTTGGAGATTCATTTTATTACCTTTCCGTTATACTCGATCTTTATAACAATGAGGTTTTAGCCTGGAATATTTCAAAGAGAAATGACTTAGAATTGGTCCTTAATACAATCGATCTATTAACACAAAAAAGAAACGTGTATGGTGCGATCCTGCATTCAGATCAAGGCTTCCAATACACGTCTAATCAATACCACAAAAAGTTAAAGAAAATAGGCATTCAAGGCAGCCATTCTCGCAAAGGAAACTGCCTCGATAATGCCTGTATTGAGTCTTTCTTCTCTCATCTAAAGACAGAGAAGCTATATCGATCACAGTTTAAAACAGAAAAAGAATTAATTCAAATACTTGAAGAATACATGTATCTCTATAACTATAAAAGATTCCAGAAAAAACTAAACCAGTGTGCTCCGGTTGAATACCGACTCACACTGGCTGCTTAGTCTTTTTTAAGGTTGTCTACTTGACAGGGGTAAGACCACAGCCGGTCCTTTTTTATTCAGTAATGGGGCAGGTTTGTTTAAGAAGGTATATAATTTAATATATTTTTACTAAAAATTGTTATCTAAAAATCAATAGATAGAGGTGAAGAGGATAATATGCTGAGAGTTGATGTCGTTTACGCTCTTATTTACAACAAAGATAGTGAACAAATTTTAATGGTTAATAACAAAGGGCAGGGTTGGTCACTTCCTGGTGGTGCAGTTGAAAAAGATGAAAGTTTAGAACAAGCTGTTGTTCGTGAAGTCGAAGAGGAGACAGGGCTAGCTATTAAGGCGGGAAATGTTTTAGCAGTTAATGAAGCGTTTTTTCAGGAGAAAGGTCATCACGCTTTATTGATAACATTTGAAGCAAATTTATTGGGGGGAGAATGTGAAATAAGATATGAAGAGGAAATCACAGAAATAAAATGGGTTGATTTACAAAGGGCAAATAAGTTAATGCCCTACTTTCCAAACGGTGTAGAAGGTCTGCTTAAATCGTCTTCAACCTACACTTTTCAATCATAGTCACTTGATTTTCTTTGCTAAAGGGTGCTTTGGCTAGGTTCAGCAGCAGAACAGGGTCGCTTGTCTTATTAAACAAACGGGGCAGGTTTATTTAATAAGCAAAGTGTTATAGTAGGTACAGTTATTTTTAATGAGGTGAAAGAAATGGTTAGAAGGAGATAGATAGCCTCCTGAATTAGATGCTGTTTTAATTTTAGGAGGCTAACTAATATTTTAGGAGTTGTATAAAATGAAACAAAACAAGTATGATGATGTGAATTTCTTTTCTGCTTATAAAAAAATGGCACGTTCAGTCACAGGACTTGAAGCTGCAGGAGAATGGCATGTTTTAAAAGAACTTTTACCCGAACTTCGAGATAAAAGTGTACTTGATTTGGGATGCGGTTTCGGCTGGCATTGCCGTTATGCTCGTGAGCAGCAAGCAAGGTCTGTAATTGGAGTAGATATATCTGAAAAAATGCTTGAACAAGCTCGTGAAATGACTCATGATTCCTTCATTTCATACATTAAAATGCCAATTGAAGACATTGATTTTTCAGACTCTCCATTTGATGTTGTCATCAGCTCATTGGCTTTTCATTATATTAAGTCCTTTGAAGCAATTTGTAATAAGGTCTATGATTGTTTAAAGCCTGGAGGTTCTTTTGTCTTTTCAGTTGAACATCCAATCTTCACTTCTCGGAACGAACAAGAATGGTATCATGATGACAAAGGGAATCGTTTGCATTGGGCAGTTGACAATTACCAATTGGAAGGATTGCATGAAACAGCATTTCTAACTGAAAACGTTATAAAATACCATCGTACATTTTCAACTTATATCAATGCCTTAATTAATGCTGGATTTAATATAAGGACAATTAAGGAACCTATTCCCTCTGAGGAAATGTTAATCAGTATTCCTGAAATGAAAGATGAACTCCGCAGACCTATGTTCTTAATAATCTCAGCAGAAAAGTAATTGTTTTTAAACGTTCCTGCGCAAATGCAGGGACGTTTTTCTTATTCAACAGACGGTGCAGGTTAGTTAAATTAATGAAAAAAGGAGGAGGTAATTTAATTAAGAGGGAGAATTTTAATATGAGTATAAATTGAGAGGAGTCTGAAGATGTATCATAGCTTAAGCGATTTTTATAAATCCTGGGAATTTGAGACTGGGGCTACAAGCAGAATTCTTAAGAATCTCACCGATGAATCATTAAAGCAAGAAGTCACTCCAAATCAATGGTCTTTAGGGCGTATTGCGTGGCATACGGTCACTGCTATTAAAGTGATTAGTTCACAGGCAGGTTTAAGGTTCGCAGCTCCTGGTGAAGACTGGTCTGTCCCATCTTCAGCTAATTTCATTGCTGAAAGCTATACTAATTCTTCAAATAACCTAGTTGAGGCTTTGGAAACTCAGTGGACTGATGAGACCCTGTTGGAACAAATTGATTTCTTTGGCATAAAAATGACTAAGGGAAGTCTGTTATTATTTTTAAACCAGCACCAAACTCATCACCGGGGACAAATGACTATACTAATGAGACAAGCAGGACTTAGTGTTCCAGGGATTTATGGTCCCTCAAAAGAAGAGTGGACACAATTTGGAATGGCTGAACCAAAACAAACTTTATTTGATTAAATTCTAGAGACACTATTGTAAGCAGAGTTTAATCAATATACAACGACAAAAATAACCGAATTAAGATCCAGCTGCCAAACTAGGCGGCTTTATATTATTTAACTATAGTAGGCAGGTTAGTGGAATAACCTATCGAATAAAAAGGAAAGAAGTCATGGGGGGAGGGATGTCGTGGGTTTGAATTTAGTTTTTCACATACCTACTTATACAAAAGAAAATTCAGCCTTGCCAAAACCAATGAATGATAATTACAGTTATTGGGCGCCATTGATTAATTACTTTTTACCAAAGTCAAACACGATTGAAATTCATTGTTGGAATGAGGAAATTGAGAGTATTAAAGAACTTAAATCCCTGTATAAACAAGAATTTGCAATAGTCAAAGAAGAGAATTTGACTATTTTTAAGGGAAGTATTGATTCAGCCATTTCCAATTATATTCTATACAACTCATTGAATAAAAGCGGAGAGTTTAAATGGTTTACAATTAATCTTGATAAAGGTGAAAAAACTATTTTTTATTCAGGGCACTGGGCAACTGAATTTCTAATAAATAATATTATGGAAAAGGACATTGAAGTAATAAAACAAGTTACCCCACCTGATACTGATTTCCATCATTTAATTTCTTAATCAGTGACGGGTGCTTGTGTTCTAGGTCAGCTGTTAAACAGGCAGCTTTTTTCTTTTAAACTAGGCTCTGTTAAAGGTAAATGTTGATATTTGGTACCTACCCGATTTCTTAAAATAATATTTTTAAGAACACACATTCGGGAGGTTATGAAGTTGAGCAAAGCGTTTAACAATCTGTTAAAACATATTGATAAATTGTCACATACAGACAAAGAACGAGTGTTTCAATGGATTCAACGCTACGTTCAACCTTCTTCTTCTGTCGGTGGTCGTTTAATCAATGAAATGCGAGAACTCGATCCAAGGAAGGGTTTGAATGCCCTCATTGTGCCTCCGAACACGTTGTAAGGTTTGGAAATTACAATGGTCGCCAACGTTATCGCTGTAAGTATTGCAACAAGACATTTACTGACACTACAAATACTGTTCTTTATCGTACTCGAAAAGGTAACGAATGGATTACATTTGTTGATTGTATGTTCAAAGGCTATTCTCTGCGAAAATCTTCCGAAATCGTAGGGGTTACTTGGGTTACGCTTTTTTATTGGAGACACAAATTGTTAAATGCATTAAAACAAATAGATTTTGAACAATTTGAAGGTATCGTTGAAGTTGACGAGACCTATTTCCTATACTCTGAAAAAGGAAAACGTGGCATTTCTGACCGTAAACCTCGTAAGCGTGGCGGGAAGTCTAAACACAGAGGTATTAGTCACGAACAAGTTTGTGTCCTTGTTGCCAGAGACCGTACAAAAGCTACTGTATCAAAGGTAGCTTGTATGGGGCGTGTTGTGAAAACTAAAGTTGATAATATGATTGGCTCTAAACTGACAACTGATAATGTCCTTGTTACGGATGCTTGGAGAGCCTGCAAAACCTATGCAAAAGAAAAAGGTATAGAACACTATCGCATTAAATCTAATGATGGCAAACACGTTATAAAAGGCTTATATCACATCCAAAATGTCAATGGTCTACATTCTCGTATGAAACAATGGATAGACCGCTTTAAAGGTGTAGCCACAAAATATCTCAACAATTACCTTGCGTGGTTCTTGTTTGTAGATAGCCGTAGTAACGAAAGCACCAAGCACAATATAAAAGAATTGTTATTAACGTCATTTATATTTGAAATGACAGACACATATGACAGCTTACGTTTGTCGAAGTTTAATGCTTAATTTTACTTTTCATCAAATTAAACACTATAATAACGAAATTTCTCCAATGAAATCGTCTACTAAATAATGAGGATGGATAATTTGAACAGGTTGGCTTCTATATCAATACTGCTTTTATTAACAATAATTTTGACTGGTTGTAATTTATTTGATTCTAAAAATGATTTACCAATCGAGATGGTAGCGTTCAATAGTCTTACGAACGAAGAAAAAGATTTAATTCCAGTAAGTCCAAAAGATTCAGTTGTTGAGAAAGTAATTGTTAATAGCGAGAACAAGCCTTTGATTGATATAGACTATGACAAAGGCGAAGTTTATTCAGTTACTTTTAACAATACAGAGACAGATTCTTCGGGAAAACTTACTGTTTTCGTTGATTTAGATAAGAAAACGGTTGTTGGGAAAGGTTTTACCAATAACTAAAAACAATATAATCTTGTTAATTTCAATACGAATGGGAAACCCATCAAAACGTGGGTTTCCTTAAATTTTAACTAATTATCAACACTAAAGTTTAACAGAGCCTTAAACTAAAGGGGCAGTTTAGTTGATGAAGGTATTAACAAAGGATTAATAGTAACGCAGCATTTATTTTTAATGATGAAACAAGGGGTAACAAATGTCACCCCTTAATGCTTAGGTCCAATCCACCGGTGGCTTTTTTAACTGAGCGTTTACTCCAAGCTCTTTAGCAGCAGCCAAAATAAATTCTTTTCTAAAGAAATAACTTTTATGATTTACTATTTTTCCATTTTCAATCTCTTGTACTTGAATATCGTGAATTTCTGGTCCATGATCGCCATCAGCAAATACAATAATAACTGGTTTATCCCAAAGTATAATTTCTTGAGCTCTATGACCGGGTAGACCAAACCGCAGAGAGCCTTTAATCATCTCATCTTTAGAGAATTCCTGGAAACCCAAATAGGCTTCATTCTGTGCTTGAACACTAAATAGTGCTAACATACCGTTCAAATCTCCATTATTAAATGCTTTTAAGTATGATTGAATGGTTACATTTTTTTCTCGGCTATTCAAACCAGATTTTGATTGAGTAAAATCAAAAGAAGCTATTTTTCTTCTCGCTCGCTGTACTGAAGAATAGACCCCTCCCGGAGTGCTTTGTACGATGCCGGCTACTTCTTCAGCACTAAACTGAAAAATATTTAGTAAAAGAAATGCCGCAAGTTGTTTAGGTGTCAATATAGAATCCAAAGATAATAGAATTTCTTCTAATAATAGAGGACTAGAGAAATCTTCGATAGGTTCAGATATTTCTTCTAATAATCTTACTTCCCTCTTTAGCTTTCTGCACAGGTCAATCCAAGTGTTTGTTGCAACCCTAAATAAGTAATGTTTTTTGTCAGTTATTTCACTCCACCGTTGAGGGAGAAGCCCAAACGCTTTTATAATTGATTCTTGATATAGATCTTCACCATCCCAAGGGGAACCGGTGATATATTTACAATAATTCCATAAATCGGTTGAATGATCAGAGATTATTTCAAAAAATTCACCTCTTACCTTCCTGGTTTCATCAACAATATCCTTGGTAATGTTATCAATTGGTTTCATGAAAAAGATTCCTCCTACTGTCAATATACTAAATAGACGATTGTGTATTAAAGAATTATACGGCTTTGGAGAAAATATTTTAGAAAACCAATTATAAAATTGTCTTTAAAT
This sequence comes from Cytobacillus sp. NJ13, assembly GCA_030348385.1. Classification (NCBI taxonomy): domain Bacteria; kingdom Bacillati; phylum Bacillota; class Bacilli; order Caryophanales; family Bacillaceae; genus Cytobacillus; species Cytobacillus sp. NJ13. Next base: position 2,784,343 of record JAUCFP010000006.1, on the reverse strand, counting down.
TAATTAACTTTTTAGGAGATGCTTGTTGAACATACGGGGCAGGTTTGTTGAAGAAGGATATTTTCTGTTTTAAGCGAATTAGAATTCCAAACAAACCTAACACGAATACAAGTATTGAAAATAACAGGAACATAGGAGGTATGAAAATATGAGGATCAATAGAATAGATCATGTGAGTATAAACGTAAATGATCTTTCAGAGGCTAAAGCGTTTTTTCTTGATTTAGGACTTGAAGTGCAAGCGGAATGGGAATTGGATGGAGAACAGTTGGACAGAATAGTTGGGCTTAATGATGTTAAAACGGCATGTGTGGGATTGGGGATGCCAGATGGTCAGGCATGGATAGAGCTAGTCAAATTTTATACGCCATCAGATGAAAAAGATATTCAGCAACCTTTGGCAAATACGCTGGGTATCCGACATATTTGCTTTGCTGTTGAAGATATTGAGGCTATTGTTGCAAAATTGAAAAAGAAAGGCACGGAAATCTTTAGTGAGATACAGCAATATGAAGAAAGTTATAAGTTATGCTACGTTCGTGGTCCAGAGGGAATTATTTTAGAGTTGGCGGAGAAAATCAGATAAATATTGAATGGGACTTTAAATGATTTAGACCTCCAACTTTAAAAATTTCTTCTTAAACGTTCGGGTGCGATGCTTCAACAACGAAGGATCGCTATTTCTTATTCAAGTAACGGGGCAGATTTGTTCAATTATAGTTGCATAAGTAAGTATAAAATCCTTAATTGATGCAGGAAGTAAGGGTTTTTTGTTGGATAAATTAATTTAGAATATTTTGGTAATGTGAAAGGAGATAAAAAATGGGCGAGTAATTTTTAAGGGTAGGCACAACATATATACCAGTAACAAATGTAGATCTTTCTTCTGATTGGTATGTAAATAAATTAGGTGCAGAGTTAAGCTACAAAGATCAAGACAAAGCTATTTTAAACTTTGCCAATCAAAGTATTTTTCTTGTGAAATCTAATGAAAATCAAAGCTCCAATTTCTTTGATATTTATGGTAATGAGCGTTGTTCGTTAACATTCGAAGTTAATGGATTAAATGCCTTAGAAGCAATTCATAAAGACTTTAGGCAAAGTGAAATTAGAGTTGGAGAGATTGAAAACAGGGGACACATGGGAAGAAATTTTGTTTTTTATGACTTAGATGGTAATAAATTTGATGTATGGAGTGAACTAAGTCTGATCTTCAAAGAAAAATATCTTATTTCCAAATAGATAATTTAATGAGGAGGCGATGTATTATACATCGCCCGTTCATTGTTCAATAACGGGAAAGTTAGTGAGTTGAAGATCCCAGGGGATCGGCAGCTCTTTTTTATTAATGACTAAACGGGGCAGTAATGTTTAATAAGCAAGTCGTAGATGGGTAGTAGACACATTCTGTGCAGTAAATAGTTCTTGGTAAGAAAAACCTTTGATAATTGGAATGTTTTCTGTGTTAAATTACTTCAAATTGGTGCTTTTCCAAATTAATAACGGAAGGCATCTTTTTTGCGTTACAAAAAAACTAGCTTGTTTACGATTTACAGCAAGATTTGGAAAGTTTCTTTACATTTGTGATGGTATCCTTCTTATTAGAATAACAAGTTTATTAACATATATAGGTAGTAAGACACTAATCAACGTCGTCACTGGAGAGTTTTTTGATTGGCACGAATATATGATAGGAGGTATCAAGGTTATGAATATCATCAAACACATGAATAAGTTCAATATCGGATTCCTCAGTTTCTTGTTTTGAAATCTTTAAAAACCTTGCGAAGTCAGTAATAAAGACTTCTCCAATATCCAGTAGATCACCATTGTATTTAAACTTCGCACTAAAGAATTGTTGAACTTCTACTGTGAAAAAATTTGGTTTATTGATATTTAGAGTTTGTGGAATCCCGACTAGTGCCTTGAACTTAGTCGAGTTTGGCTGGCAATTGGAGTAGATGACATAACAGGAACTACTGATTGTTTCATCAATGCAGTTTACGAGCATTCTCGAATAGGCTCGAATCTTTTCTTTAAAATCACTTCTGGCTAAGTCAACTTCAAATGCTATCCCACTTATTTGAGTAGTTTTGAAATTTGTGAGTGTAAAGTCGGCAACGATATCTCCATTAATGTTCTTAATTGGTCTTTTAATTACTGGTGGAATGTCTTCTAGAGCTATGGTCGTTCCATTCTTTCGTAAAGAGCTCGGCGCAATACCATATTGGCTTTTAAAGGCGCGGGCGAAGGACGATGGAGTTCCAAAGTTTAGTTGATACGCTATTTCTGTTAATGATAAGTTTTCATTTTGAATGTATTGAACAGATGCATTTAATCTTCTTGATAAAGTGTATTGGTTTAATGAACAGCCCATTATTGCAGAGAAAAGTCTATGAAAATAGTACTTAGATATATTGAAGGAATTTGAAACAGACTCCAATGTTAATGGCTGTTGCAAATTATTTTCGATATACAATAAGGATTTTTCAATTACCTCATAGTGTTCCATTCAACCACCTGATTTCAGAAATTTTAATTAATTATACCTAATTTACTATAAGACGTTTGATTCTTCAATAACTAGGGTCGTTTATAAAATTTGTATTTACTTTAGGAGAAAAAAATTGGAGGGAATCACATGAGTAATAAAAAACGAAGAATTATGGGAAAGAGTTTAATGCGATGGGTAGGTCTTTTGGCAATATTGGCAGGGATTTTATATATATGTATACAGTTTATTCACCCAGAGGATCATATATCTTCAGTTAGCACAAGCTTATGGGTTGTCATTGCATGCACTACCAGTATTATGTCTCTATTCAGTCTGATAGGAATTACAGGAATCTATACAAGACAAGTGGTGGAAGCTGGCTTGACTGGGCTGATTGGTTTTATTTTATTTAGTCTATTTTGGTTAATTTCTATGATTTTTAGCTTTAACGAGGCTTTTGTTTTACCATTGCTTACAACCGAAGCTCCGAAGTTTGTAGAGGGAATAGTAGGGATCTTTGGTGGAACCACAAGCAAAGTGAATCTTGGTATTTTCCCATTATTAGCACCGATTGCGGCGATTCTGTATGCTCTTGGTGGACTCCTGTTTGGAATCGCAACCTTTCGTGCGAGAATCTTTCCACGCATGGCAGGTGCTTTACTTTCCTTCGCGGCCGTGGTTACCTTTGCTGCCGCTGTAATTCCCCATCCATTCGATAGGATATTGGCAGTACCGATGGGATTAGCCCTTATTTGGTTGGGATATGTTCTTTGGTCAGAAGGTAGGAGAATCAGCGCTGATTGATTTTTATATATTCTCTTAATAATCTGTACTTAAATTATTTTATCATTGCAAATAAATATAAATTTAGTTTAGAGAAGACTATTAAAGTAACGGATTTTAGTTGAACAAGAACTCTCATTTTAAACAGGATCATTTACTGCGCAGTACAAAGGTACTATGCATTCAATGGCAGTTTAGTGGGGGAAGGAAATAGAACATTTTTGGTAAATTTCAGTAATTGAAGGGTAAATAAAGAAGAAATCTAATGATACTAAATAATCTAGAAAGAAATATAATTAAAAACGAGCTCAAAGAGGCAATTAAATTGGTCAAGGAAATTGGAGAAAATAAGATTGAAGAAGCGGTAGACATCCTAGAATATCATCTTCTTGATACTGAAAATCATCTTCTTAGAAACTCAATCGCTATAGCCCTAGCATAAGCAAAAAAGTGTTTGGGAAAGGGTGTTGAAAATGGCTACATTAGTGAGAATGCTTGAAAAAGGTGAAACACGAATGGACCCTATTAATCAAAAGGTATTTGGAAATGAGGATTGTAGTCGCTATTTCCGCATGGAGATACGAACGCCTGATGGAAAAAGACGTATTTACAGGCTTAAAGCTGATTCCAAAAAAGTAGCAAGGTGTGAAGCGGGGGATGCTATTCATACCATGAATGAATTATTCAGATCCAATAGTATTACTAAAATTGTCATTGTGACAGCTCTTTTTATTTAATGATTGTGAAGTAATGCACTTAAACTCCCTCAGTTTAATACGATTATCTTCCGAATGCTCGCTTATTCGCAGGATTTCATCCACCTAGGATTACATTTAATTTAATGTAAGGAGTAGATTCTGGACATTTGGCTACGTGAAGGCATAGTTAAATAGAGGAGTAGGGTTATACTCCATATTTTACCATATCATGTACTTCTCCACGCCGCCCCTGGAGGCTTTCCCTCCCATGTCTCAACGGGTCAATCGCCCTCTCATTCCTTCGTCATGCCTATCCAAGGGGTGGAGGCCAGTCTAGCTAACGGAATGGGTCAGTGCCCTTTTGTTTAAGTAACCTGGTACTCCGTACATATTTGAAATCCTACGAATAAGCCAACACTCGATCTAATTTCTCTTCGGAAAAATATGTTTAAACTAAGCTGCCAAATCTGTTAGGGGTTGAACTTTTTCTGGACAATACGGTTCGTTATTGCGTGCTATTCCTACAAAAATCCTGGCCAATTTACCAACCAGTTTCATTATTGATTTCATCTTTTTCATTTTCTTAACCTTCACATTATTGGAGTGGATAGCCTTAAACTCAGCGTTGTTTACCACCAGGCTGATAGTGGCCAGGTAAAGGAAACGCCTGAGTCTTGACCTTCCGCGTTTTGATAAGACAATTTGTCCTTTCCATTTCCCAGAACTAGCTTCAGAGAGATGGAGCCCAGCGTGGCGGAGTAAAGAATTACCGTGCGAAAACCCACTTAAATCTCCTGCTTCACCTAAAATACCGGCTAAAGAAATATCACTAATTCCCTTGATTTTAAGCAGTTTATCGGCGAAAGGGATTTTAAGAAGTTCCTTCTTGATTGTCAGCTCGACTCTGTTTAGTTGTAGAACCGCAAGGTCATACTCTTCGAGTAATTGTTCCAGATGAAATTTATAGGCCCCTATGGCTTGCCGTGTACCGACAGATTTCCTGGCTACATTGAGAAGTAAATAGGCTTTCTTTAACCCTGGCTGCCTTTTCATGAGTGATTTCCAACCGGCAACGATCTTATCTGGCTTCATGGAACTCAGTTCCATCGGAGTTGGAAAAAGCCGTAGTGTGGCGATTGCCCCTTTTGCGGTAATGTCTTTAAAGACTTGCCTGAGTTCGGGAAAAACAATGTCCACCCAGCGATTTAATTGATTAATAGAGCTTACAAGCCTTTTAACAACAACATCCCGGTTAGACATGAGAACCCTAAGTTTTTCAAAAGGTTCAGAAGCATGTCTCACATAGGAGTAGTAACCATTCTTCACCATATCGGCTATGACCAGGGCATCTTTCTTATCACTCTTTGATTGCGTATTATCACGATTTTCTTTATTCCTTTTAACCAAATGTGGATTAACTGTTACTACCTCAATATTTCGCTTTATCAGCCATTTTGAAAGGTTAATCCAATAATGGCCTGTAGGTTCCATTCCGATAATGGATACCTCCAATTTATGTAATCTTTTAATATTATTAATCCAGTTTAATAGGGTCGAGAAACCGTCTTCGTCGTTTTGAAAAGTGATTGGATCTCCTAGAACAATTCCACGAAAATTGACAGCCCTGGCTACATGGAATTGTTGGGCAATATCTACTCCAATTACAAGATGCTTGGCAGAAATTCTTTCGATTAGTTGATTTTGTTTGTCCTGCATTTTAAACTTCATAGTAAGGGTTCCTCCTAAGGTTTGAGTTAGAGTGGTGTCTATACTCATATCTTACTGAGGAGCCCTGTTTTTATCAAAGCTCAAATTTAGTGATCTACAGGAATGCTAACGGGGGCTTATATTAAAGATCAGCTGCTGAATCAGGCAGCTTTTTCTTATTCAACAAAAGGGGCAGGTTAGTGGAATAAGGAAATAAAAAGTGAGATTATGGAAAAAGGGTAATTAAGTAGCAAGGTGGTGTATCTCATTTGAAAGTTAAGGAGAGGAGATTTGCAGTAGGGATTTTTACAGTTATTCTTTTAATAGCTATAATGGTGCTTACTACTCCTACCAAGGATGAATTTGATAAATGGATATTAACAGAGAATGGAATTGTTTGTAACAATATAGGTTGGAATGAAGAATGTACAAAAGACAATCAGATAATATGGAGTAGTTCTTCGCATTTTAGAAACGCTGCCATATTTGCCTCCTATGAGTCGGATTTTGAATTTCAAAACGGTGAGCAATTCACCTTTAGAATTCTAGGGATATTTGGTACTTTCTTTAAGATGAAGGACGGAAACATTTGGGGGATATTAAACTAAATTATTTATTGCACAACTTTATGTTTAAGATTAGCCGCCGACCAGGGGCTTTTTTTAAACTAAATGGCAGGTTAGTTTAAAAATGAAAAAAGGAAAATAAGGTAATTAAATTGAATATCAATATAAATAGTTTAAGTAAGAAAGGTATATTATGCTCAATATTTCAACACTAATTTTAAGTTATTTGATTGGTTCAATTTCATTTGCTTTGGTTGTCGGTAAACTATGCTATAAAATCGATATTCGAGGTTATGGCAGTGGAAATCTTGGTGCAACCAACACCTATAGGATACTTGGAAAGAAAGCAGGACTAATTGTTGCAATTGCTGATTTATTAAAAGGTACATTTGCTTGTTTACTTCCCCAAATATTAAACTCTACGGTCAACCCCATTATATGTGGTTTATTAGCCATATTGGGACACGTATTTCCTATTTTTGCAGGGTTTAAAGGCGGGAAAGCTGTTGCGACAGCAACCGGAGTTTTATTATTTTTGACACCTTTAGGTACTTTGACTGGCTTTGTGGTATTTATATTAACTTTGATAATGTCTAAGTATGTTTCACTAAGTTCAATGTTAGCTGGAGTAGGAATATTTATTTACAGCCTTATATTTGAGGATAGAGTCATTATTGCCCTTTCATTATTTATTAGTGTATTAGTGATAATTTTGCATAGGAAAAATATCAAAAGAATAATAAAAGGAACTGAAAACAAACTATGGTAATGAAAAACAAGTATTACAAAAATCACAAGTTATAAGTATAAAAGGAGATTGTGATGAGTTATTCATAAACAATAGGGTGTCTATGTTCAAGCTCAGCTGCCAAATCTGGCGGCTTTTTTGTTCAACAAACGGGGCAGTTTAGTGCAATAAGAATTTACATTACTTTTGCCTAATTTGAATATAATGGAAGTAAAAAAGATATTGGAGGGGTTTTATGAAGCTAGTAGGGGAACAAATTTATCTTCGACTTTACAAAACTCTTGATGCCAGCGAGTTAGCTAACTTACATACTAGAAATCGAGAATTTTTCCAACGAGTTAGCCCATTACTTCCGGAAGCCTTTTATACTGAAGAACATCAAAAAATACGTATAGAACAGGCATTAAAAAAGACAGATGAAGGGCAGTTGTATGCTTTTGGTATCTTTTTAAAAGCAACTGATAAACTTATCGGAGACATTTCATTAACTCAAATTGTTAGGGGAGTGCTCCAAAGCTGTTATACCGGATTTACTTTAGATAAGGAGTATAATGGAAAGGGCTATACAACAGAAGCTCTTCAACTTGCTGTAGACTTTGCTTTTAGAGAATTAAAACTACATAGAATTGAAGCAGGAGCTATGCCTGACAATACAGCATCTATTCGTGTATTAGAAAAAGTAGGGTTTAAAAAAGAAGGTATAGCTAAAGAAAATATAAAGATTAATGGCAAATGGACAGATCATCAAATATTAGCTATCATCAACAGCCTGGATGTGTAAGCTCATTTCACTTCCGATATTATATAGAAGTCACGCGCGAGACGGCCTTCTTATACATTTTTAAAAATTCACCACTTAAGCTAACGGGTGCTTGAGTATAACAAAGAGTCGGAGCTGCGACGCTTTTTCTTGTTCCACTATTGATGGAGTTTAGTTGGAAAATTACAGAAAATAAAGGAGTATTTGGTTTTAAAGCTCAGGGTACTCATATCAAATCGGGATGTTTGGACTTGGAGGGATTCAGGGAACGGGAAACCAAAAGTTTAGTTGGATACATATCGACGATCTGTTTCAAATCGTTCTCTTTTTGAAAGATAAAGAAGAACTAAGTAGTGTTTTTAATTGCTCTTCCCCACAACCTGTTAGTAATCGTGAATTAATGAAAGAACTAAGAAAAACGATGAATGTTCCATTCGGTTTACCTTCGCCCAAATGGATGTTGGAGATTGGCTCACTGATAATTAAAACAGAAACAGAATTGGTGTTAAAAAGTCGGTGGGTTCTTCCAGACCGGTTAGAACGTGAAGGTTACACGTTTACTTATAAAACACTTGATAAGACCTTGCAAGACATTCTAATGTAGTGAAGTGTCCTATATACAAATCAATTTAACAAAAAAATTAATGCACAAAGTTATATAATAGAGTGCATTAATTGAAGAAACGGCTGCCAAATTTGGTGGCCTTTTCTTATAATACTCCCATGAAAATTAAAAAAGCTCAAAATCCAGAAAAAACCACAACAAAACAGACCCAGTAAAAACGCTTTTAAAAAAAGGCTGAGCCTTATGAGTGATCTGATTGAGTTTGGTAAAGCGTTAAACAAAAACTTCCAATCATTGCAAATTAAGTAGAGGCTAGCGCGACGACCAAAAAAGGATTAATCTCCCATGAGTGCTACCATTAAGGGCGCAACAGTCGGTTGTACACCGTGGTCGTCGGAGTCAGACTAACGGATGGGCTCAAAGGCACCATAGTGCAACGACCTTTTTCGCTAGCCATTAAAACATTATCGACAAAGAGACCAATTTTCATTCTCTGTGGTGAAGCGCTGATTTTTGCGCTTCATGGATGGCTAACTGGGGCTAGAGTTAAAGATGGGGACTGCTGCGGCAATCACTTTTCTTATTCCACTAACGGACAGGTTAATGTAAGGATGTATAGATTAAAATTGTTCGGGTGAAAGGAACCAAATGGAAAAATGCTAGGAATGACGTGGCAGCTACTAATGTCGAGAAATTATTCGATAAGTGCGTACAGGTAAACAAAAAAACAGAAAAAACAAAATATTCTTTTTATTTTTAAAAATGTGTGCTAGAATAACTTTATAATTGTATACAATTATTTTAAAGGCGGTGAACCAATTGAATGAAAGAGCAAAAGTCAGTCGAGTCTCGACGAAAGATATTGCACATAAAGCGTTGAGAGAAATGATCATCAAAGGTGAATTGGAACCGGGTCAACCAATTGCGGAGGAAGAGTTAGCCAAAGAGCTACAGATCAGTCGAACCCCTCTTAGAGAAGCACTTCAGATCTTGGAACTGGAAGGATTGGTCAATCGCAGTTTAAACGGCCGAATGAATGTGGCGCCGATTTCGATCCAAGAAGTGAAAGAAATATTTGTTATCCGTAGCAACTTGGAAGGGATTGTCGTTGAAGATGCCATTGATAATATCACGCAAAAGGACATTGACCAATTAACCCATCTCATCGAATTACTCAAAATGGCGATAAGCCTGGAAGATTATGAGACAATCGATCGATTTGGTAAGCAATTCCACGAATACATTTATACGGTGAGTGGCAACAAGATGGCGGTCAAGTTCTTGTATCAGCTCAACAGCATGATCAACCGGTACAGGCGATTGGCACACAAAAGTATTGGCGATACAAAACAATCCGTAAAAGAACATAAGATGATCCTTCATTACATCATCCAAAAAGACAAGATCAACGCAGTAGAAGAAATGAAGAAACATATTTTAGGTTCGTTGAATCAAGCCATCAAGACGGTCGAAAAATACGAACATACCCAATTCTAACAAGAGAAAGGTACAGATTGATACAGATTGCGAACCATATGAGAGGAGGAAGAGTTCATGTCATATGCAGTAATGGGCGGTGGAAATACAGGGCAGGCCATTGCAGGATATCTGAAATTGAACGGAGAAAGCGTGAAATTGTATACCCGTGATCCACAGAAAGCTGAAAGAATTTCTACACAAGGGTTGGAAGTGAAAGGGATCTATTCGGGGCACGTCGATTTAGAGGCATCGACCACCATGGATCAGGTGATTGCAGAGGCCCAGTTTATCATTGTATCGACGACGGCTATAGGGCATGAGACGATTGTCAATCAAATTAAACCGTTCTTGCAACCCAATCAAACCATCATCTTTTTTCCAGGCTACTGGGGTGCACTAGAATGTGAACGAATTCTGGGCACTGATTTGATTACAGAAAAGAACATTACAGTGGCTGAAACGAGTGCCATGCCTTTTGTCAGTTTGGCCGATCAAGCCGGTTCTGTTGCGATCACTAAAATTAAATACAACGTACTAATTAGTACGTTGCGTAAAGAGAACCAGATTGCTCCATCGTTTATGGAAAGGTTTCCGCAATTGATTCCTGGAGAAAGTGTATTTGAGACTTCCTTAAATAATACCAATGCGGTGATTCATCCTCCGATCACCCTGTTTAACGCGGCAAGGATTGACGCATCCGAGAGATTTCAGTACTATCCTGACGGAGCATCTCCCTATTCCTGTAACTACGTAGAAAAGATGGATAAAGAACGACTGGAAATAGCAAGTCGTCTACATGTCGATCTTCAAAGTATTTTGAATATGTTGAATGAATTTTATGATTCCGATTATCCCACGTTATATGAAGCTTTGCCTGGCTTGTTCCCTACTGGATTAGGTCCTACGACACTCGATTATAGGTATCTGACAGAAGACATTCCTTTTGGACTTGTTCCGATTTCAGAATTAGGGAAAATCTTAGGGGTGGCAACCCCGTATACCGACTCTATCATCAGCACGGCATCTTTACTTATGAACAGCGACTATAGGCAAGTAGGGATTCGCTTTCAGGGGTTGACCGAGGAGAATCTACGGCGGATGACCATGGTACAGCGCATATAGGATTTGAAATAAAGCACTTGGGGAGGTAGAGATTATCTTACACGTTAAAAACTTGCATGTTTCATACAACCAAAAAGAAGTGTTGAAAGGTATTAACCTATCGGTCGAAAAAGGCGAGGTTGTATCGTTTATTGGTCCGAGTGGAACAGGGAAAACGACCTTATTAAAATGCATCAATTACTTAGAAAAACCCCAACAGGGCGAAATTCAAATCGGAGATCTGCGTCTCAATTATCAAAGTTTATCCAAGCAAGACACCCTAAAGCTTCGCAGGAAAACCGCCATGGTGTTCCAGATGTTCAACATTTTCAAACATAAGACGGTCATCCAAAATGTAATGGATGCTCAAATAGCCGTTCAGAAAAAGTCCAAAAACGAAGCGTATGCCATGAGTTTGAAACAATTAGAAAAGGTAGGTCTTAAAGATAAAATAAATGAATATCCGTCTCGCTTATCGGGAGGACAATTACAAAGGGTCGGCATTGCACGTGGCTTGGCGCTTGAACCCGAGTTGATTTTGTTTGATGAACCTACTTCAGCTCTTGATCCCGAATTAGTAGAGGAGGTATTGAAAGTAATAGAAGATGTAGCAAAGTCCGGTATGACAACGCTTCTTGTCACCCATGAAATGGACTTCGCAAAGCGGATTTCCGACAAAGTGGTCTTTATGGAAAATGGTCACATTGTGGAAGTGGGAACGCCTGAACAAATCTTCGAGAAATCAGTGAATGTGAGAACAAGGCAGTTTTTGAAGAAGATCTATGCAGAGCAAGACCAACAAAAATTAAACACTAAGGGTGGTTGATGAGAATGAAGAAAGTGTCAATTTTAGTAGCTGCTTCTGTACTGGGTTTATCTCTCCTTACTGCATGCAATTCCACTGACAAGTCACAAGCTGAGAGCACTGGGGATTCAGGCGTAAGAACAATCAAAGTGGCGACTGGCCACACGTCAAAACCATTGAGCTGGGTCGATGAGAACGGCGAAGTGACGGGTTATGAGCCTGAGGTGATAAAAGAACTGGATAAAGTGCTTGAAGACTATGAATTTGAATTGTCCGGTGTGGAAGATTCAGCGGGTGAAACAGGAGTAGCTACTGGAAAGTACGACATGTTGGCAGGTGGTCTAGGGTTCACGGAGGAACGTGCAGAGCAATATATCATTCCTTCAGAATCGAGTGGTCGTGCCCTAATCAAGATTTACGTGGCAGAAGATAGTGGAATTGAGAGCATTCAAGATTTGGTAGGGAAGAAAATTTCTCCTCTATCCCCAGCGGGTGCCACATATAAAACCGTTAAGGATTGGGAAGAAGAAAATCCTGAATTTAAGCTAGAGTATGATTTGGCTGATGTGGGAATTCCAATCGCAGATCGACTAAAAGAAGTGGCGACTGGCAAATATGATGCGTTGTTCTATCCATCGAGTTACGGACAAATCGAAATCATTGAAGATCAAAATCTACCTGTTGTGGGATTAGACCCAGTCAAAATTATTCCTACGTTCTTTATGATTCACAAATCAGAGGAAAATGAGGAACTGAAACAGGCCATCGATGAAGGTCTAAAGGAATTGGCAGAAGCAGGCGTGCTTTCTGAGTTGTCTACTGAATTCTACGCAGAAGATGTGTTTCAATACGATTGAGGCTTTTACATGAACGTCTTGGTTCGAGTCAGATAAGGTCATAGTGAATATCTCCGGATCGACTAGAGCACATCCATATTCTCTCGTTTGGTTGAATCCCTTGAGAATATGGATGTAGACTAAGACTAAAAACATAGTCATGACACCGTCATGTACAGAAGAGATATTCATTAGAGAAGGGAGAAATGACGATGGAAACGGGTATGCAAGGATTACTAATGGAGTTTCTTAAAACGCTTCCGATCAATATTATCATCATCATCTTGTCGGCTGCGCTTGGGTTACTATTTGCTGTGCTATTAACGTTTGTGCGACTAAAAAGAATTCCCGTCATTAGTCAATTAGCCGATTTGTATGTATCTTTTGCGCGAAGTGTTCCTGGACTGATTTTACTATTTATAGCTTACTTTGGAATTCCAAAAGTGTTACCTCTCATCGGTTTGGGCACATATGATATAAGCCCGATGCATGCTGCTATTATTTCTATGGGATTTTATCATTCTGGTTATATTTCTGAAGTGTTTCGACCCGCTTATCTCGCCGTTGAAAAAAGTCAACATGAAGCTGCAGATAGCTTGGGGTACACACCAATGCAAAAGTTTTTCCGAATTATTCTGCCCCAAATGGTCCCTGTTGCTCTCCCGGGATACGGCAATGCCTTGGTTTACTTGATTCATGATACGTCGCTGATCTTTGCAATTGGCATCGTGGATATTATGGGAACCGCAGAATTGTTTATCTCACGATCTTACGGTATTAATCAAATCCTAATTTACTTTATCATTGCCTTGATGTTTTCGGCTATGTGCTTCGCAACGGACGGATTGGTTAGAAAACTGGAGAAAAGAGTGGCCATTCGATAAAGGTTTAACCATAATAAGCAGGGGGGATTAACATGTTTGATTTAGAGGCTTCATACGAAATGTTTTTAGGGATATTGGGTGTACTTCCTGAAACCTTACTCATAGCGATTACTATACTTGCATTATCCACCCTTCTAGGAGTGGTGTTGGCTCTGATACAACAATATAAAATCCCTGTGCTGGTTCAACTTACAAAATTATTTAAACTGTTTTTACGAGGGACACCTATGGTGGTGTTTTTATACTTGATGTATTATGCACTCCCTGCCATTGGACAGTTCATCGTTACACTTCTAGGTATCGATTATAATATGAACAATATGTCGCCTCTGGTTATTTTAATTGTCACAGTTAGCCTCACGTTGTCTTCCTTTCAATCTGAAATCATCCGAGGCTCATTTTTAGCGGTAGATCCGGGGCAAATTGAGGCGGCGCAATCCTTGGGCTATAGTTTTTCTCAAACGTTTACGAGAATTGTTGCCCCGCAAGCTTTTGTCCATGCCATCCCTGATTTCGCAAACTCTTTCACAGTGGCCATCAAAGCCACTTCACTCGGGTTTTTAATCACCGTTATTGATATCTTTGCACAAGCCAAAATTATGGCAGCCCAGAACTTTCGCTTTGTCGAGGCGTTCATGATGGTGGCACTCATTTACTGGGGAATCGGTATTTTAATCACCAAGTTCGCCGACCGCTATGAGAATGATGTGCGAATAAAATGAGCTCATGCCATCACACAAGCCCCATCCATACATATCCGTCCTTGCAGCCGCATGGGCGTTTTTGTATGCCTCTTTAAGTAGCAGTTACTCTTAATCTTGATTGATTTCCTACAGATTTTACACTCGTGACTACACCGTATACCAATTATATATAACAAAGGTATAGACCACATAGAGGACGAAAATCGAAGCGAAAGAGAGGAATGCGGGTTTCTTCGGTTTAGGTGAAACCACAGTAAAGATGAGATACGAGTACTCCGGCAAGTAGAGTAAGAGCGTGAAAGACAAGCAGTTCTAGGAGAGACGGCGCTTCAGACATGAACTTAATGGTGCCTGTCAGCCGGCGCACTAGGAGAGGTTGATGGACGACCACCAATCTCTTACAGTGAACCTTTAATAGAGGGTGAAATGGTTAAACTCACAATTGAATGTACAAGTGCTGAGACGATTGAGATTGATGAACAGAAAACCATTAATAAAGTAATAAGGAAATCAACCATTCAAGAAGAGAAGGTACACAAGAAATGGAGTTCGAAATTGGACATCGAGCTACAATTGAAAACAGTGATGGCGAGACAAAATCTTTCATTTTTTCAGCGAGGGGAAAGCCCTTGTGTCTGGATACTATATTCACTCAAACATTGATGATTTTTGCGGGAAAAAGTTTTGAACAGTTAGAAATTGATTGGTTTTTCCAAAGACCTTTCCTTTCAACTACCATGAAAATAAATTTCTTCAAGAAAAGAAAAATGAACACTTAAAAAGACCCTGCTCGATGGTTAAAAAAAGAGGAGAGAGTACATTAATGAGTCTATGGATTACGGTGGGCTGGATTAAGGTCAATATCAGTATTGACTCCTCTTAACCATTTTCATTCTCTGTGGTGCAGCATTATTTTGTGCTGTATGGATGGCTAACGTGGCAGGTTAATATAAAAAGGATTTTTGATTGAAAGTGAAGAATATTAAATAATTCCATCTTAAATACTTAGAGGATAATTTAAAAAATATTATGATTCGGGTAGAGGTGAAAGTCAATTATCAATTATCTTTCATCATTAATCATTCATCAAACATTATTAAAATATTGGTGAGGTGAAAATCGTTTTTAAGATTTCCGCACACAGAAAAAGTGGTAACCACTGAGAATAGGGATATGAAAAAGTAGGTTAAAATGCAGTTTGTACGCCATTATGTTCATTTTGCATTTAGCTGTTGATCAATAAGGTTTAGGCAGTGTGCTGTCGAGTATATGTTATACTTAAAAATTATTGCCTTTCAGAATATACTAAAAAAATGTACCTTGTAACGACAAATCATGACTGGATTTTGAATTGTATAAGTAAGGATGATCATGCAACTAACTATGCTCGGAAATGAAATAAAGTAGTAACTATCTATATAATTTGATATTTTTTTAAATAATTATCGTAAAGGAATGGCCAATATGAAATTAATTAAACGATTTATTTTAAACCGCCCTGCTGAAAAACGACTTGCATATTTTTATGGTATGGTTGCAACGGATGAACAGGTGTGGTTACTACGCGATGAAAATGGCGATCTATTATTCTTAGAAGATGACGGGGAATTTGCATTTTTACTACCTGTTTGGCCAAGCAGAAGCTTTGCTGAAATGAAGGCTGCCAATTTAGATGAGTCATACGAAGCGTTCAACATTCCACTTTCAAATTTTTTAGACGAATTACTAGTTGATATTGAAAATGACGGTGGTGCCACAGCGATTTTCCCCAATGAAAACGATACAACTATTCAAAAACGTGATGAAATAAAGGAAATGATTCGCAATTTATAGCAAAAGAAATGCTCACATTAAATAGGAAAGTGTAATGAGACCAGTAACGTATGTTATCTAACTAACGAGTGCAAGAGTTGAAGGTCCAGTGTTTCTTCTTCGAACGGGGGAGGTTGTTGATTAAGGATATAAAAAGTCTGGAAATATGGTAATTAAGCTGTATGAAAACAGAAAATAAAAATCGCCATTTAATTTAAAGGCGATTTATCCTATAAATGTTGTTTTATCATTTTTAAAATAAATAACCCTAAGAACATTCCTGGTATCGAAAAGAATATTGGTAAAAACACTGGACCGAGTAAAATCCCAACTATTTTTATTTTAGAAGAATAGATTAAACCTATCGTTACGAAATAGGCTGTAATAACGAAAGGCAGAAAGCTGAAAGGGGCAGTTGTCCCTTTAGCTTCTCTTATTGCATCCCACATTGCAAAAAAGTATAAGCAAGGATAAAACATAAGCCATTGGTAATTGGTTTTTTCAACAGCATTTCCAATATTCCCATGAAAACTGAACATAATCGCAAAGTTAAAGTTTGTTGTAACATTGATTATAACTTCAATATTATAAAGATAATACCTTTTATATATTTTCGGTTCAAGAGTTGAGCAAAACCTGGCAGTGCAATTGACCATAGTAACTTTTCTGATCTTTGTTCATGTATAAACATCAACTTTCTTATAGAGTAAACAGTTACATTAACCTTTTGCTAACCCTTTATGATCTGGGATTTGTAGAGGCTGTTCTAACCATGTATTTTTAATCATTATTTCGACGCCGTTTTTGGCAAATTGAGCAACTTCTGTTGTTAAGCGAACATAAGAAGATGCAATGTCTGACCTTAAGGATGATGCGGAAGCGGTAGCGCTAGCATAATTTGATATACTTGATGCAATGATTAAAGATGTATGAAACATGAGTAAATTATCGGGGATACGTTTTGTGCATGTAACAGATGTATTTGACGTTTTCCTTCATAGCTATTTCCAACTGCTTAACAATTTGAATAAAGATTATTAACAAGATGTTGTATGGGATTCTCGATTTGTAATAAATAGATAAAAAATGATGACTAAAAAAATTCCTTACGTGAATCCTTTTGAGCCATCATCTTAATCAACTAACAGTGTCGAAATTTAAATTGGTACAATTTGACCTCTAATCTCACCTGTTGGATTTTGTTCAGTATGAGCATTAACATAAGTTAATTCTTGTTCCATGAAATTTAATAAATCTTCTACAGTTTCTATACCTGCGTCATTTTCTACAATATCGTCATCCGTAATAATTCCTGTAACAACACCTCTTCTTGTCGTGATACCATTTTGTTCCTCAAGCGTTTCTAAGTCAGCACCAAAAAGAAATACTATGACAGGTCCATTTACACCACGTTTACCAGAGTGGATATGTGCTTGAATAAAGTTTTTAATGTTTTCAACTTCTAGTGCAAACTTTATCTTTGTTCTATTATTATTAGCTGCAAATTTTGCAAAACCAAAAGCATTAGTTTCTACAGGAGGGACTTCATTTTCACCTTTTAACCTTGCCTTAAAGAATTTTAGCATGTCGATCACCTTTCTTTCATGTACTTAATACAGTTTATGTAAGGTGATTTTGATTTGTATAGGTTGGGTAACTAAAGAACTTTTAGTTTAAACAATTGAATTTAAAATATTGATAATTGTGTAAATCAGCACTGTATTTTAGCAAAAATTATATTAATAACCTTAGAATTTGTGAACAGTACTTAAGCTAACGGGTGCGTTAGTTAAATAGAGGCTGCTAACAGCAGCCTTTTTTCTTGTTCCACAAACGGGGCAGGTTAGTTAAAGAAAAACTCATTCTTGAAATAAAAATTAAAAAATTGTTCAATACTTGTATGATAAGAATTAATTATTCAATTTTAAGGAGATGTTCCATTTTGGATATATTAGGTTTTATTACGTTGATGATAGCGGGCTTTACAGCTTGTGCTGAGTTTACTTCATACGCTTTAGTACATCCCGTTATCCGTCATTTACCTCAAAAGCAACATATATACTTTGAACAAGGTTCGCTGAAAACTTTTGGACTTATTATGCCTATATTAATGCCTGTAAGTGTAATTTTAACCTTGTCTTTCGCAGTATTTACGAAAGAACCTGGAATTATGGAGTATGCAAGCCGTGTTTCTTCTGCTGGAATGTTCATTTTAGCAACAATAATAACTATTAGATTTAACGTTCCTATTAACAAGGCAATCAAACAGTGGGATGCAGACAATCCGCCAATTGATTGGAAGGAGATAAGAAAACGATGGATGTTCTATCAATCTATTCGTTCTTGGTTACTTCTTATTGGCTTCGTGTTACTTTGTATATCAGTTACGATTTAATTATTTGACATTCAGTGAATTATACTTTTTATAAATTCCTAATTGAACAAACTTTTTATTAACAAACGGTCACGTTTCCACAGGACGTGTCTTTTTATTTGGGCCAAATTGTTGAGGATGAACTGGGAATGATAATGAAAAATCATAGTTAAGGAAACAATATGTAAAGACAAGGTAACAGATGATCCTGGAAATTTTCCTTTTTAGGGAGTGGATGGATGGACCTATTAACTTTTACTGAGGAATTTTTTGATTATATAAGGAAGTTTTTACTTTTAAAATTTACTTTATTTGCTTTGGTTCTCGTTACCTTTTCAATTGTCATAAACCGCATTCTTAATTGGTTCTTTAGGAAGTCTAATTTTTTTGATGAAGAGGTAGAACAGACGATACAAGGTGTAATCCGATCAATTTTTAGGTATGGAATTGCGATCAGCCTTGTTATTTATCTAATTAGTCAATTTGTAGATATAAAAGGTATTCTTGCAGGTGCAGGGATTGCCGGAGTTGTCATCGGATTTGCTGCACAGCAGTTGTTAAAAGACGTTATTTTAGGGTTCGCAAGATTAACGGATAAGGAGTTTCGTGTTGGCGATTTTGTTACTTTCAACGGGACAAGTTCAGGTACCATTGAGGAGATAAGTATTCGCTTTATGCAAATTCGTGAATGGTCGGGAAAGCTCCTTACCATTCCGCATGGTGAGATTAGAGCGATACAAAATTTTAATAAAGGCTGGATGCGGGTTATTGAACGGGTTACGGTAAGTTATCAGGAAGATCCTGCAAGAATAAAGCAATTGTTAGAGAAAGCAAGTGTTATCTGCAATGAAAAGTTAGATCATAGCCTATATAGGGTAGGGGGCGAGGCTGTTGAACCCTTTCAATATATTGGGATTACAGACTTAAATCCAAACCTTAAACATGTTGGGTACGAATTTTGTATTGTAGGTTTGGTTAAGCCTGAAGAGTATTTTGAAACTTCCAGGCAGGTAAGATTTGAACTAATGTCTTTATTCCATAAGAATCAAGTACAAATGCCAACCGCGAACATGTTCGTTCAAACTGAAAATTTGCAGGAGATTCTTGAGCAGCCTTCACCAAGTACGTAAAGAACCTAGCTGATTCAAGAGCCAAGAGGTTTATGAGTGTTTCTGGCAACTAACCGATGTTTGTTTTGGCAGTATGTTTATTAATTTTTTATGAATCGTTTTGCTCAAGGAAAAATTGTATAAGTGCTAATATTTATTCATATTTGTGAAGATATGCTTACTGCACTAACGAAGTAGTTGCTTAAGAAAAATTGATAGTTATGTCTTTGTAAGTGGATTAATCTTCCATGTGTGTTTCCCCTAAGGGAGCGACAGCCAGTGGTGCACCGTGGTCGTTGGAGTCAGACTAACGGATGGGCTCTAACGCACCATAGTTCATCGACCTTCCTCATTTCCATTCTCTGTGGTGGAGAGCTGGATTTTAGCGATTCATGGATGGCTAATGGGGGCGTTAGTTTAATAAGAAAGGACATAGCATATTAGTCATATAAAATATGTTATGTCCTTTAATTTATCTAACTTTTTTCAATTTAGGTCTTGATAACGTACAAAATTCGTGTTTTGCGGGCTTTACCTTATAAGTCAAAGATCACGAGAATAATAAACAAAAAAAGCCGATATTTCCTATATTAATAGCAAAAAGATTAAGGTAGTATGATACCTGTAGTTTGGAATTTCCAAAATAAAACAAAAGAGAGGAGTAAATTTTACAGTGAAATTTAAAGTATTTATCCATTTGCTGCTAGGGATTATGTTGGTTTTTGCTACTGTTACTCCAGAAATTGTCCTGGGAAAAGGGAAAGATAGGGGTAGCTCTACTAAAGTAGAGGCAGAGACATCACAAGTATCGGATCAAAATGCGAAACAGTTAATTAACGAGGCAATGGAACAAATTGAAGCATTTCCGGATCTTCAGGATGACCCCCAAAATCATAAACGAGTAGAATACGCGCTTTTTGAATTACAAGCAGCTGTTGACGGCAATTTTGAAACAAACAATGCGATAAAGTCCTCAGAGTTTTTTGACCACAGCTTGAACTCAGTGAATATCCTTGAAAACCACACTCAGACTCCATCAGATAAAAAAAACTCAGTCATCGACAAAGTTATTTCAGCAAACAGAATAGTTACTGATACACTTCTAACATTGCTTGAGAGCAATACAGAAATGTTCGATAAAAAAGATCAAAAACTGTTAGAGAAAGCCAATAAGGATTATGAAAAAGGCGTAGATTTTGAAACCAAAAAAAACAGAAAACAATCGATTCATTTTTACAAAAAAGCATGGACAAGCGCTCAAGAACTAAAAGAAAAAGCAAAGAGAATTCTTGATTCGGATGGAGACGGTTTACTGGATGAAGCAGAAAAGAAGTTAGGAACTAACCTGAAGGAAAAGGATACCGATCAAGACGGATTGCTGGATGGATTTGAAATTTTACAGCAGTATACCTCTCCGCTTAAGAAAGATACAAACAATGATGGGACGCCTGATGGGGAAGAGGATACCGATCAAGACGGCCTAAATAATATTAAGGAACAAAAAGCGGGCACCAATCCGGCCTTAAAGGATAGTGATGCAGATGGTTTGGATGATCATTTTGAATTGGAGGAATTTGGAACCTCCCCATTATTAAAGGATAGCGATCATGACGGGTTGGACGATGCCGGTGAATATCATGCTGGAAGCGATCCTCATAAAAAGGATTCGGACCATGACCGGCTATATGATGGGCTTGAAAGCTTTAACCAAACCTTTACCGAAAAAGAATCAGGTGCAGTCCTTGAAATCAGCGGAATAGGGGATCTATCACGAGCTGTTAAATTGATCAATGTTTCAGATCAATTGATTTTCCAAGATGTTCCTGGATCTATTTCGGAATTTGTTGATATCTCTGTAAATCGGGAATTTGAACACGCGACGGTTAAGATCCCGATTGAAAAAAGCGACATCCCGAATGGCGACCTTGAAAGTGTGAAAATGTATATTTATGATAAAGAAAAGCACACATTCACCCCCCTTGAAAAACAAAAAGTGGACGATGAAAAGGGATATATCATCGGAGAAACGACCCAATCTTCCGTCTTTACGTTGATCTATACACCGGAGTTGGAAGAGGCTCAGCAAAATGAAACTAGCAGCATAAAGGCAAGCGCAGCCGGTTTATCCTATACCATTACCAATGATCCAGAAGTCGATGATTCGGATGGCGATGGATTGACTGATGAAGAGGAACAGTCCTATGGAACCCTTGTGTACTACCATGATTCGGATATGGATGGTCTGGATGATGGAAATGAACTGGATATGGGATTCAATCCCTTTGAAGAAAATGCCGACGGGGATTCATATACGGATCTTGAAGAGTTTAATAACGAAACTGACCCAGATATCTACGACAAGGAATGGACCGATTATATTCAGGAAGTGGTGCTAGGGGCGTCGGTGAACGAATTTGCTTCTACTCTGGTAGATTGGGGCTGGATGGATGAGGAAACCTATGAATCCGTTGCCTTCCTGCTTGGACAAATAGTTGCTGGGTACCTTGGATATGGGGATATCGTGGAAGCTGTAGCTGAATTCACTCAAGCAGATGTCGGCGCCGGATTGTTCGCCCTCTTTGGCATTATTCCTGCTGTCGGTGATATTGCAAAGACCGTTGAAAAAGTCGTGAATTTCGTTAAACGGGTACCTAAAAACATCATCGCTGGGACCTATGAGATGATTCTTAAAAACTTTGCTGATCAACCAAAATTATTCTCAGCTATCCTTGATGCCATAACAGGCGGAGCATCTAAATCATTAAGAGATAGGGGGGCTTCTGATAAAATGGTTGCCCAGCTAGGGAAGAATGGGAATGATCTTAAACGAATAGCGAAGCTAACAAAAGCCAAATTTGGTGAGGAAACACTTGATGCAGCGCAAAAAAAAATCATTGACCAGAAGATTCGCGATCACTGGGGAACCAATCTGAAACCCAACAAAAGAGCGGAAGCGTTTGGTACCGAAGCGGCCATTTGGTACTACGAACTGCTGGGGTACAAGCTTTTATATGCCCAGCGGGATAAAAATCCAAGGGTGAAGGCGCGCACGGGTCCAGATATTATCATGAAAACCCCATCCGGCGAGCTATTCATTATTGAAGCCAAAGGCTCCCACTCTAAAAACGGGAAGCTGAATGATGGAAAAAAACGTGGGGTGCGCTTGGCCTCAAAAGTCAGCGGGCAGTACCGTCTATATTTATCGAGGGAATGGTTGACAACCAACAGCGAAAGATACATGGATAAATTTGAAGATGCTATCCGAAACAAAACCATATCCAAAGAAGAGAAAGAGGCCTATGATCTATTAAAAGATGTGATTGATAATGGGGCATCCTACAAGAGTTCAGTTGTGTATGGAGGTATTCGGGATGCCAAGTCTGTCATCGAGGCGGGGAAAGAAATGGATGACTACCTCGAAAACATTCTTAAGGATACCGACGCAATTGATTTTATTTTAATTCACAGCATTTAAACGAAGATTTCAGCAGGAAGGAAGGAGAAGCTCCTTCTTTTCCTGCATTTGTGAGGTGATCATATATGTCCAAAGAAATAAAAGTAGATGCCAACAAGCTGAGTCAAAAGGTTGAGTTTCTCAATTCAGTTGGCTTGAAGTCGTGGTCTGATTATGAGGCATATGCAAGATGTTTATCTTTTTTTGATGAAAACGAAAAAGCCGCAGAATATTTTATAGAGGCAGCGAAGCTTATTGAAAAACCAATGGCTGTCTTTGAAAAGAAGAACCAAAAAGAATACAGCCGTTTAAAATTGATTCAAGCCAATTATTACCGCCTGGCAGGGGAGAGGGAGAAAAGTCTGCAACAATATAGAGAACTCTCGAACCTGCTGGAGGACTTATTACATTATGGTGGGGACAAAGAACAAAGTGAAGGAGTGTTAACAAATCTCAGTTATTGCCATTTCTTTCTTTCAGACTACGAGAAGTCGATCTTTTTTGGAAAGAGGGTAAAGGAATGGGTTCCGATCTCACTGGGTTTTTCAGAAGGAATTTTCTATAATGATCAAGCAAGAATCGAAGCCGCAATAGTCGATGTAATAGAAGACATCGGAAGAGAAAAAAGTCTGCTTTATTATACAGGAGCAGAGGTTTCATTGTGGGACTGGTATGAGATTGGGAAAGATTTGCTGGAATGAATTCTGCTGAATAAGAATTTCAGACAAAATTGGTTATTTTTATTAATATCAGTATGGAGAGACGGATGGGATCTAACGCACCATAGTTCATCGACCTTCCTCTCCAGCCGCAGAATCAGTATTGACGGTTTAAAAACATTTTCATTCTCTGTGGTGAAGAGCTGTTTTTTAGCGATTCATGGAGGGCTAACGGGGTGTTTAACAACACAATAAGGAATAAAATTAAAGAGCCTAAAATATGCAAGCTTTTATACACTGCTTGTATATTTTGGCTTTTTTACATTCATAAAACATACTGCCATTAACAGCATTTTTTAATTGACAAATACAGTTTATGAGGAGTGGCAGCACATTCTTTAGAATTTGGATTTGCAGACCGGCAGTGATCTTTGTCTATTCACTTTTTCAGAAAGCACTTTGGAACTAAATTTATAGTGATAATTTTTTGTGAATCAGAAAAAAATAATGTTAAGGAAAGGAGGGATTGCGAATGTCTATGAAAAAGCGGGTAACAGGATTGGTCGCTCTGCTTGCAATGGCTGTGGTTTTGTCAACTCTAGGCTCACTCGGCGTATTTGCCGAATCCAGTGTTCTAACTAAGGTGAAATCGATTGAGGTCGAGTTGAACGATGATTACTTTAATCCGAAAGTCATCACTATTCCGAATGGAACAACCACAACGTTGATATTGAAAAATAAAGGGAAGAAAAAGCACACCTTCACAGTGGAAAAGCTCGGAATTGACGCCGAGATCCAGCCAGGAAAAGAAACAAACATTTCCGTGAAGCCGAAACAGCCCGGGACATATGAGCTGATATGCCGGTTCCACTTCCAGGAAGGAATGACTGGAAGCGTAATAGTCAAATAATAACTGGGGGCCAATAAGGCCCTTGCTTTTTTATGGGTGAAGGAAATTTACTTTACCCAGACAGCATCATAACCGCTAACTTTCCTCTGCAAATCAATAGTAAAAAATCGTTCCACCTCTAATAAATGGTAAATATAATGTATAGTTACGCTTAAACCATTATAGAAGGAGGTGAACAGGTGTATTTTTTTAAACCTATTTCTGATGAGGTTCGTCTATTTCAGGAAATATTCAATAAATATAAAAAAACAATGAAGCTTATTTTAGTGTCTATTTTTACTTGTATTGCTGCTATTCTTCAGGCTGCTGGCGGCTTTTTACCAGGTATAGGATATATTTTAAGTCCGCTTGCCACTGCACCTATTATGTTATGTTCCATGTTTTCCATTCCATATGGAGCAATGTCCTATTCTCTGACAATTATGTTGTTATTAATCCTGCATCCATCTGAACTAATGATATTTCCTTTTACAACAGGATTGTTAGGGCTTGGCATTGGGGCTTCTTTTTCCTTTTTCAGAAAGAGATTAAGTATTATTGCTGCTGGTACAATTCTTTTAATGTTAGGAATTATGAGTTTACTATTTATTTTTCACTTTCCAGTTTTAGGTCCAGCCGTCTCTGTTTCCTTTTCATTTCTTTCAACGGGAAGTATTTTTTTATTTGTTTTCCTTTATAGCTGGTTATGGGTCGAAATTGCTTTAATCATGATTAAAAGATTAAAAATGATTATCATTTAGTGATTCTCCATTTCTTGGTTTTAATTTCGATTCAATCCATGTAAGAGATTTATCAGGATTAAGCAGAATTCTATAGTTATGATTCATGGAACTATTTCAAAAACAGTGCCTTGGTTAAAATCAGTCACTTTCATAGAGCCATAAACCCCTAAATATAATCTGGTCTGTTTCAGATTCGTTCCCAAATTAACATAATAGGCTGATTGAGATCCAAAATCGTAATCGGTTTGTATCACACTAAATTCATTTTGTTCACCATTTGGTCTTATGGCGGTATAGGCTAAAACCCCTCTAACCTGAGGCTGCGATTCTTTCCGGGCAAGATCGGTAAACACAACGTTTCCTGTTAAACCAGGGATTCTTTTCCCCATATAGGCTTGAACTCCTGTAAGTGCAGTTCCTCCAAACTTATCTGGTCTGGAGTCTTTATGAAAATAACTGGTTAAAGGCCGAAGACGACTCGCTGAAAGTGCGGTTGCTTCATTGTAATAAGCAATTGCCTTCTCATCCAAAGTCCCATTATTGGTGCAGCCTCTTATAATCGATGCAGGAAAATCACCTTCCCAGCCTCGCCAGCCGAAGTTTACAAATCCTTCCATATCAGGTGCAGAATTCATGAAAGAAGCTTGAACAAATTGGGTAACCGGTATGGGTTTATAATGAACGAATGAAAAAATCGACTCGACCAAATCCTGGCCGACATTCCCTGCATATTTAATATACTGATTATAAAACCTTTGAAATGAAATGCCTGGAATATTGCGA
Organism: Cytobacillus sp. NJ13; assembly: GCA_030348385.1. Lineage (NCBI taxonomy): Bacteria > Bacillati > Bacillota > Bacilli > Caryophanales > Bacillaceae > Cytobacillus > Cytobacillus sp. NJ13. The sequence goes on along the minus strand of JAUCFP010000006.1, from coordinate 2,758,390 downwards.
ACCCCTTTGGCCATTACCGTGAGGGTTTCCTGAATCGCTGCGGGAAGTTCATTAAAGCGTGTGACAATGGGGGGAGTAGTGATGTAAGTTATCTTATCTACATCCATTTCAATTATTTTACCGGCAATTTCGAGATCATCCTGGCTTAAGTTAAATGGATCATATGCTGATCCGCCATCTCCGGTTGTTAAAACAAGTTTTCCTGTTTCTGGTGAAAAGTTTAAACTATTGAACCCATTGTGATTTGAAAATGGCCTTCTTAAGTTAAGTAAAGTCCTTCGTTTTTGGGGCACGCCATTCGATTGTAAAATCCATTCTTCAATGATATCAATATGGTCATATTGCGTTTCTCTATTCATCCACCTTAAGTTTAAAGTTCCCGGATCACACGGGTTAGGATTAAAAGATTCAGAAAGTGCACCTGGTCCTTGTGTTCCGGCTGCTGAATAATGAAGATAAAACAGACCGTTATAATAAAATTCGGGATGAAACGCTAGTCCGAGCAATCCCCGTTCATCATATCCGCCACCAGAAACACCCAGTTTTAGGATTCGGGGGCGAATATCTAAAAAAGTCCTTAAGCTTGAGTCTCTTATGTAAAAGATCTCTCCTACCTGGGTTGCAATAAATAATCTTTCCTTTGAGTCACCTGGAAGTATAGCTGTTTTCAAAACAGTAGGTAAATTGATCTTACTGGCAATGGGCCGTAAACCAACCTTAACTGTTATCAACTGACTTTCCACCCCTTCATATTGTTTTCTTTTATAAGAATATGATTAGAACCGGCTATTAGTACTAAGTTAGTCAGGGGAATTCTGGAACAGGCTCCTTCAACTATAGATAGTCTAATATTAGTAGAGGAAGGATGTGTGTTACCGTGCTAGAATGTAATCAAAATCAAAGGAGCAACAGGATGGGGGAAGTCGAATGAACATACATAATATACTGGTTGCAGGAAGCTATGAAAAGGAATTCCAGGAACAGCTTCCAGCTGAAACATCTCAGAGCTTTCGTTTTAAACAGGTTGATGATATTACAGAAGAGGATTTGTCATGGGCGGATGCCTATGTCGGTTTCAAGCCATGTCGAGGCTTCCGCTTTGCCGATCTTAAATGGGTACATTCCTTTAATGCGGGTGTAAATAATTATTTGGAAATTGATGGGTGGAAGGAGCATGAGATTCTTCTAACCAGAACTGTTTGCTCGTTTGGACAAAGAATAAGCGAGTATTGTTTAAGCTATGTATTAAGGGATCTTCAATATCATCACTACTTTGAAGGAAAACAAAGGGAGAAGAAATGGGCTCCAAAAACTCCGCAAATGGTGAAGGATCAAACGATTGTTATCTTTGGTACAGGGGAGATTGGGCAGGAGGCTGCGAAGGTATTTTCAAGTCTTGGAGCCACCGTTTACGGCGTCTCGCAAAGCGGCAAGCAAAAGACGCATTTTCAAAAGGTGGTTGAAACCGCCTCTGCAGGTACACTGGCTGCACAGGCAGATTGGATTATCAGCACATTGCCTTTGACGAAAGAAACAAGTAAGCTATTTGATCGTACGTTTTTCAGCCATTTAAACGGAGCTGCCTTTATTAATGTCGGCAGAGGCCATACAGTGAACGAGCAAGCGCTTATTGAAGCGCTCAATTGCAGAAAGGTCCGTTGCGCTGTGTTAGATGTTCTTGAAACAGAACCGCTGCCAGAGACTTCCGAGCTATGGGGAAGGGACGATATCGTCGTCACGCCTCATATATCAGCAGTGACAGAGCTGAATGAAGCGATTGCTTGCTTTTTAGATACATTGAAGAGAATCGAAAATAATGATGCTATACCTAATAGGGTGGATTTTCTGAAGGGGTATTAATAGATAAGCAAAGATCTTCGGTGGAGACGTATTCATGGCCAGGGAAAATTGTTTAGTGGTTAATGAAATATGGATAGCGTCTTTCTTTATGAAAAGGGCCAGATTGTAGAGTAACTCCTTTTAAGAAAATTGGATATTTATGTTAATATTTTAAAATAAAATAATGTCCCAAAATTGGTTATTCAACTAACGGGAGCTTAAATAAGAATCAAAAGATCTTAGGACGAAGTTATGGATATTAGTTATTCCATTAACGAGCGCTTTAACTTAACAAATAGCATTGAAGGGTCTTTCAATCGAAGATCCTTTTTTAGTGCCTATAACATCGCATAATGTTAACTGAGTGTAGGGGATATATATAATTTAAAAAATTAATTGCTACCTGCTGTATATTTTTTCTGCTCGAATACGTCTAGTATTCAGGAGGGGAGTAATGAATGAGTTAAATAAGAATAATGCATTGAATACAGAACTTAACATCGTATATAAGTACTTACGTAAATTAGGGATTTCTCATGCGGATGCAGAGGATGCTGTTCAGGAAACTGCGTACAAATACTTATTGTATTACGATTCCATTAAAACTTCAAAAATACGCAGTTGGCTAATACGTGTGGCATTAAATTTTTATTACGATCAATGCCGAAAACAACAGAGATATAAGCTTGATTTAGATGTAATTATTCCAAAATTAGTTGCAGCGGATCAGCCAGAAGAGCTCTTTCTTGAAAAAGAACGGAACAATCAGCTTTCATTTGCAATCTCCAAGCTAAAGCCCTATTTTAAAGAACTATTATTGTTAAAGTACCAATCGGGCTTGTCCTACAAAGACATTGCAGTGCTGCTGGAATCAAATATCAATTCAGTAAGAACAAATTTATTTAGGGCTAGAAAACAACTGGCAAAAATTTATAGGGAGGAAAGCAATGAGTGATAAACGTTTATCAAAAGAAGAGGATAAGAAAGAGATTGACTTTATGAGCAACCCTTCCTTACAGTTAGCCATAAAAAAATCCAAGAGAAAACAAACATTCAAATATATTGGCATTACTGTTTTTACAACAATCATTTTATTGTATGTACTGATAAGCGGCAGCCAATACATACTGAATCAGCGTATTGAAGATGACAACCAGAAGTCTCTTTTGGACCCCATTTATGGCGCCAATCTATCATCGGGTGGCGGCTCTTATAATTATGATCTATTTAGTGTAACGATAGACGAAAGAACTTTTAAGACAGTCGGAGACCGTACTATATTATGGGATACGAAAATGAAAAAGATACCTTTATTCGGAAGGATAGAAACTCTTAGTCAAGGGAGCGGTATGGTTTATACTACGTCACTTGATAAAGAAGCTCATCGGCATATACGCTATAACAATTTTAATAATGAACGAAAAATTGATTTTTATTATCCGGGTTTAAGGTATGATTATTTACCTCATGAACTTGATATTGCTGCTGAATTAGATAAAAATAAGTTAATTGAAGTAGCAATTTCCTTTGATAAGCCAATGACCTTAGCTGAGGTTTCCGAGCAGCTTGGTTATAAAAATGTGAATTGGTTATGGGTAGATACGTCGACAAAAGCTCAAATGCATAGAATGGAAGACGAACTAGATAATGATAGTTTAAAAACGAAAGGTGGCGGTGGAGCTTTTGGGTTTGATATTAATCCTCAAGAGCCTTATTCCAGCCAACATGAAGAGTTTTTTATGAGAACGTTGAAAGAATTAAAGAAAATGGGATTTCGTAAAAGTCTAGTCAACGAAGCTTTAAAAGGAATTGAGGAAAACACCCGTTCCACTGAAGGGAAGATTCGATATAACGGAGCTGTTGTGACGGGAACAGCAGAAGAGCTTAAACGTTTTCAAGACCTTGTTTTCATTCGTGCTTCTGTTCTCGGTGCTACAATCGATAAATATTGAAAGTTCATTAGAGATGTGGCTTTGAAATATAGTTCGATCATTTGTAAAACAAAGTTTGATCAAAAATCCTGTATTGAAACGCAGGATTTTTTCTTGTTCCACTTTCGGGCGCTTTAATGAAGTAATGAAAAAGCCCAATTTCTCTTTGAATTACGGAGAAGTTGGGCTTTTTAGTATCCCCTTATCATTGCAGGTTTATTGAAGAATAATTTAAGGATGAAGAAAGCTGGGCGCTTTTCTAAAGGACCATTTCAATTTTATTTCTTCTCTCCTGCAAAACCATTTTTTTTAACCTACTAAGCTGGGAATACGGACTATTATGGCCAGGTCTTACTCAAGAACGCCTGTTTCTTCTATTACTACATTGCAGTTAACATCAAAGCCTAACATTTTGTAATCATCTTCCCACTTTTTAAAGTCAAAGTTCCGATTCTGGTTTTTTTTCTTATGACCCAGGCCAACAGGATCTATTCCAAGGTCCTGAAATTGTTTTAATAATTTTAAGCAGTCCTTTTCAATTTTTTTCTCCAGGTACCTTTCAACTTCTCCAATAATCTGTGGGGTTAAAATATCTCCCGTAAACTCACGAATGATGCCTTCAAGATTAATGGTTATGGTAGCGTGATTTTCAGTCATCTTGATTTCATTTTTTGATTTTATGCTCTTTACAGCAGCACTTTCTCCCTTTTTTAACTTAACATCAAAGTTTCCTTCGCTATATTTATCTACCAGCAATTTAAAAAAGAACATATCCTTTACAGGGAGAATGTCCACTTCTTTATCCTTACGGAAAAGACTAATTCCAACTAATTCTACTTTATCATTCCCGGTTTTCTTTAGTCGGGGCAGGAATGGATCCTTACCATCCTGATAGTAATCACGGGAAAAAATATGTAAATTGGTTATTGGAATATCGCGATGTTCAATATTATGTTGAATAAGATTAGAGATATACGTAGCGTTTCCCCTGGTTCCATACTCGCCGTTTAACAAGTCTTCTGTTTTTCCCTCTGCGGTTGCAACAAATACGCGCGCCCCCATACTTGCATCTCTCTGAAAAGAATCTATTAAGTCAAAAATCCCTTTTTTGGAAATTTCAGGTCCAAATACAGCCAGCTTTAATCCACCTGTGACTACTGGTTCTGATGTTTGTTTAGAAACATCCAGACGTATGTCCTGCCTAAGCTTTCCACTTCCGGAGAATGTCCTGTTAATTACACTTTGATCAGGCTGGAATTCCTGAAATAATACAGTTCCTCTATACTTATCTTTCTCATCCTCTGCTAAATCGTAGCCGACTCCTACTTCAATATTTATATCATCAATGATTTCTTTATTCACACAGCCCGAAAGCAGCAGGGACAGGCATATTAGTATAACCTTTTTCATTTCTATTTCACCTTTACTATTGGTAATTATGACAGCAGCGAATCGAGTATGAATATATAAAAAGGTAATAGCAAATTTCATTTTTCCCAACAGTGTCACTTAGAGGAATAGCTTTTTCTTTTGAGTACTGATTTAGATGAAAATACAGCCTTCGGGAAGAATAATCTAAAATGAGTACAAAATTATTATTAATCTTTGTGTGGGAGAATATTCGTAATAAGGGAATTCCTGAATTAAGGAAGTTTTAGTTATTAAGATGAAAGTAGACGCTTTAGGGGGCTGGCTTCTCTATAAAGGTTTAGCAGATCAAGGGTTACAGCTTTTTGTGCTTAGACAGGCTCAAGAAGGAAATGGTTTCATTCAACAAGAATATATATAATCTACCCGAAACTAATATGAGGTGGATCTAAAATGGATAAAAGAGTTATTTTCGATTTTGAAATCGATTTTACTAATGGGGGTGGATTACAAGGACAGGATTTTCGTCTTGATATTGATGGTGATGACATTACTGATGAAGAGTTAGCGAAGTATATCGTAGAGGATCTGAGGCTGCTGATGGTCGGGGAGGTTAGGATACTCAACAAAAAAATAATTAATGAAAAACATAAACGAAATTGAGATTTTATTTTATGAAGGACTTTGTAAAACCATGCGAAGGAATGGCGAAGAAGGAGATAGGGCATTTCAAAAAATGATCGATGAAGGACATCTTGAACATTATCAAAAGGAACTTCAGTTCATTCGTGAACATGGAACAGAGTGGAGTTAAGAACTGAATATTAACATAAATATAGTCAAAGGGAGCGTGGCGAGTATGTCTCATGCTATAGATGTTTTGGCCGATCAATTGTCAGCAAATGCAAATGATCCTAGCTGGTACATTCCGTTTTCAGAATCAGTTGCAAACTTATCAGAGGAAGATGCGTTTTGGAAACCTAATGAGGAAAGCAATAGCATCGCTGAAATTGTGCAGCATCTTCTTTATTGGAATGAAACCTGGCAAAAGAGGTATCATAAATCTCACGTAGATGCTGTTACACCCTTAGGCAATAATAATGAAAGCTTTATTATTCCGGAAAATACGAAGTTTACTGACTTAAAAGAGCAGCTATTAGAGGTGCTTCTGCAGTGGCAAGATTTACTCTCCCAAGAAAAACTGGAAAGTGAAATTGAGGGTTTCCCTGTAGCTGCAGAGTGGTGGGCAATAATTGGGAATCTATCCACGCATAATGCCTACCATATAGGACAAATCATTTACGTTCGGAAACTGCAAATGAGTTGGAGCAGTGGCAACAAGTAAGAGGATTAATAAAGTGTTGATCGAAAAGATTCAAGTGAAAATAGGTTCTTATTAAATAGATGGGGCAAGGGTTAGTCTGATAAGGAATGATAAAGGCAGTCTATGCTGTCAAAATTTAAAAGATAATATACTAAATTAAAAATCAGCTAGAGTAAACTCAGAGATTAATATAGAAACAAATAGATTAACATTACTTAACAAAGCAAAATGGATTGTCCTATAAACAGACAACCCATTGTTGTTGTTATTTGTTCAATTCAACCGTTTCATTCACATCTGTCGATTTAGAACTTTGCCCTGTCATCCGTTTAAAGAGAAAGGCTATTTTCTTCGTAAAGTTACCGGTTTCCCAATATTCGACTGCTTCCGCTTTTATTTTTATCAGGACTACATTAGGATCATCATAAGAAGTTTGCATAATTTGCTCATATGCTTTGCTCCACAATTCTTTTTTCTTATCTAAGTCCTCAACTATTTCTGCTTTTCCACGGACGGAAACATAGGATTTACCTGCATAAGCAACATTAACATCCTGGTCATGTAAAATTTCCTCATATTTATTAGTCTCTTTTTTAGTGAAAAACCATAAGTCACCATCAAACTCTACTTCCTGTGTTTTCATTGGCCGGGAAACAAGACCTTCTTCCGTTACCGTGGTCAGCATGGCTGTGTCTATGTCTTTGATTAACTCTCTTAATGTTTCTATTTCTTCTTGATTCATCATGTTAGACATTTCCGTCACCTCGTTAAAGTTTTATAGAGGTATATTACCCTTAACTCCAGCTTTTATTCAGGTGGTCTAACAAGACAGCTTTTTTTCTTTTTGAACATAGAGGCAGGTCAATTGAACAAGGTAGTCAAATAATTAGCATTACATACCTAATATGTATTAAGAGGAATAGAAGAGGCTTGAAAGTGAATGGCTTAAAAGTTTGGAGGGGGTATAAATGGTTTTCGGTTCATTCTTATTTTCTATCATTCTTTGGATTGCTGGATTATTTATTTTGTATATAGTCATTTCCGCAGCAGTCAGGGATGGTATTAACAAGTCTGTGGCTGGTCAATTTATCGAAACAAAGTATGGGATTAAAAAGGAAAGGGACTCATTTCTTGATCGTGATTTAGATAATGACAAATAAAGAACGAACGTGGTATATAATTTCAAATAGACTATATAAAATATAAGGAGAAAAAAATGCACGCATTATTAATAGGAGCAACGGGAGCAACAGGCAAGGACTTGCTGGATCTATTGCTGGAAGACGATTCTTTTCATCAGGTTGATATTTTTGTCAGGCGTGATCTTGATATCCAGCATGAAAAATTAAAGGTGCATGTGATTGACTTTGATCAATCCGAACAATGGAAGCATTTGGTGAAGGGCGATGTTTTGTTTTCTTGTTTGGGAACTACCCTAAAAGCTGCGGGAAGTAAAGAAGCTCAATGGAAAATTGATTACGATTATCAATACCAGTTTGCGAAAGCTGCCAGAGAAAACAATGTAAGTAATTTTGTGCTGGTATCTTCAGGTTCTTCCTCGCCTGATTCTCTCTTTTTTTATACAAGGATGAAGGGGCAGTTAGAAGAAGCTGTAAAGGCTTTAGGGTTCCCAAAACTATCAATCTTCAAACCGCCTGTATTGATACGAAAAAATAGTGATAGAAAAATGGAAGTTGCCGGATTGAAAGCCATACAGTTTTTTAATAAATTCGGAATACTTCGTTCTCAAGAGCCTCTGCCGACTGAAATATTGGCGGAAGCCATGATCAATTCTGCTAAAACAAAAGGAAGCGGCATTTTTGCGCTCGAAGGCAAAGCGATTCGGGAATGTGCAGGGCAGAATAATATCGATTAATCAATATGTACATCAAAGAGTAAGATACTAATAACTTTGGCTAAAAAGGTCAAAGTTATTTTTTTATACAACTTGTTCACCGATCATTATGATTCTTAAAGCTTGAATGTGCTGCTTTCCTCCAATATCGATGTGACAATATGCAGTGAATCCCATTCCCCGCCTGAAAATTTGACGATCGGGTATTTTTTCGGAAAAAGCTTTTGACGGATCGCGTCGGCTGAATTCCCTTCTTTGTGCAGAGCGAATACGTCATCCTGGATGGATAACAGATAATCCCGCTTTCGCTTGAGTGCTGCGCGCCCATCTTCTACATAGCCTGCATGGCTGCAGAATACATCTTCAAAGTCTGAAGTGAGAACCCGATCCAATGAACGGATAATTTCCGGAATGCTTTCTTCTGCTAAAACCACCTTTGTTTTTTCGCTGACATATAAGTCGCCTGTGAACAGCTGGCCGGTTTCCCGGTTTAAGAAGGCTTTATGATCATAAGCGTGGCCAGGGGTGTCGATGACATCCCACTGCGCTTTACGGGATGAAAACGAGTCAGGCATGGCCAGGGCCTGGAATGGCTTTCTTCTTCCCCAAAAGAGCTGCCTGTATAAAGGGTAATCTGCCCTTTTGGCACAGGACCGGATAGAATTTTCGTTTAAAAAGATAGGAAGTTTCTTCGTTTTTTCAGCATATGCTGCGCAGCCTGTATGGTCTTCGTGAAAATGGGTGATCATGACCTGGTCGAAATCGCCTTCATCCATAAATGGTTCAAAAAATGTATGTAAGGACTGGGCGCCAGTGTCAATTAAGACACCATCCGTTAAATAGCTGTAGACATTTAATGAAACACCCTGAAACTTGATTTGGCCATTCAGGTAGGAAACTCCGTTTTTCTCTCCCGTGGATGCCTTCTTCTTAACAAACAAAACATTCAGCTCCTTTCCCGATATCAGGGTCATGCATGGAGTATTTCGCCGTAACGCTGTACATTGTTTCTGCCATTTCTTTTTGCATCATAAAGTGCGAGGTCGGCTTGTTTCAATAAGGTTTTGGTTGAAGCTTCAAGAGTTTCTGCTGAGACTTTTGTATGCGATAGGCCGAAGCTTGAGGTGATTGAAATGATTTTATCATCCACAGCAATCGGGCTCCCTGCAATGTCCAGGCGGATCGCTTCGATCAGCAGGTGTGCTTCGTGTGCAGGCGTGTCAGGCAAATAAATCATGAATTCTTCCCCGCCATATCTGCCGATGATATCCCGTTTTCGAAGGCTGTTTTTCACAAGGCTAGCGACCTGGACCAGCACGAGATCGCCAGCTTCGTGGCCATATGTATCATTGACATGTTTAAAGTGGTCAATATCAAACATAATAAGGGAAACATCCGCACCTGGAGATAGGGTGCTCAGTGAGCTTTCCATCTCACTTAGAAAATAGGCCCGATTATAAATCTGGGTTAAACTATCAATGCTGGCCAAACGTTTAAGGGTTTTCTGCATATTTACTTTTTCAGTTACATCAGCCAGGGAGATAATTCGTCCAATTGGATCTTTGTTCAGGGAATAGACGGGTGAAAATTGTACTTGGAAATGGACCTGTTCACCCTCTTTTTCCCACTCATAATCACCATTCCTTCCGGAGCAGATAACTTTTCTAAGTGTGCTGTTTCCATGAAGAACATCATGAATATGCTTGCCGATGGCAGTTTCCTTGAGGTCAGGCATAACAGGCAGCATCGCCTGGTTATAATCCACGATTGCCCCGTTCTGATTGAGAACGATGACACCCTCCTTCAAGCTTTCAAAAACCGTGTCCCTTGCTATTGGAGCGAGATTGAACATCTGGAATGAGAAGAGCGCAATGCCATGAAGAATGAAGGAAATACTCATGGATACAGGGCCTAAATCAATGCCGTAGGGACTCAGATCATTCAGATAATAATGATTGGCCACAATCGGAACAAAGAGTCCGGCGGTCATCAAAAGGATTTGCACCCGGAATCGCCAGAAGGATTTTCTTAATCGCAGAAGCAGGATGATGATACTGAACATCAGGCACATGAACAGAAAAATGGCGTGCACATAAAACCAGAATCCATATTCCAGATCCAGCACGGGAAATGGCGTATCCTCTCTCAGCCTGACTGCTGAGTAGTAAAAATGATGGAGTTTATTGGTATGATGCATAAAGATGGTCAAAATCGGGATGATGAACAGGGAAAAATACAGGCTCCTGCTCAGCTTGTGTCCGGCATATTCAAGGCACATCAATAAAGTGAAAACAGGAATGAATGGCATGAACAAATATTCAATGCCCAGCCAGAATTGAACTTCTGTTAAAGTGGAGCTCGACAGTTCGAATGCATAGGAAAAGGTAAAGATCGCGGACAGCAGTGTTAAGATCTTATAAGGTCCGGCACCCGGTGCATTCCTTAGTTTAAAGTGTGCAAAAAGACAAAGCGATAAGCTGAGTGCCCCTGAAAAAGTGAGAATGAGGATGTACATCCATAATTCGTGCCCCATATGAGTTTTCTCCAAAATGAAAATATTTTTCTCCTATTATATAATTCCTTTTTCTATAAAACTAGCTTTATATTCTTTAATAAGCTATGGGGCTCAATGCGTTTCAGGAAAGGTCATTTCATTGCTGCAGCAGCGCTGAGTGTCAGGACAGCCGCTCTTTAATAGAGGCTTTCCTTAATACAATCTATTTTTATAACTATCCTGGAGGTCCTTCGCCACTTGTTCGGATGTATCATTCGGCAATTTTGTATGAGCTGCCAGCATTACAGGGGCAGAAGGAAGGGCTTCTTTCGCAAGCCATGACTCCCCGTTCCATAAGCCCGATCGGATCAATGCTTTCGCACAATGAATAAAGCATTCCTCTGCTTCTACTAAAATTCCAAATAAGGGAGCTCGGCCTTTTACCTTGCTCTTCTCTAAGAGCTCAGGGTCACGGCAAATATAAGCTTTGCCATTAATTCTTAGCGTTTCTCCAAGCCCTGGTATGAGAAAAAGGAGTCCAATATTGGGATTTGCTATGATATTATGAGCGGAATCCATTCTTTTATTGCCCGGCCGTTCCGGAATAAAAAGATGCCGCTCGTCTAGAACCGTCACAAAACCGGGGGAATCCCCCCTTGGAGAAACATCACACTTCCCGTCAGAATCTGAAGTGGACAACGTTAAAAAAGGAGATTTGGAAATAAAGTCAATGCAATGCTCATCGATGAAAGTAATGACTTTGCCGGCGGCACGCGCACTGGGCTGGCCGACTTCTTCCCGAAAAGACTCAAATTCTTCTCTGGCAGTTATAATATCTGGATATTTTGAACTCATAAATTTCACCTTTTTCTAATGGAATTAGGATCTTTAGTGTTCACCTTGGATGATCTTTTGACAATACGGAAAACAAAATAATAAACCCCGCTAAGCCCCAATATCCCCAGCACAGTAAGGAAAGGTATTTTTTCAGCAAATAGTATTCCAATCACAAATAGGGCAAAACTCAAAATGATGGCTAATAGGCTTAATAAAAATCGCTGCGATTTATTCAAAACTCTCACCGCCTTCAATTTTATAAAATCCTGTGTGTAAAGAATAAAGAAAGGCTGCAAACTATATTTTAACATAAATATCCATTTTTAGAGGAGGGAGTAAATGAATATTTCTAACAAGTTATTAGACTATGCCATTGTTTATGATGATCGAAGACAAGTAAACTCAGGTAAGTATGAGGATAAGAGGATCATTATCGAGGAGGTTAAAAACAGATTTAAGGCTGAAGTGGAGAAGAGGACAGATAAGAGAGTACTAGTCGTTTATGATTGGCGCAAGACACATAGCGGGATGGAGATTATATTGTATGCTTTTGAAAGCTGACAAGGACCGCGAAAAAGAAACCGGATAGTGGAACGGAATATCGAAACTAGAGAAATGGGTATGCATCTTTTTTAAAATTAGTCGAGGTATAGTCAGGCAGAGCTGCTGTCTGGTTATGCCTCTTTTTCTTTTTTGTACAGGCTACTTTATCGGGACAAAGAACGTGTCCTCTGTAATGCAAATAGACCAAATGCAGCTCGCAGGGCATTTTTATAACTGACCATGAAACTTTCCCTCCAATAAAATCGTAAACTATCATAAAAGGGGGGACTGGTTTTGAAAGAAAATAGCGGCAGGTTTGATTTTTATTCGGCCATCATTATTTCTGTAATAGCCATAATATTGATGATTAGAAACATGATAACGGGTATAGACTTCTTTTCCGTGACTAATGCTTTGGCAGTATTTGTTCTCGTTGTATCCCTCAGACATTTATATAATTTAACCATGTCATCCCAGAAAGGGGAATCTTCATGAATTTCTTAATCATAGCTCAAGCCGGATTTAATGGTGGCGATATTTTATTTCAGCTTTTGGCTTTTGCCTTTTTACTGACGATTCCAGCGTTTATGGTCATTCTGTTTTTTATTTTTAAGAGAAGAAACGACAGGATAAAGCGGGTGGAGGAAAAGCTGGACCGATTATTAGAGAATAAGGGTGATTAGCGGGATATGAAATTTAAGCTTTTTACCTCATTCCCTGAAGAAGAAATTTTAGAAGGAATCTTAGAACTGCATAAAACCATATTCGGCGAGTCTGATCAATTAGTCAGCAAAATGAAAAGCAAACCCCAATTGCTGTTGCTGGTGGCTATGGATGGAGAAAAGGTGATCGGATATAAAATGGGGTATGCCATTGATCAGGATACATTTTATAGCTGGCTGGGCGGGGTCGACCCTGATTACAGGAAAAATGGGATTGCTTCCATGCTAATGGAAAGGCAGCATGGATACCTAAAAGAAAAGGGCTATAAAGTGGTCCGGACGAAGACGATGAACAAATGGAGAAGCATGCTGATTTTAAATATTAAGCATGGATTTGATGTTATTGAAGCTTACATCGATGAAAAAGGACTGCATAAGATAGTGCTGGAGAAACGATTACATAACTGAGGCTGCCGAAATGGGCAGCCTTTATTTATTTGTTCATGAAATCTTCATAATTGATTAAAAATTTTTATTCACCCTGTCTTTTTTAATGGTTAATTTCGATTTTATAAGTGTGATCTAATCGTAATTCCAAAAAGAATTTGCGGACGGTGCAAAAACAAAAAACGGGTGGAGGGGTTAAAGTGAGCAAACTTTTGGTGAATGAGAATCCAATTATGATTCTGCCTTCTCTGGCAGAAAAGATAGGTTTCAATGAAGCCGTGATGCTTCAGCAGGTCCATTATTGGCTGTTGAACAGCAAGCATGTAATAAAAGAACGAACCTGGATTTTTAATACATATAAAGATTGGAAAAAGCAAGTGACATTCTGGTCTGAGACGACCATTAAGCGGGCCATTCGCTCGCTTGAAGATCAAGGCTTTTTGATATCGGGGAATTTTAATTTTTCAAAGATGGATAAGACAAAATGGTACACGATTGATTATGAAAAGCTAGCTGCTGAGGTAGAGGGCTGCCAAGAGTTCTTTCTGGCATCTAGAACCAGTTAGAAGGAACCGCCGAGCCAGCCAGCAAGCCCGATGGAGGATGCCGGTTCGGAACAGCCAATACCAGAGACTACTACAGAGACTACAGCAGAGAAAAAAGATATCCCCTATGCTGCGGTTATCGAATATCTGAACAGCCAAACCCATTCAGCATACCGGACAGGCTCGAAGAAAACGAAGAAGCTGATCCGGGCAAGGTGGCTGGAGGGATTCAGGCTCGCTGATTTTAAAAAGGTGATCGGCCTGAAGGCGGAGGAATGGCTGCATGATCCGTACTGGAGGAAGTTCCTGAGGCCTGAGACGCTGTTTGGCACCCGCTTTGAATCGTACCTGAATCAAATGCCGCTTGGTAAGCAGATGCAGGAGGAGGATTTTAACCTTGATGACTAAACGGGAGACGTATACATTGCTGGCTCTGATATCCGTTTATTACAATCAGTTTGAGGTGAATCAGCAGAAAATTGATTACTGGCATGAGGTGCTGAAGCATCATGAGATTGAAGACCTGCGGCTGAATTTGCTTCGGCATGTGGAGGTTTCACCTTACCCGCCGAAGATTTCGGATCTGGTTCGAAAGTCTGCGGCTGTTTCCAGAGCGATTCCGGATTGTCGGGATACTGCCTTTATTGTGCCGATTCCCTGGAAGCCGGCAAGCGAGGAAGTGGTTCAGGCTGAGCTGGCGAAAATGCGGGAGATTCTCGGCATAGCCAGGGGTGAAGCCTGATGCAGGGGTACGGGCTTTACAGCCAGGAGGCAGAAGAGGCGACAGTGGGGGCGCTGTTTTTGGAGGATGGGCTATCAAAGAATGCACGCTGCGGCCGGAACACTTTTATTTAGCGAGGCTAAGGCGGCTGATGACACTTATTCTGCAGCTTGATGCTAAGGGGAAGCCTGTTGATGTGATTTCGGTTGTGGAAGAAGCGGGCCAGCACAATCTTGAGAGCTTTGGCGGGATTGGCTATATCACCCAGCTTGCCGGTAGTGTGCCGACTGTAGCGAACTTTACATTTTATCAGGACACGGTTCTTGAATATTACAAGAAGCGCAAGGCTGTCGAAATTGCGGGTCGGATTCAGGAAAATGCGAAGACTGGAGACATTTCCTGTACTTTAAGGGATGGCATTCAGGATCTCATGCAGATTGAGGATCATGTAGCAGATGATGACTTGGGGGTGGTCATGCCTTCCTTGGTTGAGCTTTACGGGGAAGCGGAAAAGGACCTGGGGGAAATGACCGGGATTCCGTCTGGTTTTAGAAACAGGACAGGCTGACCGGCGGGTTCCAGGAGTCTGATCTGATCATTGTCGGAGCGCGGCCGGGTGTTGGGAAAACTGCCTTTGCCCTCAATATGGCCCTGAACGCGGCTGATCAGGATGCGGCCCTTATTTTTTCACTGGAAATGTCCAAAAAGCAGCTCCTGAAAAGGATGATCAGCTGCAAAGGGGAAATCAGTTCGATTAAACTGAGGAACCCAAAGCGCTATTTTAGTGAGGGAGACTGGACTCATTTTTCCAGTGTGATGGGGGCGTTCGGCGAGATGAAGCTGCATATTTTTGATCAAGCTGGGATGGATATTGGGTACATCTGGTCCAAGGTCAGAAAAGCACGCCGGAAGTACGGCGAGGGTAGACGGATGCTGGTGGTGATTGATTATCTGCAGCTGATCGCGGGGAATCCCAGGCATCAGAACCGCCAGGCGGAAATCAGCGAGATCAGCCGGAAGCTGAAGACGATGGCAAGGGATTTGAATGTAGCGGTGATTGCCCTGTCACAGCTGAGCCGTGGCGTGGAAAGCAGGCAGGACAAGCGGCCGATGCTTTCAGATTTGCGGGAGAGCGGGCAGATTGAGCAGGATGCGGATGTGATTGCGTTTTTATACCGTGATGATTATTACTATAAGGAATCTGACCGCAAGGATACGATTGAGATCATCCTGGCCAAACAGCGGAATGGACCGATTGGGACTGTAAGACTGGCTTTTATAAAGGAGATAGGGAAGTTTGGGTGAGTGGTTGTTTTAATGGAGGGGAATTGGGTTATGAGCGGGACGAAAGTGAATAATCGTTCCCATCGCGATGGGAAACCGATTGTGAGAGGCATGAATGAGTTGGAATCGTTCCCATTGAGTGGGGAAATTGCTGATGAGGGGCACGAATGAGTTGGAATCGTTCCCTTCGTGATGGGAAATCGCTGATGAGGGGAACGAATGAGTTGGAATCGTTCCCTTCGTGATGGGAAAACGCTGATGGGGGGCACGAATGAGTTGGAAACGTTCCCTTCGTGATGGGAAATCGCTGATGAGGGGAACGAATGAGTTGGAATCGTTCCCATTGAGTGGGGAAATTGCTGATGAGGGGCACGAATGAGCTGGAATCGTTCCCTTCGTGATGGGAAATCGCTGATGGGGGGCACGAATGAGTTGGAATCGTTCCCTTCGTGATGGGAAATCGCTGTTGAGGGGCACGAATGAGTTGGAATCGTTCCCTTCGTGATGGGAAATCGCTGATGGGGGGCATGAATGAGTTGGAATCGTTCCCTTCGTGATGGGAAACCGCTGATGGGGGGCACGAATGAGTTGGAAACGTCTCCTTTGTGCTGGGAAATCGTCCTTGAGTGCCACGAATCGAGCTGAAAAGGGGCATAATAGTATCCTTCAGATTGGGAAACAGAAAATGAGCGGCACTAATCTAGCGGAATAGTTGGCAGACCGACATTGAACGACACAAATCAAACCGAATTGTTCCCTCAAATTTAGCAAACCGACACCAAGCTCCCTTAATCGTCATGCTTATTCCCGCATCCCCTGAAAAGGGACAGGTTACCTGCCCCATCAGGTTGTTCTTAAATACCCTTCATTTTGAATGTCTATCTGAAATTGGATATCAGATTTCAAATTTGGATAGTAAATGGACCGCCAGTCTTTTAGCTCTTTTCGGTCAATTTTAGTGCGATACAATTGGCCTAATCCCAGAATATCTGCTTCGCTTTCCTGGAGTTTGGCTAACATGCTGCTGAATCGGCTTGACAGGAGATGGCTCAATTCTTTTTTGATCATGGCACTGGATGTTTTGCCTCTTGTTTCGAGGACAACAACCTTTAGGTTTATTCGGCTCTGCAAAACTGGCTGTTTATCAGTCATGCCAGTTTGGTGGTCCATGGAGTTGCCGATGATCATGACACTTGCGTGATTCAGGACTTCGATTTGTCCATGGGTGCTTTCATTATTAAAAGCGTTGAAAAGCAGGGTTTCATCATTGCTGATCTGGTCCACCATCTTTCCGTTCTTTATTACGGCAGAGCCGACTTGTTTGTAAGTTGTCGTTTCTCCGGTAACAATCAGCGGGATGGCCACATCACGTGTATAGGAATGAATGCTGCGGTAGACTTCCCATATTCTTGTAAGGGCAATTTCCGGATTCCAGCCTGCATTTTTTTCAAAGTAATCGAACATGTTGGTTCCGTGAAGCTCCTTTGATTCCGAGAGTGTCGAAAAAAACTCATCCATGTCCTGGTCACAAATGGCGATTAGCACTTTTGGGGATACTTCCCGCGATCTCATGAAACCGGCAATGATGTCTTTCATGCCTTCCTCCGCCGTTTTCCGCTCAATCATAATTACTTTTACATGAAGCAGGTCTACGCTGGTCTCCATGTTTCGGCTGATCACATCGACGGCGTGTGAGATGGTCTCTCCTGTCCCGGATACAATCTTTACTTCCATAGACTCTTGCACAGGCTCAGGGATTTTTAGAAAAACCTTGTATTTTCCATCTTCATCAGTAGTAATGCCAAGGACAACTGGAAGTGTCCGATGATTGATATCCCTGATGTCCCAGCAGCCGGTTAAAGTCATCATTGCCAGAAGCAGACAGACAGTAATAGGGACTTTAGATTTTACATTAAATGGTTTCATCTTTACCCTTCCCCTTCATGCGGCGTCCAAAGAAAAAGATTGAAAATGGAACTGCAATTAAAATGTAGAACCTCAGAAACGTATTCCACCAAAATAATTTCTCAACATCCTTCCAGTCCGGGATGAAAAAACATGAAATATAAACTGTGGCGGATAGCGCGAGCAACAATTTTACCGGTTTAATGGAAGGAAGGTAATGACTTAAGATTCGAATTGATTTCCAAGACACAAGGGCAAGGTAAAGCATGATAAAGGAGATGAGACTTAACAGGAAAAACATTGTAACCCTGTCGAACATCAGCCAATTAATATTGATGGCGTCCACGGCCACAACATATGGAAGGAAGGTTGTAGCTGAGGTGGCTTGCCCAAAAGTCAGGACCGGAATATAGACTGAAAAAAGGAAAAAGGGTATAAGGAAGGCGGCAGCCCATAATACATATTTTCTGTCATAGGAGAAATAAGGCTGGACAAAACCGAGAAACAGAAAGCCTCCAGAAAAAGCAAAAAAGCTTTCCAAGTATGTTCTTTTTATGAGGAATCCGAGATCTGCATCTAAAGGAACCATGTACCTCCAATCCACGTTTTGAAAAGAAGTGAAGAAAATAAAGATGATGATGGGAAGAAATAAAAGGGATAGGAGAAGTCCTGTGCGAAAAATCGTTTCGACTCCTTTGGCTGCTATATAGGTCGAAATAGATATCAATAAGAGCATGATGGCCCATAAAGGAGTGTTTGATAAAAAGACAATGGTAATGATTTCGGCATAAGCCCGGAGAGTTATCAATAAAATCATGCTGAAATATAAGAAAACCGGGGCAATAAAAAGGATCGCTGTCCCTTTTCCGTTCTCCGTATATATACGAATGATGTCTTTTTTCGGAAAATAGCTTAGTCCCTTCATATAAATAGAGATAAAAATGAAATGAATGATCACGCCGACCAGAACAGGAAGCCAGTGGCCCTGTTCTGTACTTGAAATGACATTGCCTGGATACATAAAGAAAATAAGGCCCAAATGACTGATGATGTACATCAGCATGACATGCAAACTTTTATCCGCCATTGCTTTCATTCCCTTTTAAATTTAAGTAGAGATAGGACTTGCCGTAGGTATTGAGGCTTGCCAGGTAAGCGCCTATGAAAACCAAGCCGGCAACCAGCCCTAAGATGCCAAATATCGCCGCCAGAAGCACAATGGCATATTTGAAAAGCCGAATGGAGACAGAATTCTGAAACCCGACGATGGTTGAATTGGCAATGGTTGTGGCGGCAAGAATGATGATCAGCAGATTGCTGACTAATTTCGCTTCCACGGCAGCCTGTCCCAGGATAATTCCCCCGACCATTGTAATCGTGGGGCCAATGGATTTCGGCAGCCTTACACTTGCTTCCAGGATTAATTCAAGAATGACGAGCATGAGAATAATTTCCACCAATGCCGGATAGGGAACCCCTTCACGGCTTTGGGCAACTGATAAAGCAAGCTGGATCTGCAATACTTCAGGATTAACGGAAACCAGTGCCACATACAGCCCGGGTGTTATCAGCGTGATTAAAATGCCGATGATTCTGATTAACCGAATGGCTAACATAATAGGAAGAGGAAAATTCCGGTCATTTTCAGCAGCAAACATATCCCAGAACAGACTTGGAAGAATGAGCGCAAAAGGCAATCGATCCACGAACATAATGACTTTTCCTTTTTTCAGATGCTGAACCGCATGGTGGGGCAGCTCGGTCGTATTAAACTTTGAAATAGCATTCCAAGACGGAAACCCGAGCATTTTGGCAAGCCCCTGCAGATCACAGGCTTCCATTTGGATATTTTTTTTAATATGATCACGAATGCTATTAACCAGATTCACATCCGCTTGACCATCTAAATACAGCAAGGAAAGTTGGTTTTTGCGGCTGGGGCCGGCTGAAAACGAGTCGATTCTGATTTCGTCCGAGTTCACCAGTTTTCGAACCATGCCGAGATTGAGATCGATCCCTTCTGTAAAGGAATCCAATGCTCCTTGAATTACATTTTCATTAGAGGGAGAGGCAACCGAACGATCGAGCATAGCGGGAACAGGCTCCATGATGATAAATCGGCCGGTGTTTTCAAAATGGATAATCAGTTTGCCTTCATATATGGATGAAATGGCTTTCCGGACATCCCCTTCAATTACTTCCCCTATGGCTCGCCATAATTCCTCAGAAGGCTGATTCTGCAAAAGGATGCTCTCTGCATGCTTGTGAAGGACCGTTCTCGTTTTGATAAAATCAATGAGTGTATTAAATCCCAGCAGCATAACGGCAGCATCCGCAAGATAGTCCCTTTGAAGATGAAAATCGCCATTGTTCCCAAGCTCTGCTTTTATTTCATTAATAAATTGATCCATTACGGGTTACCCCTTCGTAAAGACATAAATATTATTAATCTTCGCTGGATGGAAAATTTTATTCCTAAAAACTTTTTTTGGAGTTATATCTGCGGCTAAAAACGAGGTGTCTTTCGTTCTTTGAACGAGAGTTCCGCCACCCAAAAAGGAATTATCAAAACTTGAGAGGAATAATTAATGTGGGAGGTTAGACGAATGAAAATTATCGCAGTTCACGAACATTCGCATTTATTTGAGAGTGCAGTGCAATTTTTCTGGGAACAGTGGGGAATAAGCAAAACTTCCGCTTTTATCAGGATTGTATGATTCATTCTGGGAAAACAGAGGACGGCATCCCGAGGTTTTATGCAGCGATCGAGAATAAGGAGATCATGGGCACGTACGCATTAATCCGCAATGACCTCAACAGCCGGCAGGACTTGCATCCGTGGCTGGCATGTCTGTACGTTGATCCCAACAGCAGAGGGAAGAAGCTTGGCGCCCGGCTGCTTGATCATACTATTGAAGAAGCGGCGAAGCTTGGATTTAATAAACTTTATCTTCAAACGGATTTGGAAGGGTATTATGAAAAATACGGCTGGACGCATAGCGGAGAGGTATACGGGGCGAGCGGCGGCTCCATTAAGTTATATGAAAAGGATACAGACGCACCTTCGGATAAAAACTAAACGCCCAGGAATCTCCTGAGCGTCTGGTTGAATGATTATTGTCGTTTTCCAAAAAACGTACCGGTCACTTCCTGTTCCTGCAGGGATAGAAGCTGGGATACGGTAATGAATTCGTAGCCTTCTTTTTCAAGATAGGTCAGCAGGTCTGGAAGTGCTTCAGCAGTTGGCTTATGGATATCGTGCATCAAGACGATGGAACCTGGGACAGCATTGGCCTTCACGATTTTTTGGATGGCCGAGGCATTGAGTGTTTTCCAGTCCAGTGAATCAATAGACCATAGAATAAGCGGTGTATGGGCCATTCCGGCAATTTTCTTCACATCTTCATTCATGGCCCCATAAGGCGGGCGGACGGTTGCTGGAAGCTGGCCGCTTGCTTCTTTGATTTTGGCGCTGGCTTCTTCCATTTCTTTGCGGATTTCTTTTTCACCGAGGGATGAAAGGTCCGCATGGCTGTCACTGTGATTTCCGATTTCATGGCCTTCTTCAGCTACTTGGCTTGCGAGGGCAGGATAGAATTGTGCCTGGCTGCCAAGCATATAAAAGGTAGCCTTTGCGTTATGTTTTTTAAGAATATCGAGAATAAGCGCTGTGACTTTCGGGTGTGGCCCATCATCAAAGGTAAGGGCAATATACTTGCCATGTGGATCCAGCGAAGCTGCTGCTGGTTCCTTGACCTCCGGTTCAGGAAGCTGAATGTCAGGGAGTTTCAAATGCTGGGCGATTTCATCCTTTAAGAGGGGACGAATCTGTTCGATTGGAATTTTCACTTTGACCGCTCCGGCTGCACCGGCCGCAATTTCATATTCGTTAAAATAAAGCGTGAAATTCTTGCCGCTCAGTGACCATTTCCAGCTCGACGGATTTTCCAGAGCTTCGTCAAGCAGGTCATCAAACAGATAGTCCTGAAGTTCTTCCTTCTCGCCGATCTGTTTTTTTATCATCGTCCTGAGAGTCGTCAGGGACTCCTCATCCATACGGATCACATCGGCAAGCTGCACCATTTTCTGATTGGCAAGGTCGATGGTGAACGTTTTGACCGCGGCCTGCCCATTTGCGCCGCCGGTGTACTGGTAAGCTTCAAATACAAGGGTGTACATGGTATCGGAGACTTTTTTCGGCTCCGCCTTGATATTAAGATGGGCACGGAATTCTTCGCTGTCCAGCACCTGCCGGTTTGCTTTCACAAGTTCCATGAATTCCATTTCCTGAGCCTGAATCCATTCTTTCATGGGTTTGTTCAAATTCTCAATTTCAGTGATCGGAGTGCTGATCGCAAGGGTATAAGATTTCGTTTCCTTTGTCCGGGTTTCAAGGTTTAATCCGGGGAAAGCTGCCGGGGAAGTGGTTTCTGTTCTGGAAAAAGCCTGCAGGCTGGTGTCAGTTCCAGAGCTGATGAAATAATAGATGCCTGCAATGAAGAGGCCGAATAATACCCATGATGGCCATTTTAACCGCTTAAGCAATGATATCCTTTCCTTTCCTGTCTTTAAAATTATGACTCTCCAAATATATAATTATATCAGGTGAAAAAGGGAAAATCATCGGGCTGGAGAAAAATTCACCATTTACTTTTTGAAAAATATAGTATAAAATAACACTTTAATCCGACTAAAAAGATAAGAAAAGGAGTGAATGAGGTTGGCTCAAGTAGAAGTTAAAAGTAAATCATGGGTTACAGCACCAACAACAGTTGTTTCAAACTTAAATCCAATTCAAAAACCTTTTGTTGCAGCTGGCGTTCTTGCAGCTATCATTTTGTTCATTTCCATTATAAATGCAGCGAACATGACACAGGGAGTTCTATTTATTATTGGAATTGCACTCGGCATGACCTTGCTTCATGCCCGCTTCGGCTTCACATCTGCATTCAGGCGCTTTGCCAGTGTAGGAAACGGGCAGGGCCTGCAGGCGCATATGCTGATGCTGGCTGTTGCTTCAACATTATTTGCGATTATTTTAAGCACTGGTTTTAGTTTTACAGGAATCGAGCCTAAAGGATATGTGTCTCCTGTAGGAGTCAGCGTCCTATTTGGTTCCTTTATTTTTGGAATCGGGATGCAGCTTGGGAATGGCTGTGCGTCCGGTACTTTGTATTCGGTAGGCGGAGGACAGTCCTCCATGATCCTGACGCTGATTTCTTTCATCGCTGGTTCCACGATCGGAGCGTACCATTTTTCATTCTGGATGGAAGACACACCGGCATTGCCGCCAATCTCCCTGGCTACATCTACGGGACTCGGCTATGGCGGAGCATTGGTTCTGCAGCTTGCCTTATTTGGCTTGATCTATTGGGTGACTCTGCAAATTGCGAAAAAGCGAAAAGCCCCAATGATGAAAGCATTGCCAACAACGGCCGGCTGGAAAAAAATCCTGAGAGGGTCCTGGCCATTGTTCGCAGCAGCGATCGTGTTGGCATTGCTGAATGCACTGACTCTGACTGTCCGCGGAACGCCTTGGGGCATCACATCGGCATTCGCGCTATGGGGCGGAAAAGCCTTGATGGCAATGGGTATCGACGTGACATCATGGGGTTATTTTGCGACTGAACCGAATTTAGCTGCCTTGAAAAATACAGTTCTTGCTGATTCTACAAGCGTGATGAACTTCGGCATCATTCTTGGTGCCTTCATTTCAGCGGCATCACAGGGAACGTTCAAGCCTGGAAAAATCAAACCGGGTGTGGCTGGTGCTGCGATTGTTGGCGGACTGCTCATGGGATATGGCTCCCGCCTTGCATTCGGCTGCAACATCGGTGCCTACTTCGGCGGAATCGCATCTTTCAGCCTGCACGGCTGGGTATGGGCGATCATGGCCATGCTTGGAACGGGCGTGGCGCTGTTCATCCGTCCGCTGTTTGGATTGAAGAATCCGAAATCTACGGATTCGGTTTGTTAATGGAAAGCCTGGCACTCTTGATGAGTGCCAGTTTTTTTTTGCAAAAAAATCAGTTTCTGCTGCCAAAATGATTACTCTCCAGCTTCACCAGCAAATCCTCTGCTAGTTCTTTGACGTGCCTTTAAAGGGCCCGTCATTTTCAAGACTTTCCTCCTATTAGTAACTAAATAACATTTTTTGAAAAATATTGAATTTTAGGAAAAAGTAATCTATTAATATTTCCGTACTCGAAATATAATGAGTGGCAAATAGTAGAGGAGGGATTCTATGAAAAAGAAAAAGCTTCTCAGACCTGCAGCTATGTTAGCGGTCATTTCTATGACTCTATCATCACTTGCCTACACACCCGGAAATGCAGCAGCGAAAGAAAAACCGGTACAGACAGCACAAATCGAGGATGCAAAGTCTCAGCCAATTTATTCATATGAAGAGGCGATTCGTGAGACGGTCTATGTCGAGTCCACACTTGATTCGGACGAAAACGGAAAAGCAGACAGGATTGCCGTGGATATCATCCGCCCGAAAGAAACAGAAGAAGGCCTGAAGGTTCCAGTGATCATGGATGCGAGTCCATATTATGAAAGCCTTGGAAGAGGAAATGAAAGTGAAGTGAAAGATCGGGACAAGGATGGCATTAATGAGAAGTTCCCTCTATTTTATGATAATTATTTTGTACCAAGAGGTTATGCAGTGGCTTTGCCTGAAATGGTTGGGACCAATCATTCGGATGGCTGTCCGACAACAGGCGGATATGAGGAAATTGAAAGCATCCGGGTCGTGATTGACTGGATGAATGGCAGAGCAAAAGCGTGGGATAAAGATAATAATGAAGTGAAAGCAGACTGGACAACCGGGAATGTCGGCATGATCGGAAAGTCCTATGATGGCACGCTGGCCAATGGGGTAGCGGCTACAGGCGTAGAGGGCTTAAAAACAATTGTTCCCATTGGAGCCATTAGCAGCTGGTACAATTATTACCGCTATGAGGGACTTACATATTACAACAACGGGCCAGGAGGCTTGGCCAGCAGAGTTGCCAGCAGCTCCCGCAAAGATTCCTGTAAGCCTGTGTTCGATCGTTTGAACTCGGAAGCGGATGATCCATCTGGAGATTATAATGAGTTCTGGGATGAAAGAAATTACATTAAGGACGTAAAAAATGTAAAAGCAAGTGTGTTTGCAGTTCATGGATTAAATGATTTCAATGTGAAAATGAATCACCTTGCGGATTGGTGGACAGCCCTATCCAAAGAAGAGGTTCCGAGAAAACTGTGGCTCACCCAAACTGGCCATGTCGATCCATTTGACTTCCGCAGAGCAGAGTGGGTTGATACACTGCATCGCTGGTTCGACTACTGGCTGATGGATATCGAAAATGGCATTATGGACGAGCCTGCCGTTGATATTGAAAGAGGTGCGGATAATTGGGAAACCCAATCTTCATGGCCGGATCAAAATGCCGCAAATGTTAAAATACGATTAGCGCCAGGCGAGAATGATCAGACAAATGGCATGCTGACAACAGGGCCTGTGAAGGGCAATTTTCAGCAATCTTTTACAGATAACCCAACACAAACCGAGCAGCAGATGGTAACCAATGAAACGGCTGTCAAAAGCGACCGCCTGGCATTTTTATCACCACCGCTTGAAGAAGATGTCCGTTTGAGCGGCATACCTGAAATTTCACTTCGGGCAAAGGTCAATAAAGAAGACTCCAATTTAACTGTTCTTATTGTCGACTATGGAACGGATACCCGCATTCATCATGAAGGCCCGGGAGAGGGAGTCCGAACTCTGAATACAGAAAGCTGTTGGGGAGAAAGTATTTCAACAGATGATGCATGTTACAAAGAAACAGAAAAAACTGCTCATACAGCACCATATGAAGTCGTGACAAGAGGATGGTTTGATCCGCAGAACTGGAAAACGATTGAGAAGGATGACCCTTTAAAAGAGGGCAAGAGCTATAAGTTTGAATGGGATGTTTTACCTGAAGACTACGTATTTAAGGAAGGTCACCGAATCGGCATTATCATCGCTGGAAGCGATAGAAGACGTACAATTCCTTCAACAACAGGGGCCACGTTTGAAGTAGAGCTTGGACAAAGTTTTATCAGCCTTCCTGTTGTGGGCGGAAAAAAGGCCGTTGGATTTTAATAGAATAGAAGAGGCGGGTCTGCAGCAAGTGCAGACTCGTTTTTTTATTTCGGCGAGCTCCTTTATCACAGCAAAAAAGCAGGCCAGTTGTTTACGCAAGTTCTATTTCATAACACAGTTCTTCCTGCTGTGTATCTTCAAACCACTTCATTCCAGCCGCGGTCATGCCGATTTTCCCGAGCACCTTCCCGGATGCAGGGTTAGCGGGATCCACAGCTGCGGTAATTTTCCGGACGTTCGGGCAATTTTTCCTTAAAGCGGCCACGCATGCAGCGGCAGCTTCAGCAGCATATCCTTTTCCCCAGTTACGCTGATTAAAATGGTAGAGGAGCTCTGCCTCATCTTCATTTTCTGCCGGATTAAACCCGCAAACTCCAATGATGGCGGAGGTTTCTTTTAGCAGAACAGTATAAACAGAGTAGCCTTTTTCATTCTGCAGACGCTGATAAAATTCAATGGAGCGCTGGATACGGCTTTTTGTGCTGGAGCCGCCGCAGTATTTCATTACCTCGGGGCTGCCCCAAATTTCAAAAACTGCATCCAGGTCATCAGCCTGCATGATCCGGAGCAGGAGCCGATCTGTTTCAAAAAGAATAGTCATTCTATTCACCTCGTGCGGTTCCGTCTTCTATGAAAATATTATAAGATAGAGAAAGTAAAAACGTTAGGAGTTTTTGTCATGCACGTACTCTATAAATCTTTGATTTTGGGAATGGCCGCCAGCATCCAGGGTCTCGCGATGACCTTTTTCTTGTTTCCGCATTTAATCCCGTCCGGCGGCGCGGCGAGTATGGCGGTTTTATTCAATTATCTATTGGACACGCCTTTTTCGGTGACATTATGGGTTTTGAATGCGGGCCTGCTGCTGGCAGCGGCCAAATGGCTCGGGAAAAGCAGTGTGATCTGGACGCTGTTTTGTGTTTCCGTTACTTCGGTTACAATTGATTTTCTGACTCCATACATAACGGAACCGCTGAATCCGGTTCTCCTGGATCTTTTGCTTGGAGCTGTAGTCTTTGGAATAGGAGTCGGAATTTTATTCCGGATGGGCGCTTCGTCAGGGGGCATGGATATCCTTGCGTTAATCATTTCCAAAGCAAGGGGAAGTGCGCCGGGACGGACTTTATTTTACATAAATGGCAGTCTGCTTCTCCTTACCGGTGTTGTCGTGGACTGGAAGGTTATTGTTTATGCGGTGATCTGCCAGATGATCGGGACGCGGATGATTGATCTCATTTACAAGCTTGATGTAAAAATACTTGTGGAGAAGTATAAGATCCATTACTGAAGAAGGGCCGTGCAGGCCTTTTCTTTTTTTATGGAAAATAATTTACTATTATTTTAGGGTAATAACAAGAAAGCGGGGATACTATGATTCAGCTGCAAGAAGATAAGGAGAATAGCAAGAAGAATAATGAAGAAGAGGATAATGGCTGGGATGTAGGCGAGAATACGTATGAAGCAGGGGAGCAGCTGGCGGATGAGGGCTGTCTTGGCTGTGCCGGCGGATGTTTTTTTCAGGCTTTATTTCTTGTGATGACACCACTATATTTTTTTCTGACATAGAAAGGACAGGGGAACCTGTCCTCTATCGGATATATCGGTCAGAATTTAATTTTATCGGCCAAAATTTCAATATATCGGCCACTCCGCGTCACATTAGTTTTTCGGCGATGGCACAGTGAAAATAATTTAATATAATACTCTCCACAAATAAAAAGTAGCATACGCTTCCCAATTCTCCCAGCCAGCCGAACATTTCAGGATTTCCTCCTTCGCTGGTTTGCTTTCAGAGCCGAGAGTCGCTTTGATCGCATTATGAAGGCCGACATCATCGATTGGAAAAGCGTTCGGGAAGCGCAGGCACCGCATAAGGACATAATGGGCGGTCCAGGGACCGATGCCGCGTATTTTGGTCAGCTTTTTTTCTGCAGCTTTTACATTTCCCGCGTTTT
The DNA here is from genome assembly GCA_030348385.1 of Cytobacillus sp. NJ13. NCBI lineage: Bacteria > Bacillati > Bacillota > Bacilli > Caryophanales > Bacillaceae > Cytobacillus > Cytobacillus sp. NJ13. Next base: position 2,730,546 of record JAUCFP010000006.1, on the reverse strand, counting down.
GCAAGTCCTTTTTCGAGAGCTCACCGTTTGCAATCAAACAGGCCACATCAATGAGATATTCACATTTTTTAACGGTCATTTTTAAGTCGGTCAGATCTTCGATGGTTAATCCGGCAATCGTTTCCGCTGCAGGGAAGAGCCAGTATTTGCTCCTGCCGTCTTCCAGGCACTCCCCATATTTTTCAACGAGCCGCCTCTTTAGTGTATACGCATATGTAAGGTTAATCTGCTGCCCAAGGATTCCCCAGGCAAGAGCCTCGAATAAGTCGGGAATTCCCATGACTCTCAGCCCGAAAAATTGCTCTGCAGGCTTTTGCAGCAAGGGATCTGTTTGTGCCATCTCATAAAATGGGGTCAGGTTTGCTCCAAGGTCGAACCAATCATGAATATATGCCGCAATTTCCGCTTTCATTTGATGCGTGACGGGCTTATGAATGCTGACGGATAGGAACTGATCTGACTCACCGCTTATTTCAAGCAGGAGCTTATCATTCCCGATGGAAAGGGCACGTCTAATTGTCTCGCCGGAAATCTCATAAAGGCATTCATTTGCTGATCTTGATAAGTATCGCAGGTTTTCGGTAAAGCTGAATTCATGCGGAGTGAAAAGGACCAGGCCATTTTCATCCTCTTTCCAGTTAATAAAATGAGAGCTCAATTGGATTCCTCCTTTTCTTTATTGTAAATCCTCAGGATTACGTTATCTTGCGTTTATATTTAGGAAATCGCTGATGATGAACATTTTTTGTGTATACTTTTTAGCAGAGGTGAGCGCAGGTGGCTTATGAACAGATTCCGGAAGAATATTGGAACGCGATAAAGGATTGCGACAAATCCTATGATGATCTCTTTCTTTATGGCGTTAAAACGACAGGGATATTCTGCAGACCGTCGTGCCGGTCAAGGGTCCCTAATATCGGCAATGTCGCTATTTTTCAAAATGCCGCTCAAGCACTGGCGGAAAATTTCAGGCCCTGCAAGCGCTGTAAACCGGAAGGCCTCAGCCTGCCTGCAGAAGAATGGATTAAGCAAATAACCGGGTGGATCAATCAGCATTATACCGACCCGATTACATTGCATCAATTGGGTGACCTGTTTCATGGAAGTCCCTATCATTTACAGCGGGTGTTCAAACGGGTCACCGGGAAGTCGCCCACAGAGTATATTCAGGATATCCGACTCGAAAAAGCCGTCCATATGCTGGAGGCCGGGGAGCAATCGATAGCCGATGTCGGCGCATCAGCAGGATTCCCCAGCACCCCTTATTTTATCTCTTTATTTAAAAAGAAGCTGGGCACAACACCTGCAGCATATAGAAACAAAACAAGGGAGGAGAAAGAATGAACATTGAATGGGCGAACCTGCAGGAAGGTGAATGGAGACTTTATCTGGCGAAAACAGAAAAGGGCCTCTGCTATATAGGCTCTGACCCGGAGTTTGAGGATTTTGAAAGGTCGCTGAAAAAATATATTCCAGCTGCAGTGCTTGTGGAAAATAAAGAAGCACTGCAGGCATATATGATTGAATTACAGGAATTTCTTCTGGGAAAAAGACAAGTTTTTTCAATGGAACTGGATGTAAAAGGCACTCTGTTTCAAGAGGAAGTCTGGGAGGCATTAGCGCAGATTCCTTACGGGAAAACTGTCTCCTATTCGGACATTGCCGCACAAATAAACAGGCCGCAGGCAGTACGGGCAGCCGGGAAAGCAATTGGTGCCAATCCGCTGTTAATCGCAGTCCCATGCCATCGTGTCATCGGTAAAAATGGTGCGATAACCGGCTATCGCGGGGGCATTAAAATGAAGCAGACTCTGCTTGAATTGGAGAAACAAGGCTGAAGAGATGGACATCTTCGGCTCTTTTTATTATTCAGCAGCTGGGATTAGTATATAGCTTGAGGCGATAATAAATTGGATCCTTCAAAATAAGTCCGAATCTGTGGCCGATTCGGACAGGATAAGGAGAAAACCAAGGATTTGAGTCCGAATGCAGTGCCTATTCGGACAGGATAAGAAGAAAACAGAAGATCTGAGTCCGAATCTGTGGCTTATTCGGACAGGATAGGGAGAAAACCGAGGATTTAAGTTCGAATGCAGTGCCTATTCGGACAGGATAAGAAGAAATAGAAGATCTGAGTCCGAATCTGTGGCCGATTCGGACAGGATAAGGAAAAAATCGAGGATTTGAGTCCGAATGCAGTGCTTATTCGGACAGGATAAGGAGAAAACCGAAGATCTGAGTCCGAATCTGTGGCCTGTTCGGACAGGATAGGGTGAAAACCGAGGATTTAAGTCCGAATGCAGTGTCTATTCGGACAGGATAAGGAGAAAACCAAGGATTTAAGTCCGAATGCAGTGCCTATTCGGACAGGATAAGGAGAAAACCAAGGATTTGAGTCCGAATCTGTGGCCGATTCGGACAGGATAGGGTGAAAACCGAGGATTTAAGTCCGAATGCAGTGTTGAATCAGCTGTCAAACAGGCACTAAAGTGGCTTTATTTGTAAGGCTGCCGAAAAAACTCCCGGCAGTCCTTGTTTATTTTTTAACGGTTACCTTCTTTTTCGAAAAGCATTTGAAATCCGTAATTTGATAATGCTAAGGCATAGTACATAATAAATAACCCCATTGAGCTTAATTTATTTAACTTATAGTGGCCTATTTTTTGAAAAAGTGCACTCAAAGGAAAAGCGAATAAAAGGTCCATAATGAGATTGCTTAAGGCATAGATCGAGAATTTTCCATATGTAAAATGAAATACCCACAAGTTTATGGTGAAAAATGGCCCGTATATAAAAGCAAGGTCATCAAATATAAGAAATTTAGTGCCGCCTTTTACATTCCACCATTTAAAGATGAAGTTAAGAAGAGAAATTATCAGCAAATTACCTGCGCAGAACAGTGTAACCGGCAAAAACCTTTTAAATGATTTCTTTGGAAGAAACTTAATGACTATTGCCCATAAGATAATCGCATTGGCTATTCTAAAGAAATTTGCCATCCGGATGCCACCACCATTTTTTTCATTATCATGTGACATTTGATTTTTTTTATTCAGTTTTGGATTCTCCGATTCGTACGATCTTTATTCCTTCAATGTTTAGAATTATAATAGACCTTAAAGAGAAGGGGGAGCTAAATGAAAAGCATCATCTGCGAAAAAAGATCCTATTCCAGAGAGTTTCATTCGCACCAGCATGAGTTTGGCCAGTTTCTATTCCCCTTGCAGGGCTCCCTGGATATCCAGACGAAATGGCAGGAAATCAAGCTTAGCCCGGACTATTGTTTTTTCCTTCCGCAAGGGGTTGATCATAACTATCGTTCGATGGACCGGAATGAATTTTTGATCCTGGATATCCCGAAGACTTATTTGCCGGTAGAGACTAGCTGTATGTTCATTCAGCTGGATCAGCAATGGGCTTCAATCCGATATTTGCTGCTGGAAGAGGCGGGGAATCAGGGGAATGCATCCTCCCTGGCAGACTTGACCAGGTATGTGGCCAGCAAACTGCAAGTCGCCAAACCCCCATCGATTGACTATATTCATAGGCATTTTAAGGAGTCCATCCGATTAGAGACTTTAGCGCAAATCGAACATTATCATCCAGCCTATTATTCCGCATGGTTTAAGAAGAAAACCGGGAGAAGCCCAAAAGCCTACATATCTGATCTTCGTTTGAAAGAAGCGAAGCATTTATTAATGTCAACCTCCTGGTCCATGTCGGTGATCAGCGGGGAATTAGGCTTCGAAAATTCTTCCTCTTTTACCCGGTGGTTCAACCGCTGTGAAGGGGTAGCACCACAAAAGTACAGGATCCTTAAGAAAAGATAAAAGGGATATTAAACTAGGTAAAGAAAATTCTCAGGAAATTTTCTAAGATAAGTTTAATGATTCTTTTTATCTTTTTTTATTGGGGTGAGAACATGAGCGGGAAAACAGCACCATTTTATATATTGCTTGCCGGAGTGCTCTGGGGGACCACGGGTACAACGCAGGCATTTGCGCCGGAAAACGCACATCCGATTGCCATCGGGGCAGCCCGTCTGGCAGCAGGAGGTTTATTTTTATTATGCATGGTTCTTCTGGCAGGAAAGCTGGACCTGAAAAATTGGCCCATCAAGAACACTCTTATGGCTTCACTTTGCATGGCATTGTACCAGCCGTTGTTCTTCTCAGCAGTCACCCTTACAGGGGTGGCCATCGGGACCGTGACCGCAATCGGCAGTGCGCCCATCTTATCGGGTTTCCTTGAATGGATTTTTCTTAAAAAGCGCCCGACTGTCATTTGGTGGTGTTCTACCATCCTCTCCATTTTAGGCTGTGTTCTGCTATTTCTGAACAAGGATTCGGTTCAAATGGACCCGGCTGGCCTATTAATGGCTTTGGGGGCTGGTTTGACATTTGCTGGCTATACGCTTGTCAGCAGGGACCTGGTTGAAAATTATTCATCATTATCAATTGTTGCGGTTGTATTCACACTAAGTGCCATCCTGCTATCGCCATTCTTGTTTATTTTTGATATGTCCTGGCTTGCGAGTGTTCGGGGTTTGACTGTCAGTCTTCACCTGGGGATCCTGGCTACGGGAATTGCCTATTTCCTTTTTGCAAAAGGGCTTGTCCATGTTTCTTCTTCAACGGCTGTCACACTTGCACTGGCGGAACCGTTAACTGCAGCATTATTAGGAGTTTTCCTATTGGGAGAATCGTTAACCGCAGTCTCCTGGCTAGGGGTATTCCTCATAATGATGGGGATAGCGGTATTAATCGGTTCATCCCAAAACTCGGGCAGCAAAATAAGAGCAGCATGAGCTTGAGAATGGCCTAATGCAAACCATTCACCGCATAAAAACTCCAAAAGAACACAAACTATTCTTTAGTCAAAACGGAGGTGTTCTTATGCCTGAAAAATCTAAAATCAGTTCAACCGAACTGGGTGCATTATGGATGACCTATCAAAAAAAAACAATGATTCTTCGTATTTTAGAATACTTTATAGAGAAATCGGATAATCCAAAGGCGAAAAATTTGATGTCAGGATTGTGGAATAAACTTCATCCAAAAGTTGTTGAAGTTAAAAAACTGCTTCAAAATGAGGGGGCTGCTGTCCCAATCGGCTTTACGGATCAAGATGTCAATGTAAATGCTCCCGTACTGTATGAGAACGGATTTGATATCATGTTTTGCCGGATTTTAAAGGAAATAAGCATGGGCATGTATGTCCTTCATTTAACCATGTCTTATCGAAAGGATATTATTAAGCTTTATAGGGACATGACCGCATTAACTCAGGAATATTATGATAAATTTACTCAATTTCTTTTGGATGAAGGGCTGCTTCCAAGTCCCACCTTTATAAACTTGCCTAAATCAGCTGATTTTGTGACCAGTAATAACTATTTGAAAGGAATGAATATTCTTGGACAGAAGCGCCCCATTAATACGGTGGAATTTGGGCTTATGTATCATGGGATTGAAACGAATATTACCGGCATGCAGCTGATGTCTGGATTTGCTCAATGTGCAAAAGGAGAAGAAGTTAAAAAATATTTTATTAAAGGGAAAGAGCTTTCGAAAGAAATTATTAAAGAGCTGGGGGAAAAGCTTCTTCAAAATGATATCCAGCCGCCAGCCACTTCAGGGGGGACAGTGACAAATTCAACAGAGGCTCCGTTTTCGGATAAGCTAATGTTATTTTGCACCTATCTTTTGTGCGGGTTTAGTATTGGCGGACAGGGATTTGGCATTGGCTTCAGCCTTCGCAATGATTTGAATATGAATTTTGGCAAATTTGGTATTGAGGTTTATGAGTATATACGTGAGGGCGTAAAGATTATGATTTCCAATGGATGGCTTGAGGAAGTGCCGCGGAATTAGGCTATTTTTAATGATTATTTCTCCATAGTATTTTTTGTACTACAAAAAAGATTGCATTGTTAAATAAAACTATATATTATTTTTTGTAGAACAAAAAATATTCCGGAGGGTTTATGAAAGAACAAACCTTTACATCATTCGAACAATATGAAGAGTTTCTTAGAAACAAGATGATCCATAAAGCGAAAAAGAAAGGCCTGGAAGGTGAGGGTCTTGCTGAATATCTGAAAAAACATGAAAATGATGCAGCGCACATTTGGAAGGAAAATGATCTTCAGAAATGGCTGGAAAAAGACGGGTATGTGACCATAGCCGTTTGGAGGGACGAAACAGGACAGCGGAAAATTGGAAGGGGCCGGCCAAAGAAGCCAGAAGGCCAAAAACTTAAGCATTCCATCCATGTCAGGCTGGATGAAGAAATGTTCAAAAAGCTGAATCATTTCTGCCAGGAAAAAAAGGTGGATGTTTCAGAAGCCATACGAATTCTTATCCATAACCTTTGAGCTTAAAGTCCAAAATTCATAGGAAAAGGCAGGAAAATCAATGAATGATTCTTTAGAAAGTATAAGAAATGCCCCGGGTGCACCTTCAAAGTCCAGGCGATTATGGATGGCGATCGTGCTTGGTACTTTAGCTGCGTTTGCCCCGTTATCCATCGACATGTATTTGCCGGCTCTGCCTGATATTGCTGATGATCTGCATACCAAGCCGTCCCTTGTACAGCTAAGTTTGACCTTTTTCCTGCTCGGCCTATCCTTGGCCAGCTGCTTGCAGGGCCGCTCAGTGATGTACGCGGACGCCGGAAGCCGCTTCTAGTAGGATTACTGATTTATTTTGCCGTTTCTCTCTTGTGCGCCTTTAGCCAGTCCATCTGGGGCTTGATTGTGCTTAGGTTTATTCAGGGCCTGGCCGGGGCAGCAGGGATTGTCATCTCCCGTGCGATTGTCGGGGATCTTTACTCAGGCACGGAGCTGACCAAATTTTTCTCTCTGCTGGCTTTAGTGAATGGTGTGGCTCCTATTCTTGCCCCCATACTTGGCGGCCAGTTATTGCGGATTGCTCCCTGGCAGGGAGTGTTTATCGTTTTGAGTGTAATCGGCTTGGTGATGTTTCTTGTCGTACTATTCGGACTGCCAGAAACGCTGCCAGATGATTCCCGTTCACAGGGCGGCATAAAAAACACATTAACTACCTTTCAGCACCTCTTATCTGATCGAAGTTTCATAGGGTATGCATTGTCGCAAGGCCTGGTGTTTGCTGCCATGTTTGCGTATATATCCGGCTCACCCTTCGTCCTTCAGAACATTTATGGGGCCTCCCCGCAGATGTTCAGCCTGATATTCGCCATCAACGGACTTGGAATTATCATTTCCAGTCAAATCACGGGAAGATTAGCCGGTCGGATCAGTGAAAGGAAGCTTTTTACGGCTGGCATATGCATTTCTTTCATTGGGGCTATTGCTCTTTTAATCATGCTTCTTTTAGATGCAGGCTTGTACGCTATTTTGCCGCCGTTATTCTTTGTTGTTTCAAGTATTGGGGTGGTGAGTACTTCAGGCTTCTCGCTTGCCATGCAAAATCAGGGAAAGTCGGCAGGGAGTGCCTCCGCATTACTGGGGGTACTATCTTTAATCTTTGGAGGATGTGTGGCTCCCCTTGTCGGCTTAGGAGACAGCCCGGCAATATCGATGGGGATTGTCATAGCATGTGCCAGTGCCGGGGCTGTACTGTCCTATATGTTCCTGGCAGCCAGGCCCAAGAGGAAATCCATTGATAATGAGAAAGCTGTCATGTAAAAAGTCTATTTATCTAGTAAAATGAATAATAAATGAAAGGGGAAATTAACAATGGATATACAGAAAATAATCACGACTCGCCGCAACATAAAAAAATTCAAATCTGATAAAGTGGAGCATAGTTTAATCACATCCTGGCTGGAGGCTGCGAGCATGGCACCCAACCATAAAATGACGGAGCCATGGGAAGTATTATTTGTTGGTCCGGAAACAAGGGCTAAGCTGAACCACAAAACCGATTTTTGCCAGGCGCCAGTCGTGCTGGCCATCCTATCCAAGCATGGAGCTACCGACCTGGAACGAACTGAGAACATGGCTGCAGTATCCTGCTTTATCCAGAACTTCATGCTGATGGCGTGGGCATCAGGAGTGGGGACATTCTGGTCTTCCCTGGGGGTTTCAGCTGCAGCAAGAACCACTTTAAATGTCCCGGATGATAGCGATGTAGTCGGTATTTTAGGAGTAGGCTTTCCTGAGGAAGTACCAGAAGCGAAGGAACGTACACCGATTGACAGGAAGATTAAGCATTTATCATAAGTATTTTTATAGGGCGCCTATCCAAAACAAGGATGGCGCTCATTTTTTATATTAAAAACAGGCTCTATGAGTAACGGGTCAATTTACTGGAAAGCAGGGAACCTAATAGAACTAAAGAATAGAGAATGTTATAGATTCCCTGAATCATTTATAGGGTCAGACGATTGAGCCCCGAGGCAATTAAAATTTTTTTCTGTGAGTTGAAGATTGCAATCGGAATGGCCAATGTTTATTTAGTTAAGATTGAACATTGATCAATTCACCGTCTCAATATCAGGCGTATTTTTTTGATGATCCTAATTATTGTTAGTAAAAGGAGAATATGGATTTTTATCGTATTATAATTAATATGGAATATTAACGGAAAAATTCCTAATTTCTTTATGGAAGGATGGTCGCAAAATGGATGTAAAGAATGTTCTAAATATGGAGGTATGGCTGGAGGAACATTTGAAGTTGCTTAACCTGACAGATGAGCTTATTCTTCCCAATGGATTTACACGTCTCGGTTATAGTGAAGAAGAAGCTCAGGCAATGGAAGTATTTAAATCTATAGCAATAGAGATGGGACTTAGTGTAAAAAAAGATTTCGCTGGAAACATGATTGCCCGGTGGAGTCCTGGGAATCAGCCTTTCAAACCAGCCCTGGCGTTTGGCTCGCACTTGGACACTGTAAAAGGCGGAGGGGGCTATGATGGAGCAGCGGGTGTCGTCTGTGCACTTGGGGCAGTCAAAAAGCTAAAGGAAGAGGGCTTTCAGCCAGATAGACCAATCGAGGTCATTTGCTTTGCTTCTGAGGAGTCGTCTCGATTTGGCATCTCTACTATTGGCAGCAAAGCAATGGCAGGAATCCTTAATCCAGAAGAACTTGAAAATCTTCAGGATGAAGAGGGAATTACGGTTAAGGAGGCAATAGAATTAAGAGGTGTAAAGTGGGAGGAAATGCCTCAGGCAGAAAGAAATATTTCTGAGTTAAAGTCTTTTGTAGAACTTCATATCGAACAGGGAATGAGGCTTGAAAATGCAGGTGCAGACTTTGGTTCTGTTACTGCCGTTGCATGTCCGATACGCTTGAAAATAAAGATAGTGGGAAGAACCGGACATACAGGGACTGCTCCAATGGGAGGACGGATAGATGCACTAGTAGCCACAGCCCCTTTAATCACGTTTGTAGCTGAGACCGCTGAGCGTTTATCCATCGATAATGAATACCCGATAGTCGCTACAGCAAGTACACTGGCACTTCAGCCAAACACGTTTACTGCCATTCCTGGATCAATAGAATTGGGAATTGATATCCGCAGTGTCGATGACGCTTTGAAGAACAAAATGGTATCCTTGATAAGGGAAAAATGCTCATCGATCAGTGAGGACTTACATGTTAAAATAACAATAAATACACTAGTGAATAATGCCTCTATCATGCTTAGCAGCGAACTTTCCCAAGAGCTGAAAAAAATTGGGGAGTCATTGGGCTATCAGTGTCTGATGATGGAAAGCGGAGCGGGGCATGATGTCATGAATATGAGCAGGAAATGGCCATCTGGACTTATTTTTATCAGATGTAAAGAGGGGATAAGCCACCATCCGGATGAATTTGCAGCTATTAAGGATTTAAGTCTGGGAACCAATATCCTGGTTGAGTACATAAAAAGGAATGTTTAGATGAGAATTAATCTTGGTGTAATAGGTCCTGGTGATTCCGTTGAATTGGTAAAAAAGGCAGCAAGAGAATTTGATAATATTGAAATATTTCTTTTCCCTTATCAAAGAACAGAAGATACAATCCGCATCATCAACGACAATAGACACAAAATCGACCAGTGGTTTTTCTCTGGGCAAGCTCCCTATCATTTGGCGCTGTCACAGGGTCTGATTGCTGTGGAAGATGGTATTTTTCCGCCGCTGAATGGAAACAGCCTCTATAAAACGCTGCTTGAAGCTCAGGTGAAAGAGCAAAAAATACTGAAAAAAATTAGTCTCGATACCATTAAGGAGAACGAGATACATGCAATTCAGAACTCCATTTATCCTTTAGAAATCAATACCTTCCCATACGCAGGCTATATGCCTGCCCAGGACATCATTAATTATCATTTAAATCTCTACCAGGCAGGAAAAATAGATGCGGTGATTACATGCCTGCGGGCAGTATATACTAGGCTGACTGAACTTAAGGTACCTTGTTACCGAGTGACGCCTGACATCATATCTATTAGTCTTATGCTTCAGATTTTAAAAGAGCGGGGAGCCTCTAACTGGTATCGAAAGGCGCAAACTGCGATATTAGGAGTAGAAGTGTTTCAGGTCTCAAGTGATGAACAGCTTTATTCATTTAAGATGAAACATCAAGAATTAGAGCTTAAAAGGCTTTTATTGAATTATGCTGAATTAATAAATGGCTCCTTAGTGCAAATAGGGGATGGGCACTTCCATATTTATACTACCAGGGGAGAAATGGATTTGCATTTAAATGACAGGTCACTTTTCAGGCTGATTGAAGATGTTAAGCTTCACAGTAAATTGCAGATCAGGACCGGACTTGGGTATGGAATCACGGCGCTTGAAGCGGAGCAGAATCTCCGTATAGCAATACAATATGCAAGAGATAAGGAAACACCTGTTATTATATTAGTAGATGAAAGTAAGCAGGTCACTGAAAAGGCTGCTGTAAACGAAAGTTTTTCTTATAGCGGCCGTTCTTTAGGCAAGGAATGGGAAAAGAAATTGAAAGATTCCCAGATAAGTCCTGCTGTTATTAGTAAAATCCAGTCTTTGTCGCAGCACTATCGAAAAAGTATTGTAACATCTCAAGAATTATCCCTCTGGCTGAAGAGCACAGAGCGCAATGCCAGACGAATCTTAGCAGAAATGGAACGCCTGCAGCTGGTACAGCTTGCAGGAGAAGAGCAATCCGGCCAAAGAGGAAGACCGAAAAAAATATATAAATTAAATATTGATCAAAGCCCTTCCATCTAACGCATGATGGAAGGGTTTTTTAATAAAAAAATTTATTATATAAAAAATAGTGAAAAAATTCTGATTCTATACTATACTATTTTTACGGAATAATTAAGGACATATTCCTTAAATGAATGATTTATAAACTATTATTCTAAAAGAGGTGAATTGAGTGGCTCAACTTTCTGCGAAACAGAATACTGAGAAGGAAAAAGGCTTTTCTGGTTTTTTGAATTTTATTGAACGGGCAGGGAACCGCCTGCCGCATCCATTCATGCTGTTTATCTACTTAGCCTTGGCCATGATGGCCATCTCCTGGCTGGTCAGCTTGTTTGATGTTTCAGTAGTTCATCCAGGATCAGGAGAGGAATTAAAAGTAAAAAGCTTAATTTCAGGTGAAGGACTCCGGTTTATTTTAACTTCCATGCTTGAGAACTTTACAGGCTTTAAGCCTCTTGGACTGGTACTGACAATGATGCTTGGTATCGGTTTAACACAAAGAGTAGGATTGTTTGAAAGTGTTATTAAGAAAACGATCATTAATGCGCACAAATCAATTATTACTTACGCGGTATTCTTTATTGGAATAATGGGAAATATTGCTTCAGATGCAGCATTTGTCATAATACCACCGCTGGCAGCTGTGATTTTTTATTCATTGGGACGTCATCCGATTGCAGGTCTTGCCGCCGGATTCGCCAGCTCAGGAATTGGCTTTACAGCAAATATTTTAGTTGCTGGAACGGATGCGCTTCTTTCCGGAATTTCAACTGAAGTTGCTCAGACCATCAACCCTGATGTAATAGTCACACCTATTGATAACTGGTATTTTATGAGTTTATCAACAATAATCCTAACCATAGCCGGTGGATTGCTGACTGAAAAATTCGTAGAACCAAGGCTGGGGACTTATACTGGCAAGTCTGATAAGAAAGAGCTTAATTTTGAGACAAACCATCTGGAAAACAAAGCGCTTAAGAATACCTTAATTGCAGCGATCCTATATATTGCTGCTGTTGCAGCCCTGGTTTTGATTCCGGGTTCACCGCTGCAAAATGAAGATGGCGGTCTTATCCCATCACCATTCTTAGATGGAATTATCCCGATTATTTTTATGTTCTTCATTACCGTTGGTGTTACATACGGTGTATCCATCCAAAAAATCCAAAAAGTTAGTGAAGTACCAGAGTTAATGACTGATTCAATCAGGGAGATGTCTGGTTATATCGTATTAGTATTCGCGATTGCCCAGTTCATTGCTTATTTTAACTGGAGCAATCTTTCAACATGGATTGCTGTAAACTCTGCTGAGTTCCTTTCATCTATGAATTTAACAGGTATGCCTGTCATTATTGGCTTCGCAATCCTTACTGCATTTTTAAGCTTATTCATTATAAGCGGCTCTGCGCTTTGGGCACTGGAGGCTCCAGTGTTCCTGCCAATGCTGATGCTCTTGAATTACCATCCTGCTTTTATCCAGGTGGCTTACAGGATTGGCGAGTCATCAACGAACATGGTTACACCGCTTAATCCATATTTCGCGATCCTGCTCGCATTCATGAATGAATATGATAAAAAGGCAGGAATCGGCACTCTTATGTCGCTTATGATTCCGTATACAATTGTATTCTTTGTTATTTGGGTCATCATGCTGCTTGTATTTGGACTAGCTGGTATTCCAATAGGGCCAGGTGTAGGAATGTACCTTAAGTAAATGTATGAAAAAAGGAGAAGGTACAGCTTCTCCTTTTTCCATTAACTCCAAACGAAAGGTGAGACAATAAATATGAATAATCAAACAACTAGTTTAATCGAAAAAACCTTTGGCCAGATGGTTGAATGGAGAAGGGACTTTCACAAATTTGCCGAGTCAGGCTGGCTGGAATTCAGGACTGCTTCTCTTGTGGCATCCAAGCTGGAGGCATGGGGATATGAAGTTAAAGCCGGTAAAGAGGTTGTGCGTAAAGAGTCAAGGATGGGTGTACCATCGGCTTCAACCCTTGAAGAAAACGAAAAGCGTGCCTTGGAACAGGGCGCGGATCCCAAGTGGCTTCCATATTTTTCAGGCGGTTTAACCGGTGTCGTAGGGACTTTGGATTCCGGACGCCCGGGACCGGCTATAGGACTGCGTTTTGATATGGATGCGCTTGATATACAGGAATCTAACGATGAGGAGCATGTCCCTGTCAAAGAAGGCTTCGTCTCAATAAACGCCAATATGATGCACGCTTGCGGGCATGATGCTCATACAGCCATCGGACTTGGCTTGGCAAAATTGTTATCTGAATCAAAAGATCAGCTGAGCGGTAAAATCGTTTTCATCTTCCAGCCGGCTGAAGAGGGAGTCCGCGGCGCAAAATCAATGGTCGAAGCTGGAGTCCTTGATGAAGTGGATATCTTCTTTGCTTCCCATGTCGGTACTGGGATCCCTCTTGGAGAGGTGGTCAGCGGATCGGATGGTTTCCTTGCAACTACTAAACTGGATGTCACCTATAAAGGAAAAGCCGCCCATGCGGGAGCGAATCCGGAAGCAGGAAATAATGCTTTGCTTGCAGCAGCATCAGCTGTAATGAATTTGCATGCCATTTCAAGGCACAGTGAAGGATCATCCCGTATAAATGTCGGTGTGCTTCAGGCAGGGAGCGGCCGCAATATCATTCCTGCTTCAGCCCATTTAAAGATAGAAACACGCGGAGAGACTACTGAAATTAACGAATATATTTTAAAGAATGCTCTAAGCATCATTAAAGGTGCTGCCGTCATGTATGAGACTGAAGCGGTAATTGATGTTGTGGGAGAGGCTAAAACAAGTGAATCCAATAAAGTTCTGAAAGAATATATTAAAGAAATCACTGAAAAAATTGATGAGGTTGAACATGTCCTGGATGATTCACCGTTTGCGGCGGGTTCAGAGGATGCCACTTACATGATGGAAAGGGTAAAGAATAATAACGGACTCGCTTCCTACATAATCTTTGGGACAAGCCTGGCAGCAGGGCATCACAATGAAAGATTCGATATTGACGAATCTGTCATGAGAATAGCGCTAAAAGCACTATCAGAGCTGATTATTAACATTGAGAGAGTCGAAGGGGTGGCAAAATGAAAAAGGCAGAATATATTTCAAGACTCGATGAGCTGATTGAGGAAAACGGGGAGGAAATTATTAAGGTTGCAGATAAGATTTGGGAGTATGCAGAAACGAGATTTGAAGAATATCAATCTGCTGAACTGCTTGCTTCTGTTTTGGAAAAGGAAGGTTTTAAGGTTGATCGAGGAGTCGGGGGAATTCAGACAGCGTTCATTGCAAGCCATGGAAGCGGCAAGCCGGAGATTGCTATTTTGGGAGAGTTTGATGCACTTGCAGGCTTAAGCCAAAAATCTGGAACTGCCGTCCATGAACCGGTTGCCGAAGGCGGGAATGGGCATGGATGCGGACATAATTTGCTAGGGACAGCCCCTTTGGCAGCTGTGGTCGCAGTCAAAAAATATATGGAAGAAAACAATATGGCAGGAACAATTAAATATTACGGATGTCCAGGAGAAGAAGGCGGTTCTGGTAAAACCTATATGGTAAGGGAAGGGCTGTTCGAAGGAGTGGATTGTGCACTGACTTGGCATCCTGGTTCCTTTAGCGGTATTTTTTCGATGTCCTCGCTCTCAAACTATCAGGTTTATTTTAAATTTAAAGGGACGGCATCACATGCAGCGAATTCCCCTCATTTAGGCAGAAGTGCGCTGGATGCAGTAGAATTAATGAATGTAGGCGTAAATTATCTAAGGGAGCACATCATTCCGGATGCCAGAGTCCATTATTCAATTGTGAATACAGGGGGGGCTTCGCCTAATGTCGTCCAGGCGGAAGCGGAGGTTCTTTACCTGATTCGCGCACCGAAAATAAACGATGTTAAGAGCATTTACGAGAGAGTTTACAATGTTGCCAGAGGAGCAGCTTTAATGACTGGAACAGAGGTAGAAGTAAGGTTTGATAAAGCCTGCTCCAATTACATTCCGAATGACGCATTGGGAAAGGTTCTTCAGCATAATCTGGAGAAGTTTGGACTCCCGATGTATGACGAGCAAGAACAGCATTATGCGAAAAAAATGTATGAAAAAATTACAGAAGATGATAAGAGAAATGCGGTTAATGAGATTCAAAAGATGTCTGGAGGAAAAACATTCAAACCAGCGGATGGCCAGAGCTTTGTTGATAGGGTAATTCCTTATTTTGATGCGTCAAATGAAGTGCTTTTTGGATCAACTGATGTGGGGGACGTAAGCTGGGTCGTTCCGACTGCCCAATTCTGGGGTGCCTGCTTTGTGTTTGGCACTCCTCTGCATTCGTGGCAGCTCGTATCCCAAGGGGCTACATCCCTTGCCCACAAAGGAATGCTTCAGGCCGGAAAAACGCTTGCTGGGGCAGCGATTGACCTATTAACTGATAACGGGCTGATTGAAGAGGCAAAGAAGGAGCTTTTAGAAAAAAGAGATGGAACACCCTATATTTGTCCTATTCCAAGAGATGTAAAGCCATCCCCTCTAAGTAACTAAATATCATTGCAGGGCGGAACAATTTTTGTTCCGCCCTTTTATAAGCAAAGGAAAGTCCAGCTGGATACCCCTCATATTTAAAATCTTTATTTAATTAACCGATTAACCTGTTCCCCGTCATACTCCAAAGGCCATGCCGATGAACATACATCTCGTTGGCGGCAAGCCTGCCATTCACTATATTGCTAACGGAAATTATAGTTAAGTATGAAGCTGTTATCATGGAGAATGGAGAGTACCGATATGCATGATTGAGGTTAAACAAGTCTCATTAAATAATCTCCTAATTCAAACTGATACTAACTTTTACGTCTTTTTGTTAATATAAATCTACTGGGTTTCATTGGTTTAACGATCTTTTGGAAACAATAGCTTCAAGGAGAATCGCAGTGTTTTCCTTTTTGAATTCTCGGACGCTTTTTATGTTTTTGGCAGTTTCCCTGTAAGGTAACGTTTCATGATATAATATTTGAATTAACAGATAATCTAAATATAAAAGGTGGATCAATTAAAAGCTGAATGTAAGGCAGGGTTAACAAAGTGACGACTATTTACGATATTGCAAAAAAAGCTAATGTTTCACCGATGACCGTATCACGAGTGATTAACAACAAGGGGAGTATTAGCGAAAAGACAAGAGAAAAAGTAGAAGCAGTTATAAAAGAGTTAAACTATATTCCTAATTCTGCTGCTCAAAGTTTGAATATTAAAAAGACGAAATTACTATCATTAATCATAACGGATATTACAAACCCCTTTTTTACAAAAGTAGCAAGAGGTGCTGCGGATAAGGCTAATCAAATGGGGTATCAGCTAATTTTATGCAATACAGATGAAGACTATGAAAAAGAGAGTGATTATATTAATGCGTTAATTTCTAAACGCGTAGATGGAGTAATTATTGCTCCAACAGGAGATTCATCAATCAAAAATTTAAATAAATTAATAAAAAACAGGATCCCTTTTACATTAATTGATAGAGAGATTGAAAATGTTTCTTGTGATAAGGTTCTTGGCGATAACTATGAGGGTACGAAATTGCTGCTTCAGCATTTAATTGATAATGGACATGAGAGAATAGCATTGGTGCATGGTCCACTTACAATTTCGACTTCAAAGGAACGGTATCAGGCATTTTTAGAGACGTTAAAAATAAAAGATTTAAACATAGATCCTTTATTTTTGATCGAGACTCATTATAAACAAGAGGAGGATTGGAATGGAATCGATCACCTGGTTAATCTTCCTCCGGCTAAACGCCCAACGGCCATTTTTGCGGCAAATAATTTTATCGCGATTAAAATTATTAATAGCCTGCGGGAAAAAAAGATTAAAGTCCCAAATGATATTGCTGTTGTTTGCTTTGATGATCTAGAATTATTTCTGGACCTTGATCCATTTTTAACAGTATCTTCCCAGCCTGCATATGATTTTGGATATATCGGAACACAATTAGTCATTGAGAGAGTAGAAGAAGTTAGTCCCAAAGAGTATAGAACAATAAATTTAAAACCTGAATTGGTTATCAGAAAGTCATCTGGAACTCCTATTAAATAATAGGAGTTTTTTCATTATAGTTTTAATGAAAGTAAGAACTAAAAGAAGGTCTTTTTTTAGAAAAGTTAGAGTTTTATGAGAATTTATTGACAATTTAAAATTCTTTTGTTATTTTAATGTTATCGGTAACATAAAAATAACAAATTGAAGGTGAGAGTTATAATTGACGCACATCAGCATTTTTGGAAGCTAGAAAGAGGAGATTATTCTTGGCTTACTAGTGATATGGGTGTCCTCTATCAAGATTTTTTGCCGAAAGATTTAATCCCTTTGCTGGAGAAATATCAAATTTCTGGGACGGTGCTTGTACAGGCAGCCCCTACATACGAAGAAACAAAATTTCTTTTATCGTTATATGAACAATATGAATGGATCTATGGTGTGGTTGGCTGGTTGGATTTATCTTCACCATCTTTTCAGGAACAGTTAGATTCATTATTGAAGCAGCCTGGATTAGTAGGATTACGTCCAATGCTTCAAGATATAGAACAAAACGATTGGATTCTTCAAGAACAAGTTATCGAAAATCTAAAATGGATGATTCGATATAACCTTCCACTTGATTTATTAATTAATAATAAGCATACGTCTTCTATTTTAACTTTAATGGAAACACTTCCTGATTTATTGACTGTTATTAATCATTTGGCTAAACCGAATATAACAGATGAAGAAATCAATAATTGGAAAGAAGAGATGAATGCCTTAGCTAAATTTCCAAATGTTTGGTGCAAAATATCAGGGTTAATGACACAAGCGGATACGAAGCAGTGGAAAATAGAAGATTTCAAGCCTTATATTCATCATATTATTGAAATGTTTGGCCCTTCCCGCATTATGTTTGGAAGTGATTGGCCAGTTTGCTTATTAGCGGGGAGTTATGATGATGCGGTTCAAATCATAAATAAATGCCTTCCTGATAGCTTAAGCACATTAGAAAAAGAACAAATATTTTCTGAAAATGCAAAATTGTTTTACAAACTAAAGGAGAGGAGTGCAATCAATGAGTAAGTTAACTAAGGAGCAAGAGATAACAAGTATTGTAATGTCCGAGATTGATAATGTTGCTACCCTTTTGAAAAATATAGATTCTGGTGAAAAGCTGCTATATGCGATTAATGGCAAAAAGGAAGAATTGACAGCAAAACAAGCTATTCCATTTGGACATAAAATAGCCATTAAACCTATTCAGCCATCTGAAAATGTTGTGAAATACGGTCAGGTGATTGGTGCAGCCAGTATGGAGATTACCCCTGGTGAACATGTACATATTCATAATATTGAAGGGATTAGAGGCAGAGGGGATAAAGCGAAAGGGGGTCAAAGTTAATGAAAATGATAAAAGGTTACCGCCGTCCAAACGGTAAAATGGGAATACGAAATCATTTATTAATAATCCCTACTGTTGTTTGTGCTAACCATGTATCAAATAGAATCCAGCAAAGCGTACCTGCTTCAGTAGCTATTCCGCATCAGCATGGCTGCAGCCAAATTGGAGATGACAAAGAACGTACACATAAATTGCTTGCAGGAATGGGGAAAAACCCGAATGTTGGTGCAGTTTTACTAGTGAGTTTGGGCTGTGAAGTGATAGATGCAAGTGAATTAAAAAAAGAAATTGAAGAAACTGGAAAACCTGTCGAATGGATCGATATTCAGGATGCTGGAGGCTCCATCAAAGCGATTCAAAAAGGATCTGAATTAGCAAAGCAATTATACAAAGAAATTGAAAATATCCCTCAAGCAGATATCTCGCTTTCGGAATTAATCCTGGGTGTGAAATGCGGAGGATCTGACGCTACTTCCGGATTATGCAGCAATCCTTCTTTAGGAAAAGCATCAGATATGCTCATAAAACAGGGCGGCACTATTGTAATGGGAGAAACAACTGAAATCATCGGAGCTGAACACATTGTTGCTGAATCAGCTGTCAATGAAGAAGTAGCAAATAAGGTCTATGCCTATGTAGACAAATTTGAAAAAGAGATTGAACGCATTGGCGCAGACATGCGCGGCGGCAATCCAAGTCCGGGCAATATTGAGGGTGGTTTGTCAACAATTGAAGAAAAATCACTAGGCTGTATAAGCAAAGCCGGTACAAGCCCATTAAGAGATGTACTGCCATTTGCCGAGGAAATGCCAGGAAGCGGATATTACTTCATGGATTCGCCTGGGAATGATATCGAATGTGTTTCAGGTATGGCAGCTGCAGGTGTTCATATGGTCTGTTTTACGACGGGAAGAGGAACCCCAACAGGAAATCCAATTATCCCGGTTATCAAAATAACAGGTAATGAAATCACAGCCCGTAATATGGCGGATAACATTGATGTAGATACAAGTCCTGTTATGAAAGGTAAGGAAACAATTGACGATGCAGGAAACCGTGTTTTTGAGACCGTTATAAAAACTGCACAGGGAGAACTGACAAAAGCTGAAGTTTTAGGTCACCAAGAGTTTAGTATCAGCCGAATCAGCATCAGCCTGTAATTAAAGGAGGAGCGAATATATGAGTAAATTAAAAAATCGAATAGCGCTTGTAACAGGCGGTGCCCGGGGAATAGGTGCAGCCATTGTTATGAGATTAGCGGAAGAGGGAGCAAATGTAGCAATTAATTATACGTCACCCGGTTCGTATGAAAAAGCAAAAGCTTTAAAAGAAACAATTGAAGAACTGTTCCATATTCAGGCGATGGCTGTAAAAGCAAATGTAGGAATCAAAGCAGATGTTGACCAAATGATGGACGAAGTAGAAAGAGAGTTAGGATCGGTTGATATCCTGGTAAATAATGCTGGTATTGCGCCATTTGAACCTTTTTTGACGCTTTCAGAAGAAACATGGGACAAAACCTATCAGACAAATGTGAAATCAATTTACTTAACGACACAAAGAGCAGCTAAAAAGATGATTGAAAATAAATATGGAAAAGTCATAAATATTACATCAACTGCTAGTGTTCTCGTGACAAGTCCAGTGATTCCGCATTATATTTCATCAAAAGCAGCGGCAAGCCATTTAACAAAAGCACTGGCCATTGAACTAGGTAAACATAATATAAATGTAAACGCTGTTGGACCAAGCACTGTTGCAACAGATATGTGCGAAGAGTATCTGGAAGATCCTGAAATTTTACAAAAAGAAATTGAAGCGAATCCAATGAAGAGGCTTGGTACTGAAAAACAAATTGGAGATGCGGTGGTATTTTTAGCTTCAGAGGAAGCCATGCAAATAAATGGACATCTGTTAATGGTAGATGGCGGATTAACTGTTAAAGCAGCACAGCCAGAGGATCATATGGATCATGACTTGGAGGTAAAAGTATGAGGCTGCAAGACAAAATAGCGATTGTTACTGGCGGAGGCAGTGGAATTGGTAAGGCGACAGCTAACCTATTCGCTAATGAAGGAGCTTTTGTCATTATTACAGATATTAACCGTGAAAATGGACAAGGAGCAGTAACTGAAATAGAAGAAAATGGCGGGAAAGCAGCGTTTTTTGAAATGGATGTGGCAAATCCCGAAGCAGTAGAAAATGTAGTCGGTCAAATTATTGAAAAATATCGAAAAATAGATATATTATTTAACAATGCAGGGATTAGTAATGTTGGAAGAGTAGACGAAGTAGAGCCGGATGTATGGGACAAAATAATGAGTGTGAATGTAAAGGGAGTGTACTTGCCTTCAAAATATACACTCCCTCATATGATGAAACAGAAAAGCGGTGTTGTTATCAATATGTCATCATGCGCTGCTGAAATGGGACTGGCAAAACGTGCAGCATATTCCGCAACAAAAGGGGCTGTGCTAGCTCTGACGAAAGCTATGCAGGTGGACTATGCTCCGTATCGAATTAGAGTAAATGCTTTACTGCCTGGTACAATTATGTCGCCATTTGTCGAGGATTATTTGAAATCTTCCTACGATGACCCTGAAGTTGCCATTGCAGGTATTAAAAAGAGGCAATTGAGCGGAGAATTAGGAAGACCAGATGATGTGGCAAAAGCTGCATTGTTCCTTGCTTCAGATGAATCGGCATTTATGATGGGATCACCACTTTATATAGATGGCGGAGTTGTTTTTGGAAAAAATGCTTAAAAGGAGATCTTAAAAATGAAATTGGCTACTTTTATAAAAAATGAGAATAAGAAACTAGCTGTACAAATAGATGATAGATTAATAGATGCTGAAGCAACAGCAAAGAAAAACAAATGGAATGATGTTTTTACAGATATCATGCAAGTCATTGAATTAGATGAGATAGCATTAAAAGAGTTTGAAGATAAAGTGAAGGCAGCAGTATCAAATGAAAGTGCTGTTATGATTGAAGACCAAGAGATTGCCTGGGGGCCAGCTGTAACAAAGCCACATAAAATTATTTGTGTGGGATTAAACTACCGCAAACATGCAGATGAAACAAATGCACCATATCCGGAGGTCCCAATCTTATTTAACAAATTTGATAACACATTGACAGGTCACCAATGCGAAATTGAAGTCCCTGCTGTAACGAATGAACTGGATTATGAAGTTGAGCTTGGCATTGTGATTGGTAAGAAGACGAAAAGCGTTTCAAAAGAAGACGCTCTTTCTCATGTGTTTGGTTACTGTACTGTCAATGACTTATCAGCTAGAGATTTGCAAATGAGGACACAACAATGGCTGTTAGGGAAAACATGTGATGGATTTAGTCCAGTTGGTCCTTATTTAGTTACATCAGATGAAGTAGGAGATCCGAACAAACTGGATTTGAAAACATATGTAAATGGTGAGTTACGGCAGAACTCTAATACTTCTGATATGATCTTTTCCTGTGCAGAAATCGTAAGTTATATTTCTATGCACATGACATTAGAACCGGGTGACCTTATTTTAACAGGTACACCAGAGGGAGTCGTATTTGGACTGCCTGCTGAAGAGCGTGTATACATACAGCCAGGTGATGAAGTCACTGTAGAAATTGAAAAATTAGGAAAGCTTATGAATATATTTGTAAAAGATGGAGCTTTACAAAATGCTTAAAGGAATCCCGCCTATTATTTCTCCAGAACTTATGAAAGTTTTAATGGAAATGGGGCACGGAGATGAGATTGTACTCGCAGACGGGAATTTTCCGGCTGCGAGTCATTCCGGCCGTTCAAATCGATTGATAAATGGCAATGGACATGGTGTACCAGAATTTTTAACCGCAATATTAAAGTTTTTCCCATTGGATACTTACGTTCAATTCCCAATATTACTGATGAATACTGTAAAAGGCGATAATAACCCTGCTATTTGGAAGGAATACGAAGATATTGTAAATAAATTGAGTGGATTTCCTGTCCAAATCGAGAAATTAGAAAGGGAAGATTTTTACGATCGCAGTAAGCGAGCATATGCAATAGTGGCTACGAGTGAGCGTGCACCTTATGGAAATATCATTTTAAAAAAAGGTGTGTTTTGAATATGCAGAAGTAAGAAGTATTTCTCCGGAATGCGAATTCAGAAAATTTAGTTTGTTAAACAACTTCGAAAGGCTATCTTAGTATGAGAGTCACTATTTCTCAAATTGAAAAGGGGGTTATTATTTTTATGAAAAAAATAGACATAGCATGTGCTCTGAATAATCTATCTATTGGCTTAACCAAATACTAGGAGGTGGAATTAATGCAAGGGAAAACTAAGAAACAGCCATCTTTCTTAGCGGCAATTCTTTTGTTAGCAGTTATTATGTTTATCATGGTATACGGAATTATGATAGCAGGCTTTAAAACAGAATTTGTATTAATTTCTGCAGGTACAATAGTAACATTATTTGCTATTTTACATGGTGAGCGATGGGAGAACATCATGGAAATTATGTCGCAAAAAATCAAGACTGCGGTGCTTGCTATTCTGATTTTATATAGTATTGGATTGATAATTGGTACTTGGATGATATCTGGAACAATCCCTTATTTTATTTATTTCGGATTAGAAATAATAAATCCGCAATATCTATATATTTTAGCTTTTTTAGCAACAGCGGTGGTTTCAACTTGTACAGGTACCTCCTTTGGCTCTGCAGGAACAATCGGAGTTGCTATTATGGGGATTGCTGGTGCTATGGATGTTAATCTTGCAATAACAGCAGGAGCTGTTATATCAGGGGCTTATTTTGGGGACAAGCTTTCACCATTATCTGATACAACTAATATGAGTTCATTAATTGCTGAAGTTGATTTATATCAGCATATCAAACATTTAATGTTTACGTCAGTCCCTTCCATGCTAACAGCAGCTCTTGTATTTTTTCTTGTTGGTTTAAATATAGATGCAACAGAAATAATGGATGCAAATGTATCTGGCGTTTCATCAACAATTGAACAAATATTTAACTGGAATCCTATCTTATTTTTGCCGGCTATCATTATTATTGCTGGCTCAGTTATGAAGAAACCGACAGTAGTCGTTCTTTTTTTATCGTCATTCACAGCAATGTTAATAGCGTTATTTGTGCAGCAAGTATCTTTTCCGCTTGTTATACAGGCAGCAATTGAGGGATTTAATGTGGAGATGATGTTATCTGCACTGCCGAATTTAGAAATAAGCTCTGATCTGCAAACGTTATTAAACAGGGGCGGCATATACAGCATGCACGGAACTATATTGTTTGTTTTTTGCGCATTTTTCTTTGCATCAGCCTTAGAAGCATCCCAAGTATTTAATGTCGTTTTCTCACGGGTTTTTTCCTATATTAAAACAGCCACTAACACGATACTAGTATCATTGATTTCAGGATTAGCAATCATTTTAGCAACAGGCAATAGCTATATCACTTTTTTTCTAATGAAAGAAATATTCTCTGAACAATATCGTAAACAATCACTTCATCAGCTGAATTTATCCCGAAGTATGGAAGATGGAGGAATGATTCCGGAAGCACTAGTACCATGGACCCTGGCAGGAGTTTACATGGCTACTACACTCGGAGTAAGTGTAATAGATTATGCACCATGGGCGCTGTTTAATATGCTGGGCATTGTATTCTCAGCTATTTTAGCCATTATTGGCCCTTATACTAATTGGTTTGGGATTAAAAGAGAGAATATCAGCCAGGAGAATAATTCAAAACATTTTCCTGAAAAGAGAATTACAGGGTGAAGCATTTGGGTTTTGAGAATCCAAAAATGAAAATGAAATCTTATTTTTAGAATTAGCTAAAGAATAACTGTTGGAGGTACAGGTATGGAGATAAGTGTTAAAAATCAATATCAGCCTAATTGGGAGTCATTAGATTCCAGGGTTATTCCAGAGTGGTTCCAAAATGCCAAATTTGGTATATTTGTCCACTGGGGTGTCTACTCTGTTCCTTCATGGAGAAAATTAAGTGACGAACGGTTTGGATCTTATGCAGAATGGTATTATGCCTCTGTTTACGGTGAATATAAAAATAATAACGATGATTTTCATGAAAGAATCTATGGGAAAGATTTTAAGTATCGAGAATTTGCAGCTAAGTTTACTGCTGAATTATTTGATGCTGATTTTTGGGCTAAAACATTTAAAAATGCCGGTGCCAAATACGTTGTGTTAACAGCAAAACACCATGATGGGTACTGCTTATGGCCTACCCAAAATAAACATAAAAAAAATTGGCGTGTCACAGATGTTGGCCCCAATATTGATATTCTAGGCAATTTAACGGACGCTGTCAGAAAACAAGGAATGAAAATGGGTCTGTACTATTCAATTATAGATTGGGAAACTAACTGGAGCCATAGAACTGAATCAGGCTATTTTGTTCCAGAATACGATCATCAAAATTATGGTATAGATGAAGAAAATTATCCAGACGAAATTCTCATTCCTCAACTTAAAGAATTGGTACAGAAATATAGTCCTTCACTGATCTTTTCAGATGGAGGAGAATGGGATTTAGACGAAAATGCGGCACAAACAAAAGAATTTTTAGCATGGCTGTACAATGAAGCCCCGAATAAAAATGAAGTGGTAGTGAACGACAGGTTCTGTGCTGGGATGCCAGGAAAACATGGTGATTATTTCTCCAGTGAGTATCATGATGTTTCAGATATTGTTCAAGATCATGTGTGGGAGGAAAGCAGGGGGATTGGCGGATCCTATGGATTTAATCGAGCAGAAAATCTAGAAAACTATTCCACTTCCGAACAGCTTATTCATGAATTAACAAGCATCGTAGCGCGTGGCGGCAATCTATTATTGAATGTCGGTCCAACTTGGGATGGAAGGATTCCTATTATACAGCAGCAAAGGTTAAAAGATATTGGTGATTGGCTAAATGTAAACGGCGAGTCCATTTTTGAAACAAGACCTTACCATGGAATTAGTCATGCTGTAAATAAGTTTACAACGAATGGTAGAAGTATATACTGCATTATGGATAGCTGGCCAAATGAAAAAGAAATATTCACCTTATCTAAAGGGTTAGATATTGATTCAATTCATATATTAGGAATGGATTTAAATCTGGATTATCAAATTGAAGACAATAAACTACTTATTAAAACACCACTAATTCATCCAAGTAAATTACCTGGCCAATATTCTTATGTATTCAAGATTAAGCTTAATGAAGTATAATTTTACCTTTATTGTCTGAAAATTTTTATTTAATAATTAAACTCTTGTTCTTTATTTTATAATCTCTCAAAAGACTTGCTGGATTCCAGCGGTCTTTTTTATGTTTAGTTTTAATTTGATGCTCACTGGTCTTATGAGAGAAGGAGTGAAAGCGGACAGACAGCCCTAGCCTGAAAGACTTAAATAAATTGTGCTAGAATAAATAACGTGACCATTATTCCAATAAAGAGGGATTTTATGTATAGAATCATGATGATAGAAGACGATGAAAAAATTAGGCGGATTGTCGCTGATACGCTGAAAAAATGGCAATATGATGTGGTGGAGGTAACCCAATTTGACCAGGTGCTGGCGGAATTCGAGCAGACAAGTCCACACCTCATTTTATTAGATATCAATCTTCCCGTTTTTGATGGATACTACTGGTGCCAGCAAATACGCTCTGTTTCAAAAGTGCCGATCATTTTCCTTTCCTCCAGAAATCAGAATATGGATATTATAATGGCCATTAATATGGGCGGGGATGATTTTATCCAGAAGCCCTTTGATTTGGATATCCTTCTCGCGAAAATCAGTGCACTCATCCGCAGGAAGTATACATATCAGGAAGAGGAGAATATCCGTTTTATCCATCGCGGCCTGAAATTAAATGTAACCAATTCAACGATTGAATTTAATGGGCAAAGCAATGAGCTAAGCCGGAATGAATTCATCCTTTTGCAATTGATGATGCGGAATATCGGAAAAATCGTCTCGAGGGATGACTTAATGCAGGCACTATGGAATGAGGAACAGTTTGTCGATGATAATACACTTACCGTGAATGTGAATCGGATGCGCAGGAAAATTGCAGCAATTGGACTAGAGGACTTCATTGTCACTCGGAAAGGGTTAGGGTATTTAATTGAATGAACTTCCTTAGCTTTTTATCCTATGAAAAACCTTATATAGTCCTCTATCTGACCAGTTTCCTGATTTCAGCGGCAATCTTTTTTACTGATATCAATGGCAGCCTGGCGTGGGGGACATTCCTTTATGCCTTCGCCCTATCTTCGATTGTATTAATCGGGTTTTTAGTATATCGGTACCAGCAAAATATGCGAGTGATCCGGCAATTGGAAGGGGAGGATTATGACAGCCTGTCTCTGGAAGGAGAATTCGCTAAAACACACATCGATGAGCTGAAGCGTGAACATATCCGTGAAATGAATCGGATTCAGGACAGGCAGAAGGAACATTACGATTTTATCGTCTCCTGGTTCCACGAAATAAAAACACCGATTGCCGTTCTTCGCCTGCTGCAGCAAACCGATATGGACGCTGGAAGCTTAAGAGAAGAAGTTACGAAAATTGAAAATTATGTTGATCAAGCACTCTATTACGCTAAACTAGACAGCTTTAATCAGGATTACGATATCCAGAAATGTGATATTATCAAGATTCTTAAGGATATTGTAAAGTCCCACTCAAAAACCTTTATTTCAAAAAATATCCGCATTCACATACAGGCAGATCATTTGGAGGTCCAAAGTGATCCTAAATGGCTCCAGTTCATCGTCAATCAGCTTCTGACAAACAGTTTGAAGTATACAGAACCTGGTGGAGAAATCACCATTTCCATATTGGAAGCCCCACAAGAAAAGCAGCTCTTGATTCGGGATAATGGGATTGGCATCAGCCAGAAAGATCTTCCGAGAGTATTTAATCGCGGTTTTACCGGAGAAACGGGGCGATTGTATTCGAAGTCGACCGGAATGGGTTTATATTTAGCCCAGCAGCTAAGCAACAAGTTAGGGCATTACATTAGCTGTACGTCGATTGTGAGAGAGTACACCCACTTTATCGTTCACTTCCCGCTCGATAGCGATCCGTTTTTAATCATGCAAAAAACACACGATGAGTAAAATAACTCATCGTGTGTTTTTTTCGCTGACAATTTTGTAGTAAATAGATACAGATGAAACGTAAAAGATTAGATACGTTAACACATATAACCCCATGACAGAAAAAATAATCGTCGTTAAAGAAGGCAAATCTTTTATGACCAGGATGACTGTGTAATATAAAAGAAACCAGCTGTGCAGCAGCCCCAGCAGGAGCGGCGGCAAAAATACGAACAGCAATTGTTTTCGGATAATCTTTTTCATTTCTTTGTCGTCCACACCGATTTTCCGCAGAATGGCGTAGTGTTCCCGCTCTTCTGTAGCTTCGCGCAGCTGTTTAAAGTATATGACACTCCCTAATGCAAACAATGCAATAACGGCAAAAAAGGCAACGGAGAACAGGATTAAAGAAGACGACTCCGTATCAACGGAATACATATCAATATAGGCCGAATAATAGGCCCCTTCTGTTTTCATAACGAGGTCGTATACTTCTCGTGATACATCATTAGATGTTTTGGGATCTTCGATTTGATAAATTTCAAATGAAGAAAGGGTGTGATGTTCCCTTAAGTTCTCAAAAGCTTCGTCTGAAATAATGAGTACAGAAGGCTGGGGCTTTGTATTTCCGCCAGGGCTCGTTGGGATGCTCAACAGCGGGTATCGTATTTTTTCGACTACATGAAATGTATTGTCTTCCAAAACGGTCATTTCAGGCTGAGAACTTTTATATTTTGTTGGTTTATCTATTCCTCTTGATAAAATAATGGATTCTTCACCTTTTAAATCTGCTTTTTCACCCGTTTTACGCAATTCGACAATTGCATTTAATTGGGATTCCGGAAAAAGGTAAAACTCTTCCGTGTAATATTCGGGATGGCTAAAAAAAGCATCTCTATTTTGGATTTTTTCTGTTTGGATTCCTGTAATGGTTTCATGATCAATGATTGGATGAGAGTCATTCATCAGCTGTTCAATTTGTCTTTGGGTTTCTTGATCCTGGGACGAAAAGGCAATATGGTTTGGAAATTCTTTTTTCACAACCTCGCCTTTAACAGCGTAATCTACAGCAATAAATCCAACTGTAAAGATGACAATCGCACTAATCAGTGAATTGAATGTAAAATTGACTGTATTTCCTCGAATGGAAAAACGGAGAGAGGAAATCCATAGCATTTTATTGCCGTTAAAATAATTTTTACTTTGGCTCATTTTTTGCAATATCCACCCGGAAAACTGGCGGAAAAATAAATACGTCCCAGCAATCAATGCCACTGTGACAGCTGTTAATGTTTCATTAAAATGTTCTTTCCAGATGTCTGTATCCCCTATGGTAATCATGTAGTAGGACCCGGCAATCAATAGAATGGACAATAACGCCAAGCCAAAAGAAAATGTGAGCGGTTTATCCATCTTTTCCTTTGCATGAAACAATTCTACCAGCTGGACACGCCGGACATTCAAATAACTTTGTATTGTAATGATGATGAGTAATAATGCGAATAACAGAATCGTTGAAATGATAGCTTCCAATGGAAAAGCAAAAGAAATGTCCTCA